>JAFGDU010000096.1 GCA_016931915.1 Actinomycetota bacterium
CCATCAATTTTACCCAAAGGGACGGGATGGCTGCTTTGCTATCTAGGAGGGTGAGTGTCCGGTAAGCTGGTGACTAATACAATTTATCCCTCGCAGGTCCGATAATAGGGGCGTGGGCTGATATCTGAACGCATCAAGACAAGGGGTCGGGATGTTCTGGACCGTATTCACCATCGTGGCTTCCATAGCCGCCGCCGTACTTACCGCGTACCTGTGCGTGAGGATACTGGAATCGGACCGGGTCAGGAGGGGCTGGCAAAAAAAGCGCGTTCGGGTCCCCAAGGGTCCCAGATATCCAAGATCAAGGCGGCATTGGATAGGGAACCTGTTCGTGTGGAAGATCGACTGGGCTCCAGAGGACAAACCGCACGATAAGGATTGAACGGCGACTTCAAGCGCCTTTCAATGTCGTCATGATCCACGCTACCGCTGTTTTCATATTATGGAGACATGTTTACAACTTCTACTTCACATCAAAGATACAGTTCATAAACTCCCATGGTTGGGACACGATATCTCCGGAGGCGAGTACGGACTCCATTCGATGATGTATCTTGAATTATCTTCCGGACATCGCAATTCCTCTTCTAAATAATCTGGCACAAGGTCATCCATTGACGTGGGGTATTCGCCATTGTTCGCAGCAGCATATATATTTGAGGCAGAGATTATCATTCGCATATTCGCTTGACACGTCTTTTCCTGTGCGCTGCTGCGTGCGGAGAAGAACACGGGGACGGCGATCGAGACAACGACAATAGATACAGCAAGTCCGGTTATGCCCAATATCAATCCAGCGGTACCCAGCCCCTTACCTGTGAGGTAATGCGGATTTCTATCTACCTTTCTTACACCTGTCGCTCCAAATATTATCGCCAGTACTGCGAACAGTATGCCGGCAAAAGGGACGATCCAAGCCAGTATTCCCAGGACCAGAGAGGCAACACATGAACCATCGTTCTTCTTTGCCGGCATAACGGGCGGCACTGGATATTGGGGGGGACTCTGATAAGGTGTGGCTACACCATGCTGTGAAACACCTGGAGGTTTGGCTTCCTCATACCTGAGACCACACTTTGTGCAAAACTTGTATTCCGGTGTTCTTATTGCTCCACACTGAGGGCATGTCATGAACGAGGTTTCACTTGAATCGTTCTCACCAGAGCTCGGAACTTTTGCCGATTCTACATCAGATAAAGGATGCTCTTCTTTTGGTTGAATCCACAAATGATCTTTAATCCTTTTAAACATGGTATCCTTGCCTTAATCACGAAGATCAAGATTTCTGACATCCCCTACCCTTATTGTTGTTCTGGCTATTGATATATCTGATTGGTAACGTAGCTATCTCCTGCAGGAATTCCCCCTCCTAGCATAAATACCTCTGTTTATCCCACCCGCCATATTATATCGCCAGGAGATGCTATTTCCCTTTATTAGGCTTGCCAATATGCCTAAAGCCTGCGCTTTGAACGCGGGTGGGTCAAGTCTCGAATATCGAGGAATCATCCAATATATGGCAAGGAAATCGATTCTTTCCAGAGAAGATTCAGGGCCGGGTGTTCATCGTTCTGTGGATGATCCGTTATGCGATAATCATCTTCACCGACCTTGACCTCTCATCACCCTTGGGGTCCTCCATCTTCTTCGGTGCCTATCTTATCATCTTGTCCTGCCTTGTTTTCACCATGTACAGGCTGAACAGAGATCGCTTGAAGAAAGGTGGAGTGTTGAGGATCATCTCGGGTTCCTGGGTCTCTTATCCAAAGATATGTCCGTCTATCCAGACTTGGTAAAAAAATGGAGCCGACGAGCGGACTCGAACCGCTGACCTGCTCATTACGAGTGAGCTGCTCTACCTGCTGAGCTACGTCGGCATCCTTTCACAATATTGCATTATAACGTCAACCGTCACCGGGGGTCAGCCCTCCATTTTCAACGTCGGGGGTCAGGCCTCCACGCCTGGGGTCAGCCCTAGCGGGGTTGGGCCAGCTCGATGTCCATGATATGCTCTTTCATCTTGTGGGTGAACTGCAGGGTTTCGAAGATATGGTCTATGCGGCGTTGGATATCGGCTATCTTCTCCTCGTCCTTTTGCGGATAGAAAAGATGGCGGAACCTGCCCTGTACCTCGAGGTATTCCTCCACCGGCACGCGCCTTGACTGGCCCTGTATGATGCGCTGAGTCCCGGCGGAATAAGAGGTCTTGCCTCTCTCGTGTTCATAAAGCATCCACATCCCGCTCTGCACCGCCATGCGCGCCACCTTTATGGTATGGCTGGAGGGGAACTTCCACCCCGGCGGGCAGGGCGCTTGTATCTCGATGTAGCGGGTGCCCTTTATCTCCTTGGCCTTGGCGAATTTGTTGTACATGTCCGTGGGATAGGCCAGGGAAGCCGTGGCCACGTAGGGCACGCCGTGTGCCACCATGATCTGGGCGATGTCCTTGCGCCATTCCCCCTTGCCCTTTGTGGTATTGGTGGTCCATGCCGCGAAGGGCGTTGCACCGCTGCGCTGCGTCCCCGTATTCGAATACGCCTCGTTGTTGTAGCAGACGTAGATAAAATCGGTGTTTCGCTCCGCTGCTCCGGAGAGGGCCTGGATGCCGATATCATAGGTACCGCCGTCTCCCGCCCAAGCGAGGACGGTGGGCTTCTCCTCGAAATCGCCCCTTGCAACCAGGCGATCCGCAGCAGCGGTGATACCTGAAGCGACGGCCCCGCCGGTCGCGAACGCCATATTAATGGTGGGGATATCCAGGGCGGAAAGGGGAAAGGGGCTCTGGAACACCGAGGTGCAGGACGCGATCACCGCAAGGATGGTATTACGACCCAGGGCCTTGAACGCCACGCGCAGCGCCGCACTCCCCGGACAGCCCTGGCAGGCGGCGCTTCCCTGCAGGAAGACCTCGTCCTCGGGGAAGTCGCGCAGCCTCACAGCACTCCCTCCTTTTTCCAGTATTCCTCCAGCCCCTTCTTGCTTATACGGTGGTGCTCGTTCAGGCGCACATTTGGCCACCTGCTCTCCGTCTCGAGTTTTCCTTGCAGGGCGGCTATGGTGTTCTCAACCACGAGATCGTAGGTCACGTCCCGCCCGCCGAGGCCGGTTATCATATTATATACAGCTGCGTCTCCGCGCCCGTATATGGTCGCCTTTATCTCAGAATAGAGGGCACCCTCCAGCCCGAAGGAAACACCCCTGTCCAGCACCATGACCGCTCGCAAAGAGGAAAGCATCTCCCTCAGTTCCCGGATGGGAAAAGGCCTGTAAGAGCGAATGCGCACCAGGCCGCAGCGGTGCCCGAGTTCGCGCAGCCTATCAACGGCCACCTTGCATTCAGATGCCATGCTTCCCATGGCCACCAGGGCGCAGTCTGCGTCATCCATACGGTAGGTCTCGACCATTCCGCCGTGATAGCCTCCTACTATGTCGCGGTATTCGTAAGCGGCCTGTTCGATCACCTTGCGCGCGTTATCGAGGCCCTGGAACATGGAATAGCGCACTTCCTCGTAATCGTCCGGGTATATGACCGAGCCATGGGTGAGCGGGTAGTCCAGGTCCAGCTTCCAGAGGCTTCGGAAGGGCGGTAGGAACTCATCCACCTTGTCCTGATCCGGTATCTCTACCTGCATGTAATTGTGGCTGATGAAGATGGCGTCGTAGCAGACCATCACCGGAAGGATGACCTTGAGGTCCTCGGAGATGCGATATGCCTGGATCACCGTATCCAGCACCTCCTGATGAGAGGCGCAGTAGAGTTGTACCCACCCCGTGTCCCGCGCCGCCATGGTGTCCTGGTGATCGCACCAGATGTTCCAGCCAGGACCCAGGGCGCGATTGACGTTGACCATGACCATGGGCAGGCGGATACCCGCGGCCCAGTGCAGCAGTTCGTGCATGTAGGCCAGGCCGTGGGCGGATGTAGCCGAGAAGGAGCGTATGCCCATGGCCGCCGAGCCGATCATGGCGGCCATCGCGCTGTGTTCGCTCTCCACCGGGATATATTCGCTGTCCATCTCCCCCTCGTCGATGAAGCGGGATATCTCCTCGATCACCTGCGTCTGGGGCGTAATGGGATAGGCGGAAACCACCTCGACTCGCGCCAGGCGCGCGCCCCAGGCCGCGATATGGTTCCCCGTATCAACCAGTCTCATCTTTCTCCTCTTTCACCATGGTTATAGCCTTCCGCGGACATTCCTCGGCACAGATGCCGCATCCCTTGCAGTAATCGTAATTGATCACTATATCCTTGCTTATGCATGCCTCCGGACAATATATCCAGCAGAGCAGGCATTTATTGCATTTCTCCTCGTCCAGGACAGGCATGAATATCCTCCAACTCCCCGTCTTGCCCACGCTTCCCTCGCATGGAACGGAGAGGGTGGTGACAAATCCTATCTCTTCCTCTTCCTTTTCCTCTTTCTTCTTGCGCTTGGGCATCTCTGGCCTTTCTCGACGGCGGCATCGACCGCCCGTACCTGCCTGTATACTCTCAGGGCGCGGCGTTCTTCCTCTCCCGGCGCGCCGGCGCCTTTCCTTTCTTTATCTCAACCACGGATGTGAAGCCGCGCCTCGCCGCTTCCATGCTCGCCTCTACGCGAGATTCCGGCGTACTATCCCTTATCACCTCGGTAATCGCTTCCAGTGGGACGAGTTCGGTCACGTAGGACACGGCCCCCAGAAAGGCGATGTTCACAACCGGAAGCCCCTCCACTTCCATGCCAAGATCTATGGCTATTGAGGTGCCGTCCACTGCATACGAAGCGAAGGGCAGGTGTGCGAGGCTGCTCTTTGCCTGATCTTCTTTCATATTGACCAGGAGCACAGTTCCCTCCTTCGTTCCCTCCTCGATAGCCACATCCAGCACGGAAGGGCTCATGACCACCAGGAAATCAGGCTGGTAGATCTGGCTGCGCAGGTCGATGGGCTTGTCGTCCATGCGCAGGAAGCACATCACTGGGGCGCCCCTCCGCTCCGCGCCGAAGAAAGGGAACGCCTGCACGTTCCTGCCGATCAAGTCCCCCGCCTGGGCCATCATGTTGATGAGGGTTACGGCGCCCTGGCCCCCCAGGCTGTGGAATCTGACCTCTACCATGATCTTCCTTTTACCTTCCTTTACGGGCTACTGATCTGCGTAAATCAGGATAGTAACAATATATAGCATACTAGCAGGGACGATGTCGACGAGATGTGATCATAAGCGGAAAGCAGATGGTTCCCAGTTCATTCCATTTCCTCGCCCAGCTCTATATCCGAATCCTCCACGATCTCGTCATCGGCCTCCTCGATTTCTATCTCCACTTCCTCCGGTTCGGGGCCGAAATACGCGGCCGGCAAGGCGAACTTCTCCCCACTCTCCAGCTCCAGAATAACGCTCTCGCTCATCACATCATGCAGGACAACCCGGGCCTCGCCCCGCTCCGTCACTACCCTTTCTCCTACGGCCGGAACCCACAGCATGAACCTTCGGTAGGAGTCCTGCTCGTAGCGGAGACAGCACATCAGGCGCCCGCAAACGCCGGATATCTTAGCGGGATTAAGCGGCAGGTGCTGCTCCTTGGCCATGCGGATGGAGATGGGATGGAACTCGTCCAGGAAAAGGGCGCAACACAACGTGCGGCCGCAGGGACCGAGCCCCCCGATCATCTTGGCCTCGTCCCTCACGCCTATCTGGCGCAGCTCGATACGCGTCTTGAGGGCGGACGCCAGGTCGCGAACCAGCGCCCGGAAATCCACCCTTCCCTCGGCCGTGAAGAAAAAGGTGATGGAGCTTCCATCGAAGGCGTAGTCTATATCGATAAGCTTCATAGGCAGCTGGTGTTTGACAATTAGTTCCTGGCACTTACGAAACGCACGGTCGCGGCGTATCTCGTTACGTTCCTTCTGCTGGCGGTCTCGGTCGGTGGCGCGTCTGACCACCTTTTTCAAATCCTCGAACACGCTGGTCTCCGGGATCTCTCGCGGCGGCGAGGTGACCACCCCGAACTCGACTCCCTTGGAGGTGGGCACGATGACCTCGTCACCTATGCGCAGCGACAGCCGGTCCGGATCAAAATAGGCGATCTTACAACCCTTTTTTACACTCACTCCGACGATAACAGCCATGCGGTATCCTCCTGCGGCGCCACATGCGCCCGCTTATCCCGTCAAGCCCTTCAGCTCCAGCACCAGGCTGTCCAAAAGCAGCCCGATATCCACGTTGGCCTCCAGGGCTTTTCTCGCTTTCTGCAACGCCTCCAGGCGGCGCATCGATTCCTCGCTTCCAAGGTGCAAGGCTTCTCTTTCCAG
Organism: Actinomycetota bacterium; assembly: GCA_016931915.1. Taxonomy (GTDB): domain Bacteria; phylum Actinomycetota; class Geothermincolia; order Geothermincolales; family RBG-13-55-18; genus SURF-21. Next base: position 6,289 of record JAFGDU010000096.1, read on the forward strand.
TTCCTCCATCCATTCCCGGTTCATCAGGGTCACCCCGCCGGAAGCCCTTCCCTTCTGTTCTTCTGCCAAGTTTAAGAGCATTATATCCCTGTAAAAGGAGCTCATGCCATCGAAGAGATCAAGCGCAGCCTGATGGCGCAGCTTCAGGGTCTCCCTTTTCTCCCTCTTTTCCCAGCGCTTACGCAGCTGCTCTCCAGCGCGTTTGTCCATGGCCTTGATGTATATTTCCAGGTCCTCCTCCCCGCTGGAAGCCGTGACATCCTCCAGGAGTTGCCGCTCCTCTTCCAGCTTCTCGAGCAGGTATAGAAGGGATGATCGCCGCATGGACGCAGCCAGCTCCACACCCCGGGTCCAATGCATGGCAAGTTCGGGATTTCGCGCCCACATCATGGCGCGGCCGAATATGCCCCCGCTGAGCCGGGCGATCTTCTCCGCCTCGGCCTGCTGCATGCCCTCCCTCTCCACCAGGAACTTCTCTATGTCCGCCTTTCCCAGGGCCGAGAAGCGTACCTCGTGGCAGCGTGAGGCCACCGTCGGGAGTAGGGCTTCCCTGCTCTCGACCACCAGGATGATATATGTCTCAGGCGGCGGCTCCTCCAGGGTCTTGAGGAAAGCGTTGGCCGCCTCCTGGTTCATGGTCCCCGCCTCGTCTACGATCACCACCTTGCGCGTGGATTCCTTGGGCTTGATGCTAAGGTCTTTCTCCAGATCCCGTATCTGGCTGATAAGTATCTGGCTTCCCTCCGCTTCCACCAGGTGCAGATCGGGGTGGACTCCCCTGGCCACCTTATGACACGAGGGACAGGCATCGGGCCGGCCTGCGGGACAGAAAAGCGCGGCGGCGAAGAGGACAGCGGTAGAGCATTTACCTACTCCCCTGGGCCCGGTGAACATCAGGGCATGGGGCACCTCTACCCTGGCCAGGGTTTCCACGAGAAAACTAACGGCCTTTTCCTGTCCGTATATCTCTTCCCAACCGATGCATTCCATCTCGCTCGTCTCCGATCTGTTCTTGCGCGGCAGGATTTTCGTATGCAAAATAGCGTTCAGGCCTGTGGAAATCTGTCGCCGCAACCCGGCCGCGCTCAAAGGCGCGGGTCGTTCAGCCTAAGAGCTTCGTCACTTCCTGCATCACATAGTGGTGGATGTTCTCCGGTTTTTCCGTGCCGTTGAGAACCACGAATCGTTGGGGATAGAACTTCGCCAGGGTCTGGTAGGCCTCCCGTACCTGCTCGTGAAAGGACGACTCCTCGTCCTCCATACGGTCGAGTGACCTCTTCCTTTCCTGCAGGCGCTTCAACCCTATGCGGTACGGTATATCCAGCAGGAAGGTGATGTCCGGGTAGAGGTCGTCGGTTATCCATTCGTTGAGGTTCTGTACGCCCTCCATGCCCACCCTTCGTGCCACTCCCTGGTAGGCCAGGGTTGAATCGATGAAGCGGTCGCAGATGACCACTTTGCCCGCATCCAGGGCTGGTTTGATCACCTCGTAGAAATGCTGTGCGCGGTCCGCCGCATAGAGGACGGTCTCGGTCATGGGATGCATCTGCTTGAAAGTAGGATCGAGGAGGACGCGGCGTATCTCCTCTCCGATGAGGGTCCCCCCCGGTTCGTGTGTCGCGATGACATCGACTTTCATGCGCAGGAGATGGGCGTGTAACATGTTGATCTGAGTGGTTTTTCCGGAACCCTCCACGCCCTCGAAGGTGATGAACAGGCTCTTCCCTTTGCTTCCTTTTCCGCGTTGGTTCTGCTCTGGCATTTTACCTTCTCTCCTCGTTCTCCAGCTATGGCATTACTATATTACACCATGCTCAGGCCGGCGGGGACCGTGTGTTATATATTGCACGGGCGAGGGCTGAATAACCTCTCGTTCAGGTCAAGGGAGGTGGGAGAAGACGTTCCCTCCCGCCAGATCGAACCCGACCACGACCGGGAAATCCTCCACCTCCAGTTCGTAGATGGCCTCGGGTCCCAGCTCCTCGAATGCTACGACCTTGACGGCCCGGACCCTGGAGCCGAGCAGGGCCGCCGCTCCTCCCACCGCCACCAGGTAGAGGGAGCCGTGTTCGCGCAGGGCGCGGTGTATCTCGGGCGAACGCGGGCCCTTACCTATGAATGCCGCCACGCCCTGTGCGGCCAGGTGAGGCGTATAGGGATCCATGCGCGCGGCGGTGGTGGGACCTACCGAGCCGGCGGTTTTTCCTTTCGGAGCCGGGCTGGGCCCCGCGTAATAGACGATCTCGCCGCGCAACTCGACCGGAAGGGGCTCGCCCTTCTCCAGCGTTTCGGCCAGCCTGCGGTGGGCCCGGTCCCGGGCGGTTAAAATCCTCCCGGTCAGGAGCAGGCGGTCCCCCGCCCTCAGTTCCTTGCGCTTGGCGCGCGTCAGCGGCAGCTTTATCCGTTGGACCTCGGGCTCCCCGCCGCTTTCAGACTTCCTCCCCTTCCCCATCCGGAGCGCTCCCTCCCTCTTCCGCCGGCTGCACCAGGCCTGGTGCAGCCTCATCGCTCGCGGCTGTGCCGATCACTTCTTTCTCCAGGGCCTGTTTCGCCTCGCTGATCTCCTCCATCTCCCCCTCTATTCTCTCCACGGCCGTCTCCCCTTCCTCCGGGGTTTCGTCAGCGCAGATCTCTCCATCAGCGTCCACCAATGCCGGCTCCCATACCGTCTCCCCTACCTTCTGCCTCCTCGTGAAGATCTTGTCGTGGATGCTCCAGCCGAAGTAACGGTGAAAAGAACGTTGCCCGTAGATCCCGGCTATCAGGATGACTATACCGCCTATGAACAGGATCATCTGCGGGCCGTTGAACAGGTACTTGAAGTTGGCGAAATCCCCGTCTATATTCCCCTCGAAGCTGCCTCCGAACCGTATTATCCCCAGGTTGATGGAACTCAGGCCTATCCTGCGGCCGATGGCGGTGATAAGGTCTGCCATGGGACCGGCCAGCATGATGGAGAGGAAGATGGAGGCGCGCATGATCACCTGGATGGCCGCGAAGGCGCGGCCGCGGTACTCCTCGTCCAGGGTCTCCATGAGCAGTGTGATCATCCCCACGATGGCGTAGCCCATACACACCCCGCCGAAGAAGGCGACGATGAACGACAGCCAGACTATCGAGAGCAGCGAAAAAACGATTACCCCAGCGCCGAAGCCGGATATGGCCAGGCCCATGACCCTCTCTTTCTTGACGTAACCCCCGAGGACTCCACCCAGGATGGAGCCGGCCATGATGCCGAAGAGAAGGACGGACAGTATGGCCATGAAGGTTGAATCGCCCCTGCCCAGAACGTAATTGACGAAGCCGATGGTCAAAACGTAGATGGTCCCGCCGCCGAGAAAACAGGCCAGGTCCAGGATGAGGATTATGCGGGTTAGACGATGGTTCCACAGGTAGCGCAGCCCTTCCTTGAAATCCTGTTTCACCTGCGCGGAGGACATCTTGACCCTCTCCTCCTCGCTCAGCCGCCTGAACCCCCTGATCTTGAAGATGAGGAAGGCCGAGATTATGAAGGTCAGGGAATCGACGAAAAAGGCGGCCCGGTTGGGGTCCACGTCTTTCCACAACCAGGCGATAAGGCCGACGATGCTGGCGGCTATGGCCGTGCCGAAGGCCATGGAGGCGAAAAGGGTGAGCTGGTTGAGGGAGTTGGCGTTGGCCAGTTGCTCCGGCTCCACCAGGTCGGGGATGGAGGCGTCCTTGGCCGGTCCGTAGATGATGCTGAAGGTCTCGATGATAAAGACCAGGACCAGGATCATGAGCAGTCTGTCCGAGAAGGCGAAGAGGATAACCAGCCCCGCTCGGCTGAGATCGCATACGATCAGGGTCTTCTTGCGGTCTACGCGGTCGATGATGATCCCCGCCAGGAAGCCGAGGAGAACGGCGGGCAGGAACTTGACCAGCATCATGACGCTGATGGCCCAGCTTTTTCCGCCCGCTACGTCTTTGACCAGGGCCAGCAATATGGCGACGATGATCCAGTCCCCTATGGCGGAGACCATCTGACCCGCCCACAGCAGCAGGAAATCACGGTTGCGCAGCAGGTCGCGATAGGCAGCCGGTTTGATCTGGAGGTTCTCTTCGGTGCGCTGGAATCCCTTGGGTGGTCCTTCCACGCACTCCTTTGTCTCCGTGTTTTTAACGTCCTCCATCTTATACCTCTGACGTACCTCGCCTGAGAGCGTGGCAGCAAATCACTACTCCCACCGGCAGGCTGGCGATATGTACGGGCGCTTCTTCCAGGTGCACGTCGAGCGCGGTCGCATCTCCGCCCAGCCCCGCGGCCCCTATGCCCAGGGCGTTCACGGCCGCCAGCATCTCTTCCTCATATGCCGCGAGGTCTTTGCGCCGGTTTCGCTCACCCAGCGGTCGCAGCAGGCTCCTCAAAGCCAGTTCTATGGATCCCGATGCGTCCGGCCCCACGCCCACTCCGACCACTACAGGGGGGCATGCATGGGCTCCCTTCGCGCTCACCGCTTTCAACACGGCTTTCTTTACCCCCTCCCACCCCTCTCCCGGAAGGAGCATGAAGAGCTGGGTGGCGTTCTCGCTGCCCCCGCCCTTGGCCAGCAGGGTCAGCCGTGCCTTGCCGGCCGGGCCTCCCTCTCCCACGTGGACGACGACCGGCGTGTTGTCTCCGCGGTCGCGCCTGTCAGAAAGCGGGTCGTCCACCAGGGAAGACCTCAAGGGAATCTTCGCCGTGGCAGCGCGCAGACCTTCGTCGGCGGCCTCGACGTAACCGTGCGCAAGGGCGATTCCCTCGCCCAGCTCTATGAAGAGATGAAACATGCCGGTGTCCTGGCAGAGCGGCAGGCCTTCCCGCCTGGCCGTGCCGGCGTTTTCAACCAGCATCTCCAATGCGTAGCGCGCCAGGGGATTTGACTCTGTTTCGACCGCGTGCTCCAAGGCCTCCAACACGTCCGGGGGAAGATCGGTGCTGATGTCCCTTGCCAGCTCCTCCACGGTCATGGATATCTCTTCAGGAGTGAGAACCCTCGAGCCACCCATCGAGCTCGTCCATCCTCTCTTTGATCACGCGCGCGCAGGCCGCCAGTCCCTCTCGCTCCTCGGGAAGAAGCTCCAGTTCAACTACTTCCCTCCAGCCCTCGCGCCCCAATATCACCGGTACCCCAAGGAACACGTCCCGCAGCCCGTATTCATCCTGCAGGTACACGCTCGCGGCCACCTGGTAGCCCTCGTCATCCAGGATGGCACGCACCATGCGGGCAATGCAGGCCGAGGGTGCATAGTAGGCGCTGCCCTGTTCGAGCAGCGCTACGATCTCCGCTCCCCCATCCCTGGTCCTGTCCTCCAGCTCGCGCAATCTCTCCATGGCGATGAGTTCGCTCAAGGGGACTCCGTCCACGTGTGACAGGCGGGACAAAGGCAGCATGGTGTCTCCATGACTCCCCAGGACCATCGGCATCACCCGTCCCGGAGCTACACCGAGCTCGCCCGCTGCGAAGTGGGCCAGGCGCGAGCCGTCCAGCAGTCCCGCCATCCCCATCACCCTGTGGCGCTCCCATCCCGTGATCCTCCAGGCCAGATAGGACATCTCGTCCAGGGGGTTGGTCACCACGATCAGCACGCAATCGGGCGCTTCCCGCTGCAGTGCCAGGACCACCTCTTTGACTACGGCAGCGTTCTTCTCCAGGAGGTCCGACCGGGACATACCCGGCCTGCGCGGGAATCCCGCCGTGATCACCGCGACATCGCTTCCCGCCGCGAGTCCATAATCGCTGCCTCCGGATATTTTCGCCCTGGAATCCGTAAGGTGCAGGGCCTGGGAGATGTCCAGCGCTTTGCCCCGGGCGAGCTTACCGTCGATGTCGAGCAACGCCACGTCCGCCACGCCCTGTTCAGCCAGGCGCATGGCCGTGGTGGAGCCCACCTGACCGGCACCGACAACGGCGACTTTCAGCATTTGACCTCCCCGTTCTCCTTTCGATCGCCTAGGCTATTTTCCTATAACCGCTTCAACCCGCGCAAATCCCCCGTCTGCGTACCCACGCTCGATAGCGAATCCCCACGTCTGAGCAACTACGCTCGACAGTATTATTCTCGTAAGCCACTAGGCTACCCGACGGGGTGGCCTAGCGTGTCCCAGCGCCTGTCCTGGCACCCGTGATCTGCGCTGACACGCGGGGAAGTGCACCCCATACGTCTGAGCAATCACGTTTGGTGGTTTGCATCGCGTAAGCTACAGTGCCACCCGACGGACGGTGCGGCGGTGTCCCAGCGCTTCCACCATTGATTATCCGGCGTGTCAGCGCCTCCACCATTGATTATCCGGCGTGTCAGCGCTTCCACCATTGATTATCCGGCGTGTCAGCGCTTCCACCATTGATTATCCGGCGTGTCAGCGCCTCCACCATTGATTATCCGGCGTGTCAGCGCCTCCACATTTCCATGTGGAGGCCTGATACCCGTCTTCCATCCAAGGAGGCCTGATACCCGTCTTCCATCCAAGGAGGCCTGGCACCCGTGATCTGCGCTGCCACGCCCTCAGGCGAACCCCATCCGTCTTAGCAGCCCCGCACAAGAGGCGGCTAAACGGGAACTGTGGGGTCGGTCTGAAGTGACATTGGGAGCATCCGTGCATCTTTAAAGGCTACAAAGGATAACTCCATAAAAAGGTGTCGTCCAGTATAGAAAACACTGCCTGGGAACTGTGGGGTCGGTCTGAAGCGACATTGGGAGCAGCATGTACGAGAGTAAGGTCTAGTAATGGGTATGCAACCTGCGGACAGGAGCGAGGACCGTTATCCCCGGGCCCAGGCACACCAGCCCTACAGGAGCGAGGGCCGTTCTCCCCGGGCTCGGGAACTAATCCGCCGCCTTTTCCTTCTTCTCCTTGGCCTCTTTCTTCGTCGGGCATTCCGGATCGAGGCAGAAGATCCAGGGCCTGCGGCCCTTGTTTACCACCCGCACCTTGGGAGAGTTGCAGTCCTGGCACACCTCCCCGGTGGGCATTATGGTACCGGTCTGTGGAAGAGGGTAGGTCGTGGTGCAGTCCGGGTAGCCGCTGCATCCCACGAAGCGTTTTTTGCTCTTCTTGGCCTTGACTATGCGGAGGTTGGATCCGCATGTAGGGCAGGTTCCAAGGATACGGTCCTCTTTGATGCCGTTGCGGATCTCGGTGGCCACCTCCTCCTTGCTCTTCTCCAGCAGGTGCATCACATCGGCAAGGATATCGCGCGATTTGTCCACGACCTCCGCCTGGGTCTCCGTGCCATCCACGATGGCATCCATGTCCCGCTCCAGCGCCGAGGTCATCTCGGGGGAAGAGATAACGCCCGCGTATTTACGTAATGCCTCGGTTACCGCGGTGCCCGTCTCGCTGGGCGTAATAGGGTCGCCGTAGATGTAACCCCTCCCGTAGAGGCCTTCGATGATGGAGTGGCGGGTGGATTTCGTCCCCAGGCCCAACTCCTCCATTTTCTCTATGAGTTTGCCCTGGCTATAGCGGGGCGGGGGTTGTGTCTCCCCTTTCTTCAATTCCGGAGGTTCATCAACGCGTACCTTCTCTCCTTCCTCGAGATAGGGAAGTAAGACCTCCTTCTTGCGCCCGTAGGGATAGTACTTATACCAACCCTCCTCAGCCGTACGGCTACCTCGCGCAATGAAGGGTTCGGGTCCGCAATCGAGATCGGCGCGCACCGACAACACTACCGCATCTCCGGCAAGGGTTGCCATAAAGCGGCGCACCACGAGTTCGTAGATCTTCCATTCCTGCGGGGATAGTTTACTGCGCGCAGCCGAGGCGGTGGGGTGTATGGGTGGATGATCGGTGGTCTGTTTCTTGCCGCGCGTGGGCGTCAGCTTGTCCTTCGCCAGCAATGAAGCGCACAGCGGTGAGAACTCCGGGTTCGCCGCGAGCTCCTGCAATATGCTGCGCAAATCCAGTGAGGGAGGATAAACCGTATTGTCCACGCGTGGATAGCTGATATAACCGTTCATATACAGATTCTCGGCGATATTCATGGCCTTAGCCGCAGTGAATCCCAGTGTGCCGGCCGCGGTGAGAAAGCCGGTGGTGTTGAAGGGAGTAGGCGGCTTTACGTTTCTCTCGGTGTTCTTGATCTCCTTGACCAGCGCCGTCTTCTCGAGATGCGAGAGTGCTTTCCGTGCCTCCTCCTCGCTGGGGAAGCGTTCCTTGGCATGTACGGCCTGGAAGGACTCATCTCCCTTGACACACGAGATCTTCAGAGTCCAGAAGGGAGTGGGGACGAAGGCCTTGCGCTCCTTTTCCCGGTCCACGATAAGAGCCAGGGTGGGACTCTGAACCCGGCCTACGGAGAGGAAGTTCTTTCCCAGCCGGGTTGATGCCAGGCTTATGAACCGGGTGAGGCTGGCTCCCCAGATGAGGTCGATATCCTGTCGGGCCTCCCCCGCGGAGGCGAGACTGTAGTACGGGTCATCGAGCTGGGCGAAGACCCTTTTGATCTCCACCGGCGTCAATGCCGAGAAGCGCGCCCTCTTTACGGGAACATCCGGACGTACCTCCCTTATCTTGTTAATGGCGTCGACCCCGATGAGTTCTCCCTCGCGGTCGAAGTCTGTCGCGATTATTACCTCGTCCGCTTTCTTCGCCTCGGTCTGTATGCTCTTTATAAGAGATTTATTTGTGGGGACCTTGATGATATCTGCGTGGATGAGTTCCCGAGGTTCCACGTCCTGCCATTGCTGGTACTGCGCCGGAAAATCCACCTTGAGGATATGACCCTTCAGACCGACGCAATGAACTTCGTCACCGTTGATATCAAAGGTGTACACGGGGTTGCGCGACTTGGCCAGAGGCTTCGCCTTGCCATCCGAGAGGATGGTCGAGATGCGCCTGGCCGTAGTGTTTTTCTCGGTTATGATCAGCTTCATACCATCTCATCCCCGTGTTGGTAATCCGTTCCATTGACTACCTAGGCCTACATTCGGCAAATAGACGTATCATATTTAGACAAACACCGTCAAGCATCCTGCTTCTTGCCCTACCACATTGATCTTCAACTGTCATAAAAAACCGCCGCCCATGCGGGCGGCGGTTGTATACGATATCGCCAGCCGGTGCTGTCAGATAAACAGGGGCGCGAAGACCAGGGCGATGACCGACATAACCTTGATCATAATATTCATGGAGGGCCCGGCGGTGTCCTTGAAGGGGTCTCCGACCGTATCGCCCACGACGGCCGCTGCGTGGACAGGAGTACCCTTTCCACCCAGGTTGCCGGCCTCGATATATTTCTTGGCGTTGTCCCATGCTCCACCTGCGTTGGCCATGAAGATGGCGATGAGGAAGCCCACCACCAGGGCCCCTGCCAGGTAACCCGCCAGGGCTTCGACATCCCAGAGCCCGATGACCACCGGGCTGACTATCGCGATGGAGGCCGGCGGGATCATGCTCTTGAGAGCAGCCTTAGTGCTGATATCCACGCACTTGGCGTACTCCGGTCTGACCCCCTCCTTCCCCTCTCTCAAGCCGGGGATGTCGCGGAACTGGCGGCGCACCTCCTCGATCATATTGGACGCTGCCTGGCCCACGGCCTTGATGGCCATGGACGAGAAGAGGAAGGGGAACATGCCACCGAGGAACAGTCCCACAACCGTCTGCCACTTAAGCAGGTTGATGTTGTCGATGCCCACCGCGCTGGTATATGCGGTGAAGAGGGCGAGCGCCGTTACGCCCGCCGAAGCGATGGCGAAGCCCTTGGCGATAGCGGCCGTGGTGTTGCCCAGGGAATCCAGGCTGTCGGTGATCCTCCTGACCTCCGGCGGCTTGCCGCTCATCTCCGAGATGCCCCCCGCGTTGTCGGCGATGGGGCCGTAAGCATCGACCGAAACCGTCATGCCGGTGGTCGAGAGCATGCCGATGGCTGCCAGCGCTATGCCGTAGACGCCGCTGTTAGCGATGTTGGGCATAGCCCAGTCACCGGCGATATAAGCTCCGGCGATGGCTGCCACCAAGAGGAAGATGGCACCCGCAGTGCTCTCCATGCCCTGGGATATCCCTGAGAGGATCGTGGTAGCGGGACCGGTCTGTGAAGATTTGGCGATCTCTTTCACCGGCGGGTATTTATCCGAGGTATAGTATTCGGATACCCAGCCGATGGACAACCCTGCCGCAAGTCCTGCCACGATCGCTATCCAGAAACCTATGGGATGCTGTACATCCTGGACATCCTTGAGCCAGAGCAGGACCAGCGGAACGGTGCCGGCGATAGTAATCAGAGCGGCGGCATAACTCCCGGAATTGAGGGCGCGGGAGAGATGCTTTCCCTCCTTGGCCCTGACGAAGAAAGTCCCTAACACCGAGGCCAGAATGCCGACGCCGGCGATCATCATGGGGAGGAGCATCCCTTTCATGACCCCATCCGAGCCGGATAGGGCGAACACGGTGGCCGCCAGGGCTATGGGGGCGACAATAGAGCCCACGTAGGACTCATAGAGGTCGGCGCCCATGCCGGCGACGTCGCCCACGTTGTCTCCAACGTTGTCGGCGATGACCGCCGGGTTGCGGGGATCGTCCTCGGGGATACCCGCCTCCACCTTACCCACCAGGTCGGCTCCGACGTCCGCCGCCTTGGTGTAGATGCCGCCTCCCACGCGCGCGAAGAGCGCCACGGAGCTGGCGCCCAGGCTGAAGCCGGCTATGATAGAGGCCTGGCCCGCCGGATCGGTTATCACCTTCCACCACACCACGAAGATGAGATAGACCAGGGAGAGGCCCAGGAGGCCCAGCCCGGCCACGGTCAGCCCCATCACTGATCCACCGCGAAAGGCGATTACCAGGGCGTCCATGGTGCCCCGCTCGGCGCCGTGGGTGGTACGTACGTTCGCCTTGGTGGCGATATTCATGCCTATGAAACCCGCCGTCATGGAGCATACCGCCCCGAAGAGGTAGGCGATAGCGGTATAGATCCCTGTATAGGTGCTTTCTCCGCCGCCGCCTGGAGGCTGATACCAGATGAAGATGGCGATGAGGGCGAAGACGATGACCACGAATCCTGCCAGCACCTGGTACTCCCGCCTGATGAACGCCATGGCCCCCTCGCGGATGGCGGCGGCTATAGACCGCATCTTCTCGTCACCGGGGTCCTCCCTGGTAACCATCCCGGCATAGATAAAAGCCATGATCAGGCCGACTATGGCCGCACCCCCTGTGGCCAGGGCCCAGTACTCCATATCACGCTCCTTCCTCTAGATGTCGTGTTCGTGCCGTATCGCAACGATGGTCTATCGATAAAGGCTTTTTTACCGTTGATCCCCCTATGGTGCAAAATGAATTGAATATTAATGAAGAATTATGCCTTCTCGGGGCCTTCTTTTCAAGTTTCAAAGATATCGCCGCATAGAACCCTTGAAAATTCGGAATGGCGAAATTATAATTTGGGGTAGCCTAAATTTCAACCCCCCTTCCGGAGGTCAGATGAAAACGTCCAAGGGAACTGCCACAAAAGACCAGTTCGGAGAGTACCTGAAACACATACTCCGCCTGGAGCACGTCACCAGTCCGGTATCCACCTCGGCTCTCTCCGAATCCATGAAGGTAGCCCCGTCCACCGTGACCGACATGCTGAAACGCCTAGCCAACAAGGGGCTCATCAATTACGTGCCCTATCACGGCATCACCCTGACTCCCGAGGGGGAGAAGCTGGCGGTAAAGGCCATACGAAGGCACCGCATAGTCGAGAGATTCCTCACCGATATGCTGGGTTTCGAGTGGCACGAGGCCCACGAGGAGGCCCTCCTCTTCGAGAGCGACATCTCCGACGAGGTGGAGCAGCGGCTCTACTCGGCCCTCAACCGGCCCAAGGTATGCCCGCACGGATATCCCATCCCCACCAAGGTCGAGGACGTCCTGGTCGAGGAGGTAACGCTCTATTCCCTCGAGGCCGGTGAGCAGGCCGAGGTCGTGAGCGTAAAGGACGACGATCCCGAGATGCTGCGCTTCATGGCCTCCCTGGGCATCAAACCCGGGGTGAAAGTGAAGATCGAGGCCAAGGATCCCTTCAAGGGACCGCTCCAGACCATCGTGGGCAAACAGAAACGCACGATTGGATGGCATCTGGCCAACGCCGTCTACGTGAAAAAGACCCGCTGAAAAGACCGGGCAGGAGATAATACTTGCGCAAACGCGTATATCTTTATGATGCCATAACGTCCAACCGCAGGCGCATCGCCCTCGGAGTGTTCGTCTTCTTCCTGGTTGTTCTCCTGGAATCGCTGGCGGTAGGCACCATCGCTACCCGGGACCAGGTTTTCGCCTGGAGGCCTTTCCTCCTTGCATCCGCGGTAGCTTTTGGGGCAACCATGGTTCTGTTTCCCCTCCTCGCCTGCTGGGCTTATTTCCGGGGCAAACAAGCTATCCTCAGACTTTTCTGGACAGTTCCCCTCTCCGATCAGGATGAAAGGAAGCTGCGGCATGCCCTGGTGAACGTATGCATCGCCGCCGGCGCAGAGGAGCCGGATATCCTGGTGATAGCGAACAACGGGGTCAATGCCATCAGCCTGGCTAGAGGGTACAAGGAGGGACTTATCCTCGTGACCCGGGGAGCGGTTGAAAACCTGGACCGCGAAGAGCTTGAGGCGCTCTTTGCCCACGAGGTCTATCACATCATGTCCCACGATACCTGGATGTGGATACTGGGCCTCGGGGTAAGCGCCTTCCTTCCCCTCACTTTTTCCGTCTACTGGAGCGGGGCAGGCAGACTGGTGGATGTCGAGAAAAGGCCGGCGTTCACGAATTTCTTTCTACAGGAATTTGGTTTCCATTTTCTGGTCGTCTGCATATCGTTCTTCATCGTATGGGTCATGCTGGCCGTGTTCTGGATCCCTATGTGGGCAGCCTATTTCGCCTTTGTGCTGCCGAGAAACCGGGACTTTCTCGCAGATTCACAGGCGCTTCTGATAACGCGCGATCCCGGGGCTGTGGTGTCGGCTTTGAAGAAATCAGATATCATGCGCTCGGACCCTATCCGCGGAGACAATGTATTCGTCAACCACATGTTCTTCAACCAGCCGCTCAAGCCCCCCGGCAGCTTCACCGGTTGGGTAATAGAGCATCTCCACACTCATCCTTGCGTGGAGGAACGCCTCGAACGCATCGAAGCAATGGCGTAAGAGAGGCGCTTGTACCTGGGCTTACTCTTTCTCCGACGCCTTCTTCAGGTTCTCCTCCAGCTCGAAGATGGCTTCTTTGAGCTTGCTCTGCCTCAGGGTGGTGGTAAGATCCCCGCGCGTCCTCTCCATGATCGCGCGGGCCATGTCCGTGGTGCGGCGCAGCCCGCCGGTGATGGCATCGGGATAATCGAAGGAGACGAGCAGGTAGTAGATGTCGTCCATGTACGAGAGGAGCTCGTCGCCCCGCTCCAGGTGGCCCTCGCGTATGAGGTCGAGGATGGAGCGCCGCAGCTCGCCGACTACCTCTCCCAGCCCGTTGAGGTAGGCGGGAAACTCCACCCCCAGCTCCTCCGGCTCGGGCAGGGATTCGCCGTTGATTAGGGCGTAGGTGACCCTCGCCTCCGCGTATTCCTTCTGGGCGTCGTGCACGAAACCGGCGGTATAGACCTCCGGATGGTCCGCGGTCATATGGGTGATACTGGAAGACAGCTGAGATGCCTGTTCGATGAGGCCGAGTGCTTCCTCCTTCTCGCCCCGGTGAACCGACCTGATTATGTAACTTGAGGTCTGAACCAGCGAGCGGCAGGCTTTCAGCACCTGCTCGCGCGTGGCGTTCTTCGCATCGAAGTCGGCCTTTATGCGGTTACGCAGCGCGTCCCAATCCATGGCGTCTCCTTCCAGGTTAATCCGATCACTCAAGTACATTATAGGCTCAGACCTAGGGGTCAGGCCCGTAATTAGGCCTGAAACCACCGTTTGATTGCAGAGGCCTATCTTAACAGGTGTCATCACTAGGAGTCCGCGACGAAACAATCTCCCCTGAAACGCAACCCGGTATGTCTTATTAGGGGTTATGCCTCAGGCCGAATTCCGGGCCTGACCCCTCGGCCTCCCGTTTGTATATAATATAGCTCTATTCACCAAGGAGGGGCAGATGATCGCCAGGCGGGGAGACCGCATCCCTCCCTTCATCGTCATGGAGGTCCTGGAGAAAGCCCTGCAGATGGGGCGGGAGGGGCACGACGTGGTCCACATGGAGGTAGGGGAACCGGACTTCGACACGCCGCGCTGCGTCAAGGAGGCGGCCTACCGGGCCATGCTCGCGGGCGACACGCATTATACCCACAGCCTGGGCCTGCACGAGCTGCGCGAGGCGATATCCGACCACTACGCGGAGAAATACCACGTCGAGGTGGATCCCGGGCGTATTATCGTCACCAGCGGGAGTTCTCCCGCCATGCTCCTGCTCTTCGCCGCGCTGCTCGACCCGGGAGATGAGGTGATCCTCTCGGACCCCTGCTATGCCTGTTACCCGAACATCGTGGAGTTCGTAGACGGCCGGCCCGTGGAGGTCCCCGTCTTCGAGGAAGATGCTTTCCAGTACCGGCCGCGGGATATCGAGAGGCGCCTGGGAGCCTGCACCAGGGCCATCATCATCAATTCCCCTTCCAATCCCACGGGCAACCTGCTAGAGCCGGAGGTCATGGAGGAGATAGCAGGACTGGCGGAACGGGGCCTGCACGTGGTTAGCGATGAGATCTATCACGGGCTGGTTTACGAACGCGTTGAACACAGCATCCTGGAGTTCACCGACCGCGCCTTCGTCATCAACGGCTTCTCCAAGCTCTACGCCATGACGGGCTGGAGGCTGGGCTACCTCATCGCGCCGGAGGAATTCGTCAGGCCCATACAGAAGATGCAGCAGAACCTGTTTATCTCGGCCAACGCCTTCGTACAGCGGGCGGGGATCTCGGCCCTTAACGAGGCCGGCGAGGAGGTGGCGGCCATGGTGCGCACCTACGACGAGCGGCGGCGCTATCTGCTGCCGCGTCTGCGGGAGATCGGTTTCGGGGTGGCCGTCGAGCCCCACGGCGCCTTCTATATCCTGGCCAATGCCAGGCGTTTCACCGACGACTCCTACTCCTTCGCCATGGAGCTGCTGGAAAAAGCCCGCGTGGCCGTGACGCCCGGCATCGATTTCGGCAACGGGGGCGAGGGCTACATCCGCTTCAGCTATGCCAACCATCTCGATAACCTGGCTGAGGGCATGCGCCGCCTGGAGGAATATCTGGCACGCCGAAGCTGATGCGATGTCCCCACAAAGAGTCGAAGATTTTATCACGGGGGGGACTTATAATATGTGGATGAACGGAAAGGCCGGTCGAAGCAGGATGGTGGAGGGCATGCGCCTGCGCGGGATCATCACGAGGACGCTTGCTGTCTTCGCCCTGACCGTGATCATCAGCACCACCATCATCGTTCCGGCGCTCGCAGGCGAGGCGGAGATGGAGCAGGAAGCTGCCGGCCACACGTTTATCGTGTGCCCCCGGGAAGGTGACGTATCGGAGGCCGCCCGGCAATCCCTCTCCCTGGGCCTGCGCCTGAAAAAAGCCCTGCCGGGCGGGATGCTGCTCATGGAGGCGCCATCTGGCGTCGACGCCGCGGCCCTGCAGGTACTGCCCGATGTGGCCTGGGCCGAGCCCGACATCACCTTCCAAGCTGCGGAAACCCCCGACGATACGGACTACCCCCTGCAATGGAACCTGGGCAAGATAAACATCCCCGCGGCCTGGGACATAGCGGGTGGAGGACGTCAGTCCGTGGTGGTGGCGGTGGTGGATTCCGGGGTTGCTTACCGCACCTACGGCGATTACATCAGGGCTCCGGACTTCGCGGCCACTTCATTCGTGCCCGGCTACGACTTCGTCGCCAACGATGCGGAACCGGACGATGATTACGGCCACGGTACACACGTCGCGGCCATCATCGCCTCTTCCTACGATAACTCCTTCCGCGCCGCAGGTATTGCGCATGCATGTTCCATCATGCCCGTCCGCGTGCTGGACGGCGGCGGCACCGGCACCGCCTCGACGGTCGCCTCCGGCATCTACTACGCGGCGGACAACGGCGCGCGGGTAATCAACCTGAGCCTGGCTTCTCCGCGCCACAGCAAGGCGGTGGGAGCGGCGGTCGAGTACGCATACGAGCGCGGCGCCATCTGCGTCGCGGCGGCCGGGAACGAGGGCTCCGACCCCGGCTATCCCGGAGGGATGGACTGCCCTGCGGACGAGGGCATCTACGTGCTGGCCGTAGGGGCAACCGACTACCGGGACACGCGCTCCCATTACTCCAACTACGGGAGCGGCCTGGACCTGGTGGCACCCGGCGGCGACCTCACGCGAGACGATAACGGGGACGGCTACGGCGACGGCATACCCCAGGAGTCCTACCGTATCGCCGGCAACCATCAATCCGGCTATACGCTGGCCTGGGGGGAGGGCACAAGCATGTCGGCACCGCAGGTATCCGCGGCCGCCGCGCTCATGCTCTCCATGGACTTCAAGCTTACGCCGTCTGAGATCGCCGGCATTATCACCGAGAACTGCGTGGACCTGGGCGCCCCGGGATGGGACGAATATTACGGATACGGCATGCTTGACGTGGCGGCGGCCCTGGAGACGCTAAAGCGCAGCGAATGGTACTTCGCCGAGGGGACCACCCGCTCCGGCTTCGAAGAGTGGTTGTGCGTGCTCAATCCGGACTCCGTCGAAGCCCAGGTGGAGTTCACCTTCCTCATGCCCGGAGGCCAGACCCGGGAAGCCTCATATACCGTTCCCGCCCAGAGCCGCTTCTCCCTCAACGTCAACTCACAGGTGGGGCCGGACCAGGATGTAGCAACAACTGTTACC
>JAFGDU010000097.1 GCA_016931915.1 Actinomycetota bacterium
GGTATCTTCGCCTTCGGCCTCTCGGAGAAGGAACACGGCGCCGACCTCTACTCGACGGAGATGTCCCTCAAGCCGCTGGGCGGGGGAGAATACCGCGCCAACGGGCGCAAGTACTACATCGGCAACGGCAACGAGGCGGCGCTGGTATCCACCTTCGGCAAGATGGCGGACAGCGATGACTACGTCTTCTTCGCCGTGAGCTCCAAGCATGGCGGCTACGACCTGGTGAAGAACGTGGTCAACTCGCAGAACTTCGTGGCCGAGTACGCCTTGAGCGACTACCCCATCCACGAGACGGACATCCTGTCCATGGGCAGGGACGCATGGGACGCGGCGCTGAACACGGTGAACGTGGGCAAGTTCAACCTGGGCTGGGCGTCCATCGGCATCTGCACCCACGCTCTCTACGAGGCGGTGGACCACGCAGCCAACCGCGTGCTCTACGGCAAGCACGTCACCGATTTCCCCCACATCCGCCAGCTGCTCACAGACGCCTACGCGCGCCTGGTGGCCATGAAGCTCTTCGCCCTGCGAGCGGCGGACTACATGCGCTCCGCCTCCCCAGAGGACCGCAGGTATCTCCTCTACAACCCCATGGTGAAGATGAAGGTCACCACCCAGGGCGAGGAGGTCATCAACCTGCTCTGGGACGTCATCGCTGCCAAGGGCTTCGAGAAGGACACCTACTTCGAGATGGCCGCCCGCGACATCCGCGCCCTTCCCAAGCTGGAGGGCACAGTGCACGTGAACATGGCGTTGATCATCAAGTTCATGCCCAACTACTTCTTCAACCCGGCATCCTTCCCGGAGATACCGCAGCGAAAAGATCTCGCCAACGACGACTTCCTCTTCCGGCAGGGTCCCACCAAGGGGCTGGGCGGCATCCAGTTCCACGACTTCAACCTGGCCTACGGGCCTTGCGGACTCCCTAACGTGAGCATCTTCAAGGAGCAGATCGAGGTGCTCAAGGAGATGCTGCTCAAGGCCTCGCCCACGGAGGGGCAGCGCAAGGACATCGACTTCCTGCTCACCCTGGGAGAGCTCTTCACCCTTGTAGCCTACGGCCAGCTCCTCCTGGAGAACCAGCCCATCTACGGGGTGGAGGACGATTTCATGGAGTCCATCTTCGACTTCATGGTGCGGGACTTCTCCCGCTACGCCCTGCAGCTCTACTCCAAGACCTCGAGCACCCCGGAGCAGATGGACCTGTGCCTGAAGATGATCCGCAAGCCTGTGATCGACGAGGCAAGGTTCGAGCGCGTGTGGGAAAAGTACGTCTTCGCGACCGTGGGCGCCTATACCATGAACGACTGAGGCATCGGGGTCAAGCCTCGCCTGGTGCCTCAGGCCTCAAACGAGGCCTGGCCCCTGGCCGCGGTGTCATTGCGAGGCAGTGTAGCCGCCGTGGCAACCCCCCTCAGGACCGTACCCGGTTTCCCTGCTAAGGGGATCGCTTCGCCCCGCTCGCGATGACAAGGGGAAGGGCTTGCACGCATGGGGCGAGAAATAACCATACAAGTGAAGCTGGTATCATACCCCCCGCTCGCATGCGGCTGGTGTCGCGAAAGAAGGAGAGTGTGCCATGAATGGAAGGGCGGTTCATTACCTCTTGGTGGTGATCGCGGCAATTACTCTCGCCACGTTGCTCCTGGCGGGATGCGGCGAGACCACGCAAGAGGAACAGGGGGAGATTGCAAGCCCGGATGAGGGCGATATAACCTCCTACGAAGGTGGCTACCGCTACGACTACAACGGCTGGGTCTATCTCCATATCGAGGGCGAGCCCTACGAGAGGGGGTACCAGCACGGCTACCTCATGGCTCCGGAGCTGGCGGAGATCATGGAAATGGTGGAGTACACCACCTTCCAGGACACGGGTAAAGAATGGGGATTCTTCGTCGAGCAGGCTGAGCGGATCTTCATGCCCAACGCCGAGGAGGAGTACATCGAGGAGATGAAGGGCATCGCCGACGGGGCCACCCAGGCCGGGACGGAGATGACCTGGCAGGAGGTGCTGGCCTGGAACGGCGACATGGAGCTGACCGGCTACTGGTGGCCCAACGAGATGGCGGGCACTTACGGCGACCGGCCCGACAACGAGCACTGCAGCGCCTTCATCGCCACCGGTTCCTATACCAGCGACGGCGGGATAGTCATGGCCCACAACTCCTGGGACGCCTACGTCATGGGCCAGTACTTCAACCTCATCCTGGATATCGAGCCCTCCGAGGGCAACCGCATGTTCATGCAGAGCGTTCCCGGCTACATCGACAGCATGACGGACTTCTTCGTCACCGGCGCTGGCATCATGGGAACCGAGACCACGCTGGGCGGCTACAGCGATTACGACCCCGACGAGGAGGCGGAGTTCTTCCGCGTGCGCAAGGCCATGCAGTACTCAGGCGACCTGGACGGGTTCGTGGTGCTGATGCAGAAGAAGAACAACGGGGGATATGCCAACAGCTGGCTGCTGGCGGACGTCGGCAGCGGCGAGATCATGCGTTTCGAGCAGGGCCTGGAGGATCAGGACGTGCAGAGGAGCAAGGACGGCTACTTCGTGGGCTGCAACACTCCCTTCGACCCGGAGCTGCGCAACCTGGAGTGCTCAGATACCGGCTACTTCGATATCAGGACGCCCATGGGGGCGAGGCGGGTGCGCCTCACCCAGCTCATGGAGGATAACCGGGGGAGCATTGATATCGAGCTGGCCAAGGAGATCCTGGCGGATCATTACGACGTATACCTGGACGAGGCCGACAACCCGTGCTCCCGCACCATCGAGGGCCACTACGAGCTGGACCCCTTCGAGTACTGGCAGGCCAGGATGCCATTCCAGCCCTCGGGCGCGGTGGACGGCAAGGTCATGGACGGCGAGCTGGCAAGGAGCATGAGTTTCTGGGCCCGTTTCGGCAACTCCAGCGGCATGCCCTTCGTGGCAGCGGAGTACCTGGAGAAACAGCCGCAGTTCGACTACCTGGAGGGATATCTGAAGGACCGGCCCACCCAGCCGTGGACGCTCTTCAGCGCGGAGAACTTATAACGGCGCGCGGTATTGCGATCTCTTCGCAGTCTATATCTTGGACTTTAATATACTGATGGCCGTGCCGTCTTCTTTGCCGCTCACTATTACCTGGATGCTCATGCCGTCCTTCTCCAGGTTCCACCAGGTCTGGTAGCTGCCGTCCGGCAGCTGCTGGAATTCCTTGGGCTCGCCCAGCTCGTTCTTATACCAGGAGACGACCGTCTCGAAATCGTCCTTGGTAGAGTAGTCGACGCCCACGTCCGTGACCTCTCCATCGGTCTCGGTCTTAGATGACTCGACCGTGGAAGGATCGAGGTTATCGTTGTATACGGGAACCCCCATTTCATCCTCGGTCGGCAATACCGTCGATGTGGAATAGTCCTCCTTCTCCTCCTCCTCGAATTCATGCTCGGGGTAGTTGTACAGCTCGTGCTCGCCGTTACAGCCGCACCCGCCGCAGCCCGACATGAAACCCACGGTGAATATCACCGCTATGGTGAGCGCGAAAAGTATTTTCTTTCTCATGCTTTCCCCCTTGCTTCTTCCTGAAGATACGAGGAGCTTTCAGACCAGCTTCCGACACTTCAGTTACATGGACCACCATATTTCTTCTCTATGGATATCTATGTCAGCGCCTTGGTCGGTGCAGGTCACGATGATGGTGATGTCCCATCCGTTCTTCTGCAGGTTCCAGATGGCCTTGTTGTGCCCATTCGGGAGCTTGGTTATCCCTGCGGGTTCTCCCAGCTGTCCTTTGTACCACTCGTGCACGGTCTGAAAGCCGTCCGTCGTCTTGTATGAGAGGTCCGTGCTCTCTTCTTCGCTGTCGGGCTGGGAGGAGGACTTAACGATGGAGAGCTCGTCGACGTTCTGGTCGTATACGGGCACTCCGAGTTCCGCTTCAGAGGGCAGCTCCTTTGTAAACGGCTCCTCGGATTTCTGGTCTTCGCCCGTGAACACCGCTATATCGTCCTCGCTGCATCCGCACCCCCCGCATCCCGAGAGGCAACCGACGGTCATGATAACAGCGATGACGAACAGGCAGAACAGCTTCCTCCTCATGAGTCTCTCCTTTGCTCCTGTGTTCGTATGCCTAGTTTTTCATCGGTCGCGTGCCTCGAGGCCTTAACGGTACTTCGAGCGCACGAAAAGGACTCTTGACGTAACTTACGTTATCTGATAACGTAAGTTACGTTATGGGACGTATATTCAGACGGGGAGAACTTAAAGAGGTGCTCGTGATCATCCTTGCGAGCCTGGGTGAGGCGCACGGCTATGCCATCATGACCGAGCTGAAGGAGCGCATAGGGGGGGGATGGAAGCCGAGCCCGGGTGCCATCTACCCCGCGCTGCTGGCGCTGGTGGAGATGGGCTATGTCCAGACGACGGAAAAAGACGGCACGCGCATGTATTCACTAACTGAAGCAGGCCGGCGCGCTGCGAAGAAAAGCAGCTCGGCTGGCCGCTGGGCGTCCCTGAGCGCTCGCTCCGAGAGGGACGAGGGGCGCATAACCATCGGAGCGCTGCTCGACCGTTTCGCGGCGCAATCGAAATTGCGGCGGCGGCTAGCGGGGCCCGAGCAGGAGCAGCAGATCGAGAAGATACTCGTGCGCGCGAGCGGCGAGATCGAGCAGGTGTTAAAGAAAGGAGATAACGATGGATGAGTTCGGCGAGCTGTCGCTGAGGGAGCGGGAAGCCAGGCGCATCGCCCGGCGCCAGTGGTTCTGGCTGCATTTCGCGGTCTACGCGGTAACACAGGTTTTTCTGTTCGTTATCTGGCTGCTCAGCTCGGCCTCTTACCCCTGGTTCATATTCCCGCTCTTCGGGTGGGGGATCCTGGTCGCGGCCCATGCGGTATACGCTTTCGTGGTGCGCGATCCGGAGGAGATCATGGTCGAGCGTGCGGCACGGCAGGCGGGAAAGCGGCAATGAGCTGGTTGCTGGGCCCGTACGCCGAGATGAGGACCTACCGCGTCCTCGCGTACCTGCTGCTCGGCCTGCCCCTCGGGATCCTCGACTTCACCATCGTGGTCACCGGGCTCTCACTCGGTCTCGGCCTGATCATAACGCTGGTCGGTATCCCCGTGCTCGTCGCTACCCTGCTCGTCGTAAGAAGCCTAGCGGCAATGGAGAGAGGGCTTGCCGTTTCGCTGCTGGATGCGCCCATGCCGCGCCGCGTGCCGGGGCGTGAGCGGGAGAGCGGGTTCTTCTGGGCGCGCCTGCGCGACCTCGTCTTCGGCAGACACACCTGGGAGGAGATGGGCTTTCTGCTCCTGCGCCTGCCCCTCGGGATCCTCGACTTCACCGTTGCCGTGACCATCGTAGCGCTCGCACTCTGCGGCATCGCCATGCCGATAATCGTGGCGGCCGGCGTACCGGCATCGGTAGGTTCGTGGGAGATAGACACGTTCGTGGAGTCCCTCGCCTACCTGCCGGTCAGCGCCCTCTTCCTGCTCGTAGGCCCCCGGCTTATCCTCGCCTGGGGTGAGCTGTCGCGGTGGCTCGCGACCGCTCTACTCGGCCGCATCGAGCCCCGGGAATCGAAGCGTGCGGTCGTCGACGTACTCGCCAGCATAGGAGAGGCCGACGGGTTCCGCATCCTGGACGAGCTCGAGCTGCGCATCGGTCGCGGACCTTTTCTGACTCCGACCCGCCTCGAGGCGACCCTGCTGGCGCTCGAGTCGGCGGGACAGGTCAGCGCCCGCCACGAAGGCGGCCGGACTTTTTATACACTGGCCCAGAGCTGAAAAACATGGTTTTTTGCGAGAAGGATGGAAAAAGAAATGCTAAGAAAGGCCGGGTCAGACCAGGAGATCGAGACTGGATGCGGGAATGAGCCACAGCTGCCTCTGCCTCATGGAGAGGAGCAGAATAAAGAAAGCGTGCCGAATGAACGATGATAAGGTAGTCGTCGATTCCCTCGTGGGAGTCGGGACGAAGGAAAGTTGGATCATTGGCGTCCGGGGTGGGAGCGCGTATAATCACACCTTGTATGCTGAAAAACGGAAGAAAGAAGAGTGATCAATTGAAGCTGCATCTTGTTGCCCCGACCAAGCAGGGCGAGTCGTATCTGTTCAATAAAGGGCTCCTGGCTCCCCTCGGCCTCATGTACCTGGCGGCTTATACCCCGCCGGAGGTCGAGGTGAAGTTGATCGACGAGAACGTCGAACGCGTCGATTTCTCCGATGTCCCCGACCTGGTGGGCATCACCACCATGACCGCTACCGCACCACGGGCATACCAGATCGCCGGCCGCTACCGCTCCCAGGGGGCCAAGGTTGTGTTGGGCGGCGTACATGCCTCCATGATGCCCGAGGAGGCGCTGCGCTATGCCGATAGCGTGGTGATAGGGGAGGCGGAGAGCATCTGGCCGCAGGTCCTCTCCGACTTCGAAGCAGGACGGCTCGAGCCCATTTACCGCCAGGAGGACTTTATTGATTTCAGGCGCCCCATCCAGCCCCGCCGCGATATCATCGACCCCAAGCGCTACTGGAGCGCTAACGGCGTGCAGACCGCGCGCGGCTGCCCCCACGGCTGCAACTTCTGCTCGGTGACCGCCTTCAACGGGCGCCGGGTACGTATGCGCGACGTGGACAACGTGCTGGCCGAGGTGGAGTCCCTGCCCCGCCACAACCGCATTCGCAACAAGGTAGTGGCTTTCGTCGACGACAACATTGCCGCACATCCCACCCGCGCCAAGGAGCTCTTCCGGGGGCTCATCCCCATGAACCTGAAGTGGGGTTCGCAGGCTTCCATCACTTTCGCCCGGGACGAGGAACTGGTGGCCCTTGCGGCCGAGAGCGGCTGCCATTTTCTCTTCATCGGGCTGGAGACAATGAACCGCAAGGCCCTGGCCGAGATGGGAAAGAGCCAGAACAAGGTGGAGGAATACGCCGACTCCTTGCGGCTGCTGAGGAAGTATGACATCCACGTCATGGGCGCCTTCGTCTTCGGGTTCGATAGCGATGACGAGTCCTCGTTCACTGACACCCTGGAGTTCGCCACGGATAACCAGATACAGGTG
This sequence comes from Actinomycetota bacterium, assembly GCA_016931915.1. GTDB lineage: Bacteria > Actinomycetota > Geothermincolia > Geothermincolales > RBG-13-55-18 > SURF-21. The sequence goes on from JAFGDU010000097.1 coordinate 7,047, forward strand.
GGCCAGCTAGCCCACCTCGTCCCTTACCCGGGGACGCGCCTCTACAACGATTTGATGGCACAGGGCCGCGTGGAGCCGGAGTTCTGGTTCGAGCCTTCCTGGGATGCCAGGGTTGTGTACACGCCCAAGAACTTCACCGCGCAGGAACTCACCGATCTCACCCATAAGGTACAGAGTGATTTCTACTCCTACCGTTCCATCGCCAGGCGCATGTACCTGCACCGCCACTGGAGCTACTGGTTCGCATTCAACCTCCTCTACCGCCATTCCCTCACGGGCGGCCGTTCCCACGAGGTGGGGGACCACGCGGGAGGCGGGAACGGCAGAAAATGGTGGTTCTTCCGCCGTCCCGAGAAGGCCTGGGCGACTAAGTCCGCTTAGACCGGACCCCGATGCGGACAGCCGTGACTCCGAAGCACCCTTGTCATAATTGAGCCTGACCTACCAGCGAGCCTGGAGCTTACGGGCTCCGCCGCCAGGTGAATCCACGGTTATGAAGAAAGGCTCGCGTCCCGTTGCCCCGCGGTAGATATCCGGCACCCGCGCGAGATAGCCGGGGACGGCTTCGCTGCGCACCAGGGAGATCACGCAGCCGCCGAAGCCCGCCCCGGTCATACGGCACCCCCATACCCCGGGCTGGTCCAGGGATATCTCCTGCATGGTGTCGAGCTCCGGGGAGGATACTCTATAGAGGTCGCGCAGGGATGCGTGGGAGAGGTTGAGAAGCTCCCCCAGCCCTTCAGGGTCGCCCCCTTCCAGGCATAGCACCGCCTCTTTCACGCGCAAGTTCTCCTCCACGACGTGCTCGGCCCGCCTGCCCGCCGCCTCGGTGAGCCGGGGCCTGGCGGATACCAGCTCCTCGCGGGTGACGTTGCCCAGGTTGCTTTTATTGCCTACCGTCTCGGATATCGCACGCAGGGCTTCCTCGCACTCACGCCTCCTCTGGTTGTAAGCGGAGGCGGCCAGGGAGCGGTAGACGCCTGTGTGCGCGATAACTATGGAGTCGTCTTTAAGGGTGAAGGGGATGTGGCGGTAGATAACGGTGCCGCAGTCCAGGAAAAGCACCGTGCCCTCCTCGGCCAGGGCCACGGCATACTGGTCCATGATGCCGCAGTATACGCCGACGAACTGGTTCTCCGCCCTCCATCCCGCGCGGGCTGCCTCTTCCGCGTCGAGCGCAAAACCAAGGCTGGCGAAAGCGGTAGCCGTAACCACCTCCATGGAGGCCGATGACGACAGCCCTGCTCCCAGGGGGAGATCGCCGAAGTAGAGTGCTTCGAAAGGGGGAGGCGTACCCCGATCCTCCGCCAGGACGGCGAAGACGCCGCGAACGTAGTCCGCCCAGTCGCCGCGCGGGGCTATCTCCCCCGGATCGAACTCCGCCTCTTCCCCGGTGCTCGCGGAATAGAGCCGTGCGGGTGGTGCCTCCCTGGACCTTATCATTACGTAGGTGCCTTCCGCTATGGCCAGGGGGAGCACCAGGCCACCGTTGTAATCGGTGTGCTCGCCGATGAGGTTGACGCGGCCGGGTGCGAAGTAGACGTCGGCCTCCACCCCCTCCCCGAAGCGGGCCGCGAAGTCCCGCCGCCTCTCCTCGCTCAGGGGTCAGCCCTCCATTTTCCACGTCGGGGGTCAGGCCTCCACGGTCCCGGTGACTCAAGTACGTTACAAGCCAATCCTTTTATCATGTTGTCTATCTCCCGCATCGCCGTACGTATACTGCATCGGGCACAGACGGACTGCGATTATACGTGGATATGCACGAGGCGTAAAAATATATAAACATGTCACCGTCGCGCCCTTCACAGCTGATCCTCTTCCCATTCCGCCTGCGCTCTCTTCACGGCTGCGCGCAGCTCCGCCGCTTTCTCCTCGGGGACGGTGGTGTTGATGTGGGCCCATGCCCCGGTCTCGGAGGAGGCGCTGTACTTGAGCTTGTCGCGGCCGCGCATGGGTGGATAGAACTCGATGTGGAAATGGTAGTATGGGTAGTCCCCACCGTCCGTGGGGTCCTGGTGCATGCACATCATGTAGGGGAAGGTGAAGCCGAAGAGCAAGTCGTATCCTCCCGCGACGCTCTTCAATGCCCGGGCGAGGCCCCGCCTTTCCTCGCCGTTCATCTCCGTCAGGGACCCCAGGTGGCGATCGGGAGCGACGATGACATCGTAGCCGTACTGGGCGAATGGAGGCACGAAGGCGGTGAACCCATCGCCCGCGTAGACCATGCGCGCTCCCGCTTCACGCTCGTGCTCCAGCAGGTCGCATACCAGGCAGCTGCCCCTTTCCCGCCAGTGCAGCAGGGACGAGTCCAGCTCCGCCTTGATCCTCAAGGGGATGAAGGGGTAGGCGTAGATCTGACCGTGGGGATGGTGGATGGTGACTCCTACAGCCTCTCCACGATTCTCGAAGATGAAAACGTATTCTATGCCGGGGATATCGCCCAGCACCCGGTAGCGTTCCTCCCAGTGCCCCACCAGCCGGGTGACATGGTCAAGGGGCAGTTGCGGCAGGGTGATCTCGTGGTCGGGGGAGTACAGGGTAACCTCGCATTTGCCGAAACTGGGCCTCACCGGCAGGAGATCATCCTCCGCGATATCCGGCTCCGGGGGATCAAGGGTAAGGGATGGGAAGTCGTTGTCGTAGGCGAGGATGTCGTATTCATCGGGTACCATGCCCGAGCCGGGGCAGAAGGGGCAGCGTCCCTCGGGCAGGAGTGGCCTTTCCTGTCGGCGTGACGCCATCATGACCCAGGTACGGAGAAACGGATCCCATCGCAGTTCCATCACGGCTCACCTTCCGAAAACCGGAATCGTGCCATCGTCACTGATTATAGAGGGGAGGGCGCATGCATGACCAACTCCCGGGGCTAAGCATCGAGCCGGATGGGAAGGCGCGTCTCGATGCTTATATTCCTGCCGCGCCAGGGAGCGAGATAGGCCAGGACCTCCACACCGGCAGCCGCGGCGCGCCGCAAGGTGGAGGCGAAGAGGGGGTCGGTGTCCTCCTTCGGCGCGAAGGCCTCGCCCCCCGGATGCTTGACCACCATCATCATGCAGGCGCGGTAACCCGCGGCCTTGGCCTTGATCAGCTCCTCCAGGTGGCGGGAGCCCCTGATGGTGGGGGCGTCGGGAAAGAGCGCCAGGCCTTCCACCACCAGCGTGCATCCCTTGACCTCCACCAGGCATGGCGGGCCTCCGCACTCCAGGAGGAAGTCGAGCCTGCTGGCTCCGAAGCGTGGTTCCGCTTGCATGGAGCACCCCGCAGGGAACCCCTCCAGGCGTCCCTTCCGCAGCGCCTCGGCGAAGAGCAGGTTGGGCAGGCGGGAGTCGATGTTCACCCAGCCCTGCGGGCACTTTACCCCGATCACGTCCCAGGCGGTGCGCCTGCCGTGAGCCGGTGCCGCCCGCAGCCGCACCCTGGCGCCGGGGAGGAGCAGTTCCTTAAGCCTGCCCGGGTCTGGTACGTGGGCTTGCTCGTTTTTTCCATCCAGCTCTACGACGGCCAGGAAGCGGTTTGGCCGCTCGAGGAAAACCGCCTCGCTGTATTCTCCGATATCCATGGATCAACTACCTCGGCGATCATGTCCCGTACCTTCTCCGCCCTGGTGCCGATGGGGATAATGGTTCAACGTTGTCAACCCGGCTCTCCCGGCAGGAGCGAGGCTCCCTCGAAATAGATGGTGAAATCACCCCGGCAATGTCCGGTCTCGTGCATGATGCACTTCTCGATAACGGGTTCGATGGTGTAGGGAACCCCGAGGTTTTCCAGCCAGCACTGGATGCGGAACATGACGCCGCAGACGTATTCGTCTATGACCCCCAGTTGCTGCATCGCCTTGTATGCGAAGCATTCGCCGTCCTCCCATTCCCAGCGAAACACGTTGGGAGGATCGAAGGTGAAGCTCGCCCGCGAGTAGACCGATTCCGGGAGGATCATCTCCAGGGCGTCCTGCATGAAGGCCTGCACCCCTTCGAAGGTCCGCAGGTCCGCGTCCTCCGCATGCAGGACCTTCCTCGCCCGGGCCATCTCGATGGCGGCAAGCGATTTTATCGCCTCGTGGTTGATGCGGTTCGCCTTCTCCATGCCCGAGTCGAGATAGGTATGGTAGAACCACATGCCGTCGTGGGTAAGCCAGCCTTTGCCCAGGAAATCCTTGAGCTCATCCGGCGGTACGTCCGCAAGCCTTCTCATGATCACACCTGATCCCTCTATGCCTGACATCTTATTCTACCCTTCTCGCCGGGGGGTTGGTGTCCCGCGGGGCGAAACTGACCCACGGTCTGGGCAAACGCAAATACTACGATAAGAATGATAATATCTCAGTGACGCGAGAGGGTTGGGGATGCGGATGAGAGATGCCGGGTGAAATGCCCGGCAGGAAGAGGGGTAATGGCGATGAAGGTGAAAGGTGTGGCGATCATCACGCGGACGCTGCGGGAAGGGAAGACATTCGACGATTATCGCAAGGCCTGGTATCACACGCATGGCTTCGGGGTGCCGACGCAGATGCTCACGGTGGTCAATCTATATGATCCGCGCGAGATACTATCCATCGGGATCATGGAGCTGGACGATATAGAGCAGTTGCCGTCCGTATTGCACATAGACATCGAGGAGAGGCTGGCCAACCCTCTGGACGAGGTCGTCGAGGACACCATCGTGCGGCAGTTCGGGATAGTCGCTTCCGAGGATGATTTCTCCGCGGCGGGGGAGATCCCCCCCAAGCCGATGACGGTAGCGGGAGAAGAGGTGGAGTATTCCGACATAGAAGGAATATTGGGCGTTGCGGCCGGCATGTTTACCGAGGCCGCCAGGGAGCGCGACAGGCGCAAACAGGAGAAAACATCAGATAACAATTAAGAGAATATATCACTGCTTATTCAACCCTCCGGAACAGCGCTTCGATTCCCTCGACGACGAAATCGTCGAACTGGCTTGACTTATCCTTGAAGCACGAAGGGTGTTTACCTATCAACTCGACATGCGATGTATGCAAGCTCTCCTCATACCCCGGTTTTCTTGTCCCCATTTGTCCCCATATATGACTACAGCTTATCAAAGAGGAGATAATAACGATATTACAACGATGTTTGGTGGGGCGTGAAAAGAAAAGAGGCGGCAGCGCCCTACCTGCTATAATCATCGATATGGCAAGAGACGACCCCGAAATCGAGAACTTCATCTCCGACAGCCTGCTCCTCGACGAGGAGAAAGGCGAGATCATAACCTCGCTCCGGGAATTGGTCCTGGGAGCCTTTCCGCAAAGCGAAGAGAAGATCAAGTATGGCGGACTGGTCTTTATCGTCGACAACAGATTGTTCTGCGGTGTTTTCCCGAGAAAAGACCATGTGTCCATGGAGTTCGACAACGGCGCACTGATGTCCGATCCGCATGGGCTGCTGGAGGGCGGCGGGAAACACAGGAGACACCTCAAGCTGAGCAGGCTTGAGGATATCGAGGATAAGAAGGCGGGATATTACCTTCGTCAATCTTTCCTCGACTAGCTGGAGATCTTCCTCACCCTCGTAGTCTTTCGCATGGTTGCTGACTGTGGAGTACTCCGTTTTACCGGGGATAATCCTGCCGGGTACGGCCTGAGACCTGGCGTCGAGTCCCGCGAAGTTGCTGGCCGTCCGGGATGCATATGGGTGATGGAAGGGTACTTTGCGTGGCAGCGGGTCACGAACACGGCAGGGAGAAGCGGAAGGCGGAGCCGCCGCCCCCACGCGGCTCATACCAGATGCGGCCGCCATGCGCTTCCACGATCTGCCTGGCCAGGTACAGGCCCAACCCCAGGCCGGGCGAGGAATGATACTGCGCTTCCTCGACCTGGTGGAAACGCTCGAATACCTTGTCGCGGTGCTCCGCGGGGACGCCGATGCCCCGGTCTAGCACCGAGACGATCAGCTCCCCCCCCGCCACCTCGGCGTCGAGCGTCACCTCGGAGTCGTCGGGGGAATACTTGGCCGCGTTATCGAGGAGGATGACCAGCAGGCTGTGGATCCTATCCATGTCCGCCTCGCACTCCATGGCGCCTGCGGGCAGATCACTGTTGAACATCCTCCCGGGCAGCTTCTGCCTCATCTCGCGCAGTACGCGTTCGAGCAGCGGCACGAGGTCAACGGGGCGCTTGAGGATCACGAAGCGTTCCCGTTCCGTCAGGGATACCTTGAGCAATCCCTCGACCATGTGGCTTATGCGCTCCGCGGACTGCCTGATGGCATCGATGACCTCCTGCCTGGTGAGCTCGTCCATGTCGACGCCGTGCGACTCCAGCGTCTCGGTGAAGCCGGACAGAAGCGCCACGGGATGCCGCAACTCGTGGGAGGCGACGTCCACGAAATCGCGCAGGCTCTCGTTGAAGGCGTATCGTTCCTCCTCGATGCTTATCGCCCTGCCGAGCATAGCCAGGGTGTCCATCTCCACCTGCGAGTATTGCCGTTCCTCCCTGTCCAACATGTTGAAACACCCGATTTTATCGCCGTGCACCCTCACGGGGTAGAAGAGACAGGAACGAAAGCCGTGCTCGCGTACGTCGGGATCCTTTATAAAGATGTCATGCGCTACTTCGTTGCAGGCTATGGGACCCGCCGCATCTCTGGACATGAGGTTGTAACAAAGGCAATCCTCGGTACATTCGAGGTGCCCGAAGCCCTCGTCTACGCCTGAGGACGAAAAGATGTAGAAACCACCTTTTTCGATCCTGCCGTACCTGGCCAGATCCGCCTCGAGGATGTCCCTGCCGGCCAGTACGAACCTCTTGATGTTCTCCAGGGGGTCGGTTCCGAGGCTGAGGAAGCACTCGTTCAGCTTTAACAGCCTCTCCTCGGCCCGCTTGCGGTCGGTGATGTCAAGTATGGTGAAAATGCCCGTGGGCCTGCTATCCCCCAGGTCGAGGGGGGTGGAACTGATCAGAACGTTCATGACCGTTCCGTCCTTGCGCAGCCAGCGCGACTCCAGCGAAGCCGTCTCTATCCTGCCCTCCTCGTATAGCTTCCTGCCCACCTCCGCGAAGTCGTCCTCGCTCGCATATAGCATCCCGGTGTTCTTCCCGACGAGCTCGTTTCGGGAGTAACCGAGCATGTCGCAGATACGTTCGTTCACGTCCAGTATCACCCGTTGAGGCGAGACCACGCCGATGCCCACCGGGGCGACGAGAAAGATGCTCTTCAGCTTCTCCTCGCTCTCGCGCAGGGCTTGCTCCGCTATTTTACGGTCGGTGATGTCCCTGCTTATGCCCAGGAAACCCACGGGCCTTCCCTCGGCGTTCCTGACCAGGGAGGCGACGACCTCGGCGTAGAAGTGGGCCCCGTCCCTGCGCAGCATTACATACTCCCCCCGGGTCGCCCGCTGCTCGGCATAGCTCCGGTCGCTCATGACCTCCCTGACTCTTACCCGTTCCTTTGGGGCGAAGAAATCCAGGAGGTGCTTCCCCAACATCTCCTCCTCGTCCTTGTAACCGTAAAGCGCTACGCCCGATCGATTGATCATCAGCAGCTTTGCATCCAGACCCGTCATGATAATGCAGTCCGGCGAGGTCTCGACCAGGGAGCGGTAGCGCTCCTCGCTGTCCCGCAATGCCAGCTCCGCCCTCTTACGCTCGGTGATATCCCTGGTAACGCTGATAAAGCCTATGGGATCTCCCTGCGCGTTTCTGAGCAGCCTGGAGTTGCTCTCGCTGATGAAGCGGGACCCGTCCGGTCTGATCGAGGTTAACTCGATGGGAGTCTCCAGCAGATCCACCTGTTCCCGCAGGGGCTCTCTCGCCTTTGGTATCTCCTCGGGAACCATGAATTCCACGAAGCTCTTTCCCACCATCTGCGAGGGGTCACTGCACCTGAAGAGCCTCAAACCGGAACGGTTGACCATCAGGATCTTTCCCTCCAGATCCGCCATGATGATGCAGTCTGGCGAGGTCTCCACCAGGGAGCGGTAGCGCTCCTCGCTTTCCCGCATGGCTGCTTCGGCCTTCTTGCGGTCGGTGATGTCCCGGGCGTTCACAACGATACCGCGCACCACCGGATCGTCGATCAGGTTGGTGGCTATCGCCTCCTGCCAGTGCCAGGATCCGTCCCTGTGCTGCCAGCGGTATTCGACTACGTCCGTATGGCCCGGCTGCCGCAATCCCCTGGCGAACGCCTCCATCACTCTGGGCAGATCGTCGGGGTGGAAGAACTGGAAGGCGTCCTCGCCCAGCCGTTCCTCCTGTTTGAATCCGGAGATCCTTTCCAGAGAAGGGCTCAAATAGCCCATGGTCCCGTCCTCCTTCAGCACGGCGATGATGTCGTAGGCGTTCTCGATCAGGGCCCGGAAATACCTCTCGCTGCGGTGCAGCTCCTCCCCCAGTTGCATGCGGTCGGTGATGTCGCGGCTGTTCAAGACTATGCCCTTGACCGCCGCATCTTGCAGCAGGTTGGTCGCTATTGTCTCGTGATAATGATAGGAACCGTCCCTGTGCCTGAAGCGCACTACGATATCCTGCGGCTTGCCCGGGTTTTCAAGCACCCGATCCAGCAGTTCCCTGGAGGTCGGGATATCGTCGGGATGAACGTAATCCAGGATGCTGTTGCCGTAGATCTCCTCCGGCGTATAGCCGGTTATGCGTCCGGCTGAAATACTGCCCCAGCGGATGGTTAGATCTTCGTTGAGGATGTCGATCATGTCCGGCGCGTTCCTGATGAGCGAACGGTAATAGCTCTGGCTGCTGCGCAGGTACTCCGCGGCCTCCCCCAATTCCCTGGTGCGCTCCTCGACCAGTTCCTCCAGGTGGTCGCGGTGCCTGGCCAGCTCCTCCTCGGCCTGTTTGCGCTTGCTTATATCTGACATCACGCCGGTAGTGCCGATAAGTTCGCCGTTCTTGAACAGCGGCCGGCTGGACGTCCTGACGTGGATCTGCCCACCTTCTTTATCGAGGACGCGGAATTCGAGGGGCTCCTGCTGCCCATCCAGGGTACGCTCGAGGCTGGCGAGCAGCACCGGCACGTCGTCGGGGTGGACGAGATGAGTAAAGGGCCAGCCGATGACCTCTTCAGCTTTATGGTGAGTTATACTCTCGATCATGGGGCTGATATAGGAGAAGCGGCCTAAAGGATCGAGGGTAAAGACCACGTCGTTCAGGTTCTCCACCAGGTTGCGGTACTTCTGCTGCGATTCCCGCAGCTCTTCATCGGCTTGCTTCCTCTCGGTGATGTCGCGGCAGAAGGTTATATAGTATGTCCGCTCGCCCGACTCGAAGGCGGAGATCGAAACCTCCACGGGGAATTCCCCGCCGTTTTTTCTCAGCGCCTGGAACTCTCTTACCGTGCCCAGCATGCCCTTCATGCCCGTGGTGCTATGGGCCGCGAATGCCCTGCTGGAATAATCGCGAAAGCGTTCTGGTATCAACGTTTCGTGCAGGTGTCTGCCGACGACCTCATCCGCGCTCTGCCCGAACAGGTGTTCTCCCGTCTGGTTGATGTAGATGACGGACCCTTGTTCGTCCAGGACCAGGATGGCGTCGTTGGCGCTGTCCGCCATGGAGCGGAACAGGTCCTCGCCGTGACTCAGCTCCTCGGCGAGCCTCTTGTAGACGCTCTGCGTTGATTCCAGCTCATTCTTGCGCCGGCGTAATTCCGCCAGTTCTTCCTTGAGCCTGGCCGCATCCTTACCGGTCTTTCCAACCACGCTCTATCCTCCGGTACCCCTATGCAACGGTATCAGTCGATGGAAGAAGCCGCGTGTCGCTGCATACTGCAAGGGTTGTGGCTCAAGCTGAAGCTTGAACTGCTTAACTGCCTTGTCCAGATAAAACCAAGTTCCTCCCGTTTATATTATTCCCACTTACTAAAATAACAATCCTTTGCGCTCGCGGGAATATCAACCGTATGCTCGCGGGGATCCGCCCTTAGCGCTCGGAGCTCTCCTCCCTGCGGAGTATGCGATCGAGAACCCTGTTGATGGGGATGAGGGCGAGGTAGAAGTACTGCGAGGCGGGTATGTTGAGGAAGGCTATCGCGATGGACAAGCCGAATACGAGGGCTATGCTTAGATAGACGAGCAGCAGGTGCTTCTTTATAGCGGGGGTCACAGACTCGACCACCAGGCCATTGCGGTAGCTCGCATACCACCACAAGAAGCCGAGACAAAGGGCCACGACAAGTACGTTGATGTCGTAGAAGACCGCAGCGAGCACACTGCTGCCGTATTCGCTCATGAGGTCGGTGGAGAAGGGGAGCAGCACGATAAACATGAGCAGAAAAAGGTTTATCCATAACAGGCCGGGCGTCGCACGCCTGATCATGGCGAACATGCCGTGATGGTTTATCCAGAAAGCGCCGATGATGACGAAGCTGATGAAGAAGCCCATGAACTTTGGCCACAGATCGACGAGTTCCTGCCTAAGTTGAGAGATATCGGACACCTCCGGGACGACGATGGTCAGGATGAGCAGGGTGATGGCCACCGCGAAGACAGCGTCGCTGAAGCCCACCAGGCGTTCCACCCCGAGCGTTTCCCTGCCACCATCTTCATTTCCCGTGTGCGGTGGTTCTTGCAAGGGCATCTTGCCTCCGTATCCTGTCTTCGACTGCGCTTGCGGTGCGGCCGTTTCATAACTTCGCCGCGGGGTGTTTATAACCCTGCAGACGGCCTGCGGAGCCAGGGAATGAGTGACCGGAAACCCTGATGAAAACCGGAAAAACGCTGCTGTGACGGGGCGTCCGACCGGGTGCGATGGTGCCGCGCAGACCCCCTGTGATAAATTGATATAGTCCTGCGGCGGTGGAAAGCGGGTGTTGCTGTGAGAAAAATACGTATATGTTCCTGGAACGTCAACGGCATCAGGGCGGCGCATTCCAAGGGATTTCTGGCATGGTTCGAGAAGGGCCGCCCCGATATCCTCTGCCTGCAGGAGACGAAGGCCAGCGAGGAGCAATTGCCACCCGATTTGAAGGAGATAAAGGGCTACCGGGCATATTTTTGCGCGGCGGAGCGCAAGGGCTATAGTGGTGTGGCCCTCTACGCGCAACCCGAGCCGCAGAAGGTCAGGAACGGCTTCGGGATACCCCGTTTCGACCTCGAGGGCAGGACCATCATCGCCGATTTCGGCGGCTTTACCCTCTTCAATATCTATTTCCCCAACGGCAAGCAATCCAAAGAAAGGCTCAGGTATAAGATGGAGTTCTACGATGCCTTCCTGGAATATGCGGATGGCTTGAGGAAGAAGGGCAGGGGTATCGTCGCATGCGGCGATTTCAACACCGCCCACAAGGAGATCGATCTAGCCCGCCCCAGGGAGAACGGCAAGGTATCCGGGTTTCTGCCGCAGGAGCGTGCGTGGATGGACAAGTTTGTGGAACACGGCTACGTGGACACCCTGCGCATGTTCAACCAGGAGCCCGAGCAATACACGTGGTGGGACCTGAAGACCAGGGCACGCGAGAGAAACGTGGGCTGGAGGATAGATTACTTCTTCGTCAGCGAGGACATGCGGGATAGGGTGAAATCCTCGACCATACTGGCGGAAGTGACGGGCTCGGACCACTGCCCCATATGCATTGAACTGGCGTTTTAAAGGAGAATAGGAGGTCGGCGTGTTCTCGGATATCGACGATATCACCATCAACTACGAGGAAGACGGGGTCCAGGTGGTGGAGGAACTGGACAAGGCGATCCTGACCAGGGGAGCGTGGGTGACCATCATATTCCGCTACCGCCAGTGGGAACAGTCAAAGGAGGACTACAGCCCCGACCGGTTTACCATACGCCGTTACCGCAAGATAAACAACGAATACAGGCAGCAGGCCAAGTTCAATATCTCCAGCATCGACCAGGCGAAGAAGATCATCGAGGCCCTGAACGGCTGGATTGAGGCGGCGGATTCCTGAGCATCACTAGCGGCCATTGTCTGATGCGCTGGATTCAGGCGGGCTTGCTTTAATCGAGGGAAATAGTATAAATATACAAAGACGGCTTGCTTGTACGAATATCTCTTCCGGCAGGGATATGCCCGACCATGGGAATAGTCAGGCGTGACAACATTCCGCTTCTGGTGCCCGTGGTAATGTTATGCCCGGGCAGCAGACCGTAGTAATGGGGGGAAGAGCATGAAGTCTGCATCTACCGACTACGATGTGGTCGTGGCGGGAGGGGGTCCGGCCGGGGCTTCCGCGGCCAAGGCCGCCGTCGAGGGGGGGCTGCGCACCCTTATCCTGGAGCGCAAGGAGATGCCCCGCCTCAAGCCTTGTGCCGGCTATATCTTCAAGGAGGCGCGGGAGTTCCTGGGCCGGCATTACCCTCCCCTTCCCGACGGCGTGTACGCCGAGCCACCCTACGTGAAAGAGATAAAGCTCTATGCAGGCAGCCGCCTGCACATCGATGTAGAGGAAGACGGCCTGAGCGTGTGGCGGGACAAGTTCGACGCCTGGCTGTGCGAGAGCTCGGGAGCAGAGATATGGGATCGTACGGCGCTGGTGGACTTCTCGGAGTGGAGGGACCGCGTGGAGCTCGTATGCAGGCGTGCGGGCGCCGAGACCAGGCTCAGCACGGGCACGCTGATAGCCGCGGACGGGGGTCTTTCCAGGGTCGCCTGCAAGATCGACCCTACCTTCATAGACGGCGCGCCCTATATCCACAGCCGGCACGAGTATCATCGCGCCGACTGCCGGCTGGAGCCCGGTACTTTCCACGTGTTCATCGACGCTGAATACGGTGTCTACCCGGCCGTCTATTTCAAGGACGACCTCATGGTAGTGGACACCTCCGTGTCCAGGGGGATGAAGATAGGCCCGACCCGTGATGCCTTTCACGCCATGCTAAAAAGGGATTTCGGCTTTACCTCGCGGGAGGAGGTCCACAACCTGGGCTGCCGGGTTACCTTCACCGCCGCGCTCAACCGCTTCTGCCTCGGTACCGACCGGGTCCTCGTGACGGGGGAGGCGGCGGGTTTCATGAACGCCCTGGGGGAGGGGATATCATCGGCCCTGGCCACCGGCCGGCTGGCCGGACTTGCCTCGGCGGCGAGCGCAGGCGCACCCCCCGGGCCTTTCTACCGGCGTAGCGTATCTCCCGAGAGGGACAGAACGGCGCGCGAATGGTCGCTGCTTTCCCTGCTCTCGGGCGGTTCGCGGCCTGAGTTGAACCGGGCCCTGGGCCGGCTTCCGATCATAGACAGGCTGAGGTTCGTCAGGAGGGTCCTGGCGTGGCAGCGGGGAGGGGGAGTTGCGCCCGGGTTAGACCGGGACTTCATCGAGGTCGCACTGCGTAGAATACTCCGCGGCAGCTACGATTACCGCTCCTGAGCGCCACCGCAGGTAACCGGCTGGCGGCTGAAACCATTGCCTGCCCGGGGCTCGATTGACGCCTTCCCGACCGTATGTTCCACAACCTATCACCTGGAAGGTTATTAATCTGCGATAGGGAAAGAATGTAATAGAGAGGTCTTCTCTTATAGCTTTTCTGGTGCCGTGTCCGAGCTGGGGAAAGGAGTGGGGATTCATGGCTGAGAAAAATAAAGCGAAGGGACTCGGGCGCAAAAGGTCACGGATACTCTACGAGATCACTGTACTGATAGTATTGCTCATGATCGTCATGGGGGTGCTGTCCTTTCTCTTCATCAACAGCGCATTCGACCGCCTGATAGACAAGAGCGTGGACAAACTGGTCGAGGAACAGGGAAAGATCATCCATAGTGGCTTGAGCTACGTCGCCGAGGCCGAGGCTGAAGCTATAATAGGGGATTTCGCGGCGTATACGTCGGAAGAGCTCATCGAGATGACCATGACCTCGATGGAGACGGGAGAGCAGAACGAACTGGGGATGAAGGCCATCGAGAGGCTGCAGGACCTGGTTGCCAGGGGCGTGCTGGGGCTGGAGCTCGTCATCGAGGTGACCATGCCCAGCCCGCCGCTTATGGACGAAGCCATGATCAACATATCCAACGATGAAGACTTTCTCTTTGCCGAGGTTCCAGCGGAAATCCTTGCGGCCATTGAGGAAGCCGAGGCGGGAGGGGAGTCCTACGTATACCTGGAGGAGGGTCTGCCGGCCCTTGGCCTCGAGGGCGAATATCTCATTTCGCTTTACAGCATGGCCGCTTTGAGCCCCATGATGAGTGGAACCTGGGGCGTCCATTTCGTCTCCATGCAGGAGGCGGTGAAGGATATCAACGACTTCTATGACAGCGAGAAGAACCGCTCGACTGCTATCATCGCGGGGATAATCGGAGGTTCCGTCATCCTCATCATCCTCATCACGTTCTTCGTGCTCAGCTACCTCATCCGCAAGCAGATCACCGACCCCATCGACGCGCTTGCCGTTGCTGCCGGTGAGGTCATGGAGGGCAACCTGGATGTCGATGTCGGGGTGCATCAAGGCGGGGACTTCGAGAACCTCGAGCGGGCCTTCAAGGAGATGGTCGAAAGCTTCAGGAAATATATCGCCAAATCCACCGGTGAAGATCAGGATGACTGATAACACTTGACGGCGTGCGGCACGGAAGCGCGGCAGCGCGCCTGCGTCCGCTCATCCACGAGGCAAGGCAACAGGGTGTATCAGGCCTCAGGGTATTGCGGTGTCGTGCCCGGACTCGGTCTGTGGGGCTCCTGGCCGGGACAGCCCTTCCACCCAGTCGAGGATGTCCGGGTAGATCTCATCGTATACGCGCTTGCCCATCACCAGGTCCGTATGGCCGTAGCCGGCGTAGTTCTCGAACCGCCTCTTATCGCTGGACACCTTGGCATACCCGTCCGTGCGGATGTTTTCCGCGCCGGCGAAATCCTCCGTCCCCGTAATGAAGAACAGGGGTGCGGTTATGTTGTGCATGTTGGCGGTGAACCCGTACTCCTTGCGGGAATCCGTGTATTCGGGGTCTAGCCCGAGGGACAGGATCTGGACGGTCATGCCGGTCGTGACGTTGTCTGCGGCCCATTTCAGGAGGCTGTATCCGACGTCGGCATCGACGTTATCGGGGTTATAGAGCCCGATGGCGATGGGACCCCTCTTGGCGATTATCCTTCCAAAACGTGGGAACAGGGTGACGAGCTGTCTTGTTCTGCTGTTCGGCAGTTTGGGCGCAAAGCGGCCCAGGAACGTCAAGTAGCGGATCAAAAACCCCACCTGCGACTCGTAGAAAGGTAATCTCTGCAGCTTGGCGATCCAATCCCCTCCGCCGTAGGCCAGAGAAGGTGGACTGCCGATGGTAATGCCGCCCAGGATGGAGGCGTTGCGTATATTCGCCAAGCTGGGATCGACGACAACCCGGAAACTGCCGTTGGTCATCTCCACCGTTGCCCCCAACAGGTACATGTAGAGGACCATGCCGCCCATGCTGTGGCCGATCCAGATCGGCCGTTTCCCGGTAGCCCGGGTCACGCCATCTATAAGGGCGGGCGCATCCAGGGCGGCGAGTTCGTCGACGGAATGCCCCCAGTCGTTTATGCAGCATTCGTAGGGGCCGTTCCCGCACCCCCGGAAGCTGGAGATCCATACGTCGTATCCGCGTTCGGCGAGGTAGAGGGCGAGGTTGTGCCTGCGGTGGGGGAGGTCGAACTCCAGACCGTTTCCCAGAAACCCGTGGGCCAGCAGCACGGGCTGCCCGCCTTCGTTGACGTACCGCTTCAGTTTCAGGGTAATCCCATCGTCGGTATGCACGGTCTCCACCCGCGTGTCCATGCGGTCGAGGCAGGCGAGGTCCTCCTGCGGCAATGGCGACTCGTGCAAACGCCAGAGAGCGAGAGCCCCCGCACATGAAGCGGCCAGGACGGCATACTTTGCGTACTTACCAGAATCCCCCATGGTTTCCCCCTTATTCTTAGGCCGGCAATGACTCAAAAGTGGATGCAGCCATTCTATCATACATTCCGCAGGGAAAAGTCCATTACGGATCGGCGCGAGATAGCCGGGGCCGCGCCTCTTCAAAGAAAATGCTAATGCCCGAAAGCGAGAAGAGCCGATAGATAAGTATAGTGAGAGTGAAAGTAATAATTTTAGCAAGAGTGAAGCAATAGTACTACCCGATGAAGGAAGTGATCGTCATGGCAACACGCAAGGAATCGCTGGAACTGAAGAGCAAGAGATCCAGGATACTGTACGAGATCACGGGCCTCGTGGTCGTCCTGGTGATCGCCTCGGGCCTGCTGACCTTCTTCTTCGTCAACACGGCCTTCGACCGCCTGGTGGACGAGAGCATCGACAGGGTGATCGAGGAGCAGGCCGCGACCATCGACTCGGGCTTGAGATACGTGGGGGAGAGAGAGGCGGAGGCGATATTGGGCGATCTGTCGCAACTCTCGATGGACGAGATGATCGAGATGACGAAGGAGGCGGCAGAGACGGGAGAACCCTCCGCATTTGCGCTGGACGCAGCCGAACGCATGAAGGAACTGGTGGCAGACGAAGTGCTGGGCTTGGACATGATACTCGATATAAGCCTGGCGAATCCACCGGTCATATCGCAAGACCTCATCATCGTCTCCACCGATGACGAGCTCATGATGAAAAAACCGCCCGATGCGTTGCTCGCGGCTATCGAGGAAGCACAGGCTGAGGGCAAGACCTACGTATTCATGGAGGAGGGGATGCCGGAGGTAGGCCGGGAGGGGGAATACCTCGTCTCCCTTTACGATATGTCGGAGTTGAACCCCCTCTTCGTCGGGCAATGGGGCGCGCACTTCGTCTCCATGCGCAAGGCCGTGGTGAGCATCGAGGACTTCTACGACAGCGAGAAGGCCAGGGCGACTTGGATCATCGCCCTCATCATCGGCGTTTCCGTGCTGCTGGTCATCCTGATAACCTACTTCATCCTCAGCTATCTCATCCGCACCAGGATCACCGAACCCATAGATAAACTCTCTGCGGCGGCAGGCGCGGTCATGGATGGGAACCTGGATATCGAGGTAAAGATACACGAGGGCAGCGATCTCGAGGAGCTCGAACGTGCATTCAAGGCCATGGTGGACAGTATCCGCAACGTCATCGCCAGATCCATGGAGCATTGATCGCCAGCGCCTCAAGATGTGGTCACGCGCTCTCGGAGCCGTTGCCGGGGGATAACGCGCTATTGAGATGGCGAATCGCATAGATTGGCATGATAAGGCAACGATAGAATACACGTCGGAGGAATCAGGCCTCGAGGCTTGCAGTGTGGGCAATGCGACCCTCGAGGCTTTTCCCGCGCGGGGTTGACACTGCGAGAGCGCGGATTTAAAATGAACCTACTGACCGTTAAGTAAAGATAATTCCGGCGGATATCTGACCACGAATAAAAAACGCCCGACTCCATCTATAAGGAGCTCATGCGCGCGGGCAACGCAGTTTCTTTCCAGCCTGAAGGAGGATGGGATCATGGCCGCAGACCTTTTTTTCACCGACGAACACAAGATGCTCAGGCAGAGCGTGCGCGAGTTCGTGCAGAGGGAACTGGTGCCCCATGCCGAGGAATGGGAGGAGGAGGGTTTCTTCCCGGACTGGGTGTTCAAACGGCTGGGAGAACTCGGCTACCTGGGACTGCATTTTCCCGAGGAGTATGGCGGCGGCGGAGGCGATTACTTCACCAACATCGTGCTCATGGAGGAGCTCGCCAACTGCGGTTCCTTCGGGGTGAATACCGGGGTGGCCGTGCAGCTGGGGATGGCCACGCCGCCCATCCTGAAGTTCGGCAGCGATGAACAGAAACAGAGATACCTGGTACCGGCAATCCAGGGGGAGAGGATTGCCTGCCTGGGGATAACCGAGCCCGAGGCGGGTTCCGACGTCTCCAACGTAAAGACCTTTGCCGAGAAGGTGGACGGTGGCTGGAAGGTAAACGGCAACAAGATCTTCATCACCAACGGCTGGCGCGCCGACTTCATGACCCTCCTGGCCCGCACGGACAGGGAGAAGAAGGGCTACCGGGGGATGAGCATTTTCCTCGTGGATACGGATACTCCCGGTTTCGTGAAGTCGCGCAAGCTGGACAAGGTGGGTCAGAGGTCCTCGGATACGGCGGAGATCTTCTTCGAGGACATGATCATCCCCGAGGACTCCATGATGGGCGAGGAAGGCAGGGGCTTCTACAATATCATGTGGGAGCTGCAGGGAGAGCGCCTCATCGTGGCCGTGGCGGTGATCGCCATCGCCGAGGTGACCCTGCAGCAGGCCATCGAGTACGGCAAGGAGCGGGTGCAGTTCGGCAAACCCATCATCAAGAACCAGGCCCTTGCCCACCGCGTGGCGGACCTGGTCACCGAGCTCGAGGCGGTGAAATCCCTCACCTATCTCACCGCCTGGAAATACGACCGGGGCGAGTACCCGGTGAAGGAGATATCCATGGCCAAGCTCATGAGCACCCAGGTGGCGTTCAGGGTTACGGACGAGGCCATGCAGCTGATGGGCGGCTACGGCTACATGATGGAGTATCCGGTGCAGAAAGCCTGGAGGGATATGCGCATCGCGCGCATCGGGGGCGGCAGCGACGAGATCATGCGGGAGATAATCGCCACCACCATGGGCCTCTATTGAAGGACGGGGAGAGACGATGAATAAATCACGCTGGGACGAGATAATCGCGGTATCGGCGCGCCTGTTCCGGGAAAAGGGATACCGGGCCACAACCATGGACGACATCGCTTCCGAGCTCAACGTGACCAAGCCGGCACTCTACTACTACATCAAGACCAAGCACGATCTGCTCTACGCCATATGCAAATCGGCCATCGAGCGTCTCATGGAGGGCATGAAGGGCATCATGCAGGAGGAGGGTGATGTGGAGGAACAGCTGCGCCGGCTGATCTCCTGGCACGTGAACATGTTCTCCGAACGCGGCGACGTCATCACCGTCTACCTGGCGGAGGAGAGCGAGCTCCCCGAGGAAGAGAGGGGTTTCATACGCTCCCAGAGCCGCGATTACGAGGCTATTTACAGGCAGCTCCTCGAGCGCGGGATCGAGGAGGGCAAGTTCAGGGATCTTGATGTCCCCATGGTCGTGCGCGCCATCTCCGGTATGTGCAACTGGCTGTTCGCCTGGTACAAGCAGGACGGGCCCGCGACGGCCGACGACATCGCGGAGATATTCTTCGACCTCATCATGAAGGGATGCATCAGTAAACAGGCGGAGGGAAGGTGATGAAGATGGATGATTGGAGGGAGAAGCAGGAACTGCTGGTGATGGACGGCCGCATCAAGGTACCCTACCGCTGGTTCGCCGGCGAGACGGGGACGCGGTATCTCGAGTCCCTGCGCGACGAGGGCAAGTTCCTGGGCACGCGCTGTCCGGAGTGCGGTGTTGTCTACCATATCCCGAGGAGGAACTGCCCCGATTGCTTCGCGGAATGCTCGGAGTGGGTCGAGCTGGGATCGGAAGGGACCCTCGAGTCCTACACCGTGGTGAGAAAACACCACCCCCAGCTCTCGGTACTGCCCCTGCCCTACGGTTACGGGATCATAAAGCTGGACGGCGCGGACACGGGTTTCCTGCACCTGCTCGGCGAGTTCGACGAGAACGAACTGGCGGTGGGGTCACGCGTGGAGGCGGTCTTCTCGGATGCGAGGGAAGGCAACATCCTGGATGTGAAGTACTTCCGTCCGACCGGGGGGGTGGAGTAGATGGAACCTGCAGCCATTGTCGGCGTTGGCATGACGCAGATCAAGAGGGAGAGGAAGGCGGACGGGTTTGCGGACCTGGTCTACGAGGCCTCCCGCGCGGCGCTGGACGATGCGGGCATGACCATCGAGCAGATTGACAACGTCATCACCGTCTCCAACGACTTCTTCGACGGGCGCACCATCTCCTCCATGGCCATCCAGGACGCCTGCGGCTCCTTCGACAAGAACGTTTCCACCGTCGAGGGAGACGGGACCTTCGGGGCGTTCTACGGCCTCATGCGCATCCTCTCGGGGAGCTACGGCACCACCCTGGTGTGCGCGCATCACAAGGGCTCGGAGAGCGAGATGGCCCTCATCACCAACGCCATGTTCGATCCCATCTACGCGAGGTTCCTGGGCATAGATGCCGTAACCTCCTCGGCCCTGCAGGCCAGGGCATACATGGCAAAGTACGGCATAACGGAGGAACAGTGCGCCATGGTGTCGGTGAAGAACCACGGCAACGCCTTTGCAAACCACGTGGCCCAGCTCCCACTGGAGCTCACGGTGGAGGAGGTCATGTCCTCGCCTTATATCGCCGATCCCATCAAGCTCCTGGACTGCTGCCCCATATCCGACGGGGCCGCGACCGTCATCCTGGCTTCCGGGGAGAGGGCGAAGAAGATAACGGATAAACCAGTGTGGGTAAAAGGAGTGGCCCACTGCAGTTCCGCCTACCACCTGGGCGACATGGATCTCCATAACGTAAGCGCCCTGGAGGAAGCGGCGAAAAAGGCTTACTCCATGGCGGGCATCGGAGATCCAAAAAAAGATATCGACCTGGTGGAGCTCTACGACGCCTTCAGCTACATGGAACCGCTGTGGCTGGAGGGCCTGGGCTTCTGCGAGCGGGGAGGCGGAGGTGAGCTCACCGCATCAGGGAAGACGGCAACAGGCGGCGAGCTGCCGGTGAACGCCTCGGGGGGCTGCCTCTCCGGCAACCCGATCCTGGTGGCGGGGCTCAACCGCATCATCGAGGCCGCCCTGCAGATCAGGGGTGACGCCGGCGAGCACCAGGTAGACGGCGTGAAGACCGCCCTGGCCCATGGCATCAACGGGCCGTGCGGTCAATCGCACTGCGTGTGGATCCTGGGAGGTGAGAAGTAATGGGCAAGCGAGTAGCGATAACCGGCGTGGGCATGACCCACCAGCGTTCGGCCCGCCCGGACGTCACCGGGCAGGAGCTCATCAACGAGGCGGTGCGCATGGCCCTGGACGATGCCGGTATGACGCGTAAGGACATCGACGCCATCGTCATCGGCAACATGGACCACTTCGAGGGCATCAATTACGTGGATACCTGGTCTGTGGACGGCAGCGGCGGCCTCATGAAACCGATCATGAAACTGACCACCGGCGGCACCACCGGTTCCACCGTGGCCATGGGCGCCTATTACCACGTGGCTTCCGGCCTCTTCGACCGGGTGCTGGCCATCGGGTGGGAGAAGAACTCGGAGTCCGATACCACCGGCGCCATCATCACCGCCTTCGATCCTTTCTGGGACCGTCCCATATTTGCGGGAGCCGTGGCCGGACTGGCCATGGAGGCTACCGCCTACATGCAGGAAACCGGTGCCACCGAGGAGGACGCGGCCTACGTGGCGGTGCGCGAACGCACGCACGCCCTCAACAACCCCTACGCCCACCTGCATATCAACATGACCATTGCGGACGTCATGAACTCCCCCTACCTGTCGTGGCCGGTGAAGATGGGGGACATGTGCCCCCGCACCGACGGGGCCTGTGCCCTGGTCTTCACCTCCGAGGATGCGGTAGCCGATACCCCCCGTAAACCCGCCTGGATACTGGGCGTCGCCGACCGCCACCT
Source organism: Actinomycetota bacterium (assembly GCA_016931915.1). Classification (GTDB taxonomy): domain Bacteria; phylum Actinomycetota; class Geothermincolia; order Geothermincolales; family RBG-13-55-18; genus SURF-21. Next base: position 28,471 of record JAFGDU010000097.1, read on the forward strand.
CTGGGCCTACACCAGCGATCCCTACCTGGACTTCAAGACCGGCGAGGGGTGGTTCCCGGCCATGCAGAAATCCTCGCAGGATGTCTACGACAAGGTGGGCATCACCGATCCCCTGGAACAGTTCGACGTGGCCGAACTGTATCTGCCGTATTCCTTCGCCGGACTGCGTTACATGGAGTCCCTGGGGTTCTGCGCCAAGGGCGGGGCGCCCGAGCTGACGCGGGCCGGTACCTTCGACATGGGCGGCAAATGTCCGGTGAATCCCTCCGGCGGGGTTATGTCCTCCAACGCCATCGGGGCCACCGCTCTCATCAGGGTGGCGGAATGCGCCTGGCAGATCCAGGGTCGGGCGGGCGAGCGCCAGGTCCCCGACGTCAAGCTGGCCCTGGCCACGGGGTTCGGCGGCTGCTTCTGGTCCGACGTGCTGGTCCTGGGCAAAGAGAAACCGGAAAAGGCCAGGGGGTGAAAGAGATGAATGAGGAGAAAAAGGACCTCATCACGCTGGAGAGCGGCGAGATGGCGCAGCCATTCCGCTGGGCAGCTGGAGCATACGGCTCCAAGTTCCTCACCGAGCTGCGCGACAACAAGAAGTTCGTGGGAGCGAAGTGCCCCAAGTGCGGCAAGGTCTACGTACCACCGCGCCGGGTATGCGGCCCATGTTTCGAGGAGCTGACAGAGCTGGTGCCGGTATCGGACGAGGGAGAGATAGTCACCTGGACCGTGGTCAGTTTCGGTTTCGTCGACCCCGCCACCGGTATGCAGAAGCCCGTGCCGTACTGCTACGCTGCCATCATGCTGGACGGGTCGGACACCGTGCTGCTGCATTTCGTGGACGAGACCGACCCGGAGAAGATCAAGATCGGGGCGCGGGTGAAAGCGGTCTTCGAGGAAGAGCGCACCGGCAGCCTCCTGGATATCAAACACTTTGAATTAGTCTGAAGTCTGAAGCACGAATAGTCTGAAGTCTGAGGTCTGAAGCGTCAAATAGTCTGAAGTCTGAAGGGGTGCCGCTGGCGGCAGGCTATACGATGAGGACCAGAGAACGGATGTGAAAAGACAGGGAGGTTTCACATGGGATCCGAGAACTTCAGGATCGAGAAACAGGACGGGATCGCGCGCTGCACCATGAAGGGGCCGAACATGAACTCCCTGAGCAACGTGATGCTCCCGGCCCTGATGGAAGGCATGAGGTCCGTCCTGGACGACGACGAGGTGAGGGTCATCGTCCTGCGCGGAGACGAGGGGAATTTCTGCACTGGAGCGGACCTCACCACCATGGGGGACAAGATGGACCCGGCCATGCTCTGCGCAGGCATGCGTGCGATGGGGGATTTCGTCTACGAGATACACGAGGGACCCAAGCCTGTCATCGCCGAGGTGGACGGCTGGGCGGTGGGGGGAGGATTCGGGCTGGCCATGGCCGCCGACATCACCTATGCCACGGAGAGGGCGCGCTTCTTCCTCAGCTGGACGAAGCTCTCGATCCTGCCCGACTTCGGCTCCGCCTACTTCCTCACCCGCAGGGTGGGGCTGTCCATCGCCAAGGAGCTTGCCCTGACGGCGGCCATCATCGATGCCGATGAAGCGCTGCGCATCGGGCTCATCAACCGCGTGGTCCCGCACGAGGAGATATCGGATGCGGTCATGAAGCTGGCCGGCAAGCTGGCGCGCCGCACCCCGAACGTCCTCGCCACGACCAAGCGCTGGCTCAACACCGGACACCAGGTGGACCTGCAGACCTTCCTGGACCTGGAGGCATACTCGCAGGCACTGGCCGTTGTCACCCCGGAGCACGACGAAGCCATCAAGGAATTCTTCTCAAAACGCTCAGGATCTAAGGAATAGGCACGAGAGTATGCATCGCGAAAGCCAGGTTTTTCGCGAAGCGGAAAACCGTGTTGCGAGGAGGCGAAGCCGACGTGGCAAGCTCGATTGAGTACCACCTTTCGCATGAGGGACCTCTGACGCAGCGGTGTCCCAGCGCCTGGACCATTGATTATTCGGCGTGTCAGCGCCTCCACATTTCCATGTGGAGGCCTGATACCCGTCTTCTATCCATGGAGGCCTGGCACCTGTACGCAACGGAAGAGAGATAAGGCTTAGTATCAGGGAGAGGTTGCTTTGTTCAAGACACGCATAACCGAGCTTTTCGGCATAGAGTACCCCGTCGTCGGGGGATGCATGCAGTGGATCACCGGCCCGGAATTCACCGCGGTGGTGAGCAACGCCGGCGCCCTGGGAATCATGTCGTCCGCGATGTTCCCCACCCAGGAGGAATTCCATGCGGCCCTGCGCAAACTGAAGGGGCTCACCTCGCAGCCCTTCGCCGTCAACCTCAACCTCTTCCCGGCCCTGCGTCCCATCGATAACGACCTCTACGTGGACGTGATCCTGGAGGAGGGCGGGGTGGGGATCGTGGAGACCAGCGGCGCCCGGCCGCCGGCGGAGCTTCTCGCCAGGCTCAAGGACGGCGGGATAAAGCTCATGCATAAGTGCACCTCCGTGCACCATGCCGCGGTCGCGGAGGAGATGGGTTACGACGCGGTGACTGTCTTCGGCAGCGAGGGAGGGGGCCATATCGGGGACGCCGGTTTGACCTTCCTCTCCATGGTGCCGCGCGCGGCCGACGTGCTGCGCATACCGGTGATAGCCGCCGGGGGCATCGCCGACGGCAGGGGGCTGGCGGCGGCACTGGCCCTGGGAGCGCACGGCGCGCTCATCGGCACCAGGCTGCTCCTCTCCGAGGAATGCCCCATCCACGACGGTGTCAAGCGCGCCCTGCTGGACGCGTGCGAGACCGACACCGTGACCGTGCTGGGGACGGTGCACAATAATCTCAGGGTATGGAAGAACCTGGCAGCCGAGAAGACGGTGGAGCTCGAGGCCTCGGGCGCTCCCTTCGAGGAGATAATCAAGGTGGTGGCGGGCGCCCTTACCCGCAGCATGTTCGAGACGGGTGACCCGGACGGCGGGATCATCACCTGCAGCCAGGACATAGGGATAATCAGCGAGATAAAAACGGTCGCAGAGATCGTGACCGACATGGTACAAGAAGCCGAGGCGGTTGCGGGTCAGCTGGCCGCGGGAGATGTGACGGAAAGATAAAGGGAGGGTACGAGATGAAAGATTATGACGTTGTGGTGATCGGCGCCGGTCTGGGAGGCCTCTCGTCGGCCGCCTTCCTGGCCAAGGCGGGCAAGAAGGTGCTCCTGCTGGAGCGCCATTACGTGCCCGGCGGGTACGCTTCGTCCTTCCTGCGGGGGCGTTTCGAGTTCGAGATCTCCCTGCACGAGCTCTCCGGCCTGGGGGACGAGGACAACCCGGGGCCGCTGTGGAAACTGCTCAGCGAGGTGGACGTCACCCGCAGGGTGGATTTCCTGCGCATACCGGAGTTCTACCGCTGCGTGCTGCCGGACGTGGACTTCGTGGTGCCCATCGGGCGCGAGAACTTCGAGGAAGCCATGGCCGAGTACTTCCCGGCGGACGCCGAGGGCATCAGGGAGTTCACGGACGTCATGTTCAAGTTCGCCCAGGAGGCGCTGCGCGCCAACCGCGTGGGCATGAAGATGGTCATGGAACACCAGGAGGAATTCCCCACCCTGCTCGCCTACTTCGGCAAGAGCCTGCAGGAGGTCATGGGCGAGTTCATTAAAGACGAGAGGGCGCGCACGGTGCTCAACGTGATTTGCGGCTACTACTGCAACCCCCCTTCCACGCTGTCCTTCATGACCTACGCCCTGGGGACGGTGAGCTACCTCCGCTTCGGCCCCTGGCATGTGAAGGGCAAGAGCCAGGCCCTCTCGCAGGCCTTCGTCGACTCCATCGAGGACATGGGCGGAGAGGTGTGGCTGCGCAACGGGGCGCAGCGCATCCTCAGCGAGGGCGGCAAGGTCAGGGGAGTGGTGGCCCAGGACGGCACGGAGATACTGTGCCCCACCGTGGTCAGCAACGCCAACCCTTACGCGACGTGCCTCGAGCTCGTCGGGCGGGAGAACACGCCCGACTGGTATCTCAGGCGGCTCGGCGCCTGGTCGGGAGGGGCCTCCACGGTAAACCTCTACCTGGGTGTGGACTGCCCCCACGAGGACCTGGGATTGGGGCACCACGAGACCTTCTACAGCGACAACTACGATGTAGACAGCAACTGGAAAAAGATGAATGTCATCGCCGTAACCGCCTACAACTCCATCGACCCTACCTTTTCGCCCCCTGGTACCTCCAACCTGGTGTGCACCTCTATCGCCTTCTCGGAGCCGTGGCTGAAGGTCCCGCCCTCCGAGTACGCGGACGCCAAGCACCGCGTGGCGGACCGCGCCTTGAACCTGGCGGAGAACGTGGCCCCCGGCCTGCGCGACCACATCGAGGTCATCGAGGTAGCCACGCCGCTCACCAACATCCGCTACTCCCGCAACGTGGGCGGCAGCATCATAGGCTTCGACGAGACCTTCGCCGGGACCGGCCTGGTGCGCATGCCCGCGACCGGGCCGCTGCAGGGCCTGTATTTCTCCGGGGCCTGGGTCAACATCGGCGGCGGGTACGAGCCCTCCCTGTACTCCGGCTTCCTCACCTCGCGCAAGGTGCTCGAGGATATGGAGGCCGGGGGCGCCGGGCCCGCGGCCATCGAGAAACTCCAGAAAGACCTCGAGAAACAGGTGGAGGGGATGGAACTCCCGGACAGCCCCACCACCCGGGTGGAGCAGGCGCTGGCCGGCCTCCACCCCGACCGCGTCCAGTTGCAGGTGTCCGAGGTCATCGAGGATACGGCCAGCACCAGGACCCTGCGCATGAAGGCGGCGGAGGGAGAACTGCCCTGGTTCCGGGCCGGCCAGTACGTGAACCTCTTCTGCGAGGTGGAGGGAGTACTGACCTCCCGGCCATATTCCATCGCCTCGGCGCCGGGGGCGGGATTCTGGGACATCACCGTGCGGCACATGACCGACGGCTTCGTATCCGACTACCTTCTCCACGAGGTGAAGGCGGGAGACCGCTTCGAGTCCACGGGGCCCTTCGGGAGCTTCTACTACGAGCCCCTCATGGACACGGGCGACCTGGTGTTTCTTGCCGGGGGCAGCGGCATCACCCCCTTCGCCTCCATCATCCGCGAGGCGGCTGAGAAGGGCTCGGGCCTGAAGATGCATCTCATCTACGGCAGCAGGGATCCAGCGGACATCATCTTCGGGGAGGAGATGAAGGAGCTGGAGAAAAAGCTCCCCGACCTCAAGGTGGACTACGTCATCTCCGAGCCTCCCGAGGACTGGGCGGGGATGTGCGGTCTCCTGGACGCGCAGATGATCTCCGACCTCGTGGGCAAGGTGGAGGGCAAGACCTTCTTTATCTGCGGCCCGGCCCAGATGTACGTGCTCTGCGAGGGGGCTCTGGAGTCCCTGGGAGTGCCGGGGCGGAGGATACGCCGAGAGGCATACGGTCCCCCCGCCGATATAACCTCGGAGCCGGGATGGCCGGGAGCCGACCCCGATGCCGTCTTCGAGGTGAGCGAGGAGCGCACGGGAAAGACATTCCAGGCGCGCGCGGGTGAGCCGCTCATGAACTCGCTGGAGCGGGCGGGTATCGTGGTGGAGGCCGTGTGCCGGGCCGGCGAGTGCTCGGTCTGCCGCACCCGCCTCATCTCCGGCAAGGTCTTCGTTCCGGAGCGGGTGCTCAAGCGCCAGGTGGATGCGGTGGCCGGATACATCCACCCCTGCATGAGCTACCCACTAGAGAACCTAAGGATACGCATTTAACAAGAGGTATCGATAGTATGCATCGCGTAAGTCAGACTGCTCGCGCAGCGAGAAGTCAGATTGTGAGGAGCGAAGCGACGTGGCAACCTCGATCAAGCAATAGGCAACGACAGAAAGTGGATCGCCTATGCGAAGCGGAAAACCGTGTTGCGAGGAGGCGGAGCCGACGTGGCAAGCTCGATTGAGTATTGCGTTTCGACTGTAAAGCCCGCAATGGGTGACGCGATGGTGCCTGTGCCGAGCGAAGTGAGGTATCCCAGCGCCTCCACATTTCCATGTGGGGGCCTGATACCCGTCTCATATCCATTGAGGCCTGGCACGTGTACGCAACGGAAGAAGATGCCATAGAAAAGGAGGTCGGGTTATGAACGTCGAGGATTACATCTGGGACTACCGCGATCCCTACGCCTGGATGGCCAGGGTGAGGCAGGGCCTCCCGCCGCTGATCATCTCCTGCGCCATCACGGGAGGAGTGCAGGGCAAGGAGATGAACGAGAACCTGCCCGAGACCCCCGAGGAGCAGGCGGAGCAGACCAGGGAGGCCTACGAGGCGGGAGCATCCATAGTGCACGTGCACGCCCGCAACCCGGAGGTGCAGTGGATGACCACCAGCGACCCCGAGGTCTACCGCAAGATCAATGCCATGATCAGGGAGAAGTGCCCGGACATCATCATCAACAACACCACGGGGGGAGGGCCGGAGCTCACCATGGAACAGCGCATGGCCTCCATCTACGCCAACCCTGAGCTGTGCTCCCTCAACCTGGGGCCCTTCGTGCTCAAGGTCCCCATGCCGGAGCGTGCAGAGCCCATTCCCCACCCGCACCCGGCCATGGTCTTCGACCGCTGCATTCCGTGTGCCTACTCAGATATCGAGACCTTCGCCCGCACCATGAAGGAGAAGGGCATCAAGCCGGAGATGGAGCTGTACCACCCCGGCATGTACTGGGTGGTGCAGGACCTCATAATGGAGGGGCTGATCGAACCCCCCTACGACATCCAGTTCGTCATGGGCTTCCAGACCAGCTCCTTCCCCACCCCGGCCAACGTGCTGGGGCTGGTGAGCGAGCTGCCGCCGCAGTCGCTCTTCTTCGTCATCGGCGTGGGCCACTACCAGCTGCCCATGAACGTGCTGGGCATCATGCTGGGAGGACACGTGAGGGTAGGCATGGAGGATAACCTCTATTACGCGCGGGGAAGGAAGCTGAAGAACAACGCCGAGCTGGTTGCGAGGATAGCGCGCATCGCCAGGGAGATGAACCGGGAGGTAGCCACCCCGCAGCAGGCCCGGGAGATGCTGGGCATCTCGCAGAAGCCCAGCAGCTACTGAGAGATAACGCATAACAGTCGGATAGACGGGCCTGGAGGGGAGGAAGGACCATGCCTGATTACGATGTCATAGTCATCGGGGCCGGCTGCGGTGGGCTGACCGCGGGGGCCGTCATGTCCAAACAGGGGCGCAATGTGCTGGTGCTGGAGCAAAGCGACAAGATCGGAGGATGCTGCTCCACTTACGAGCGCGGCGGTTACCGTTTCGACGTCGGCGCCACCCTCCTGGAGATCATCGTACCCTACGAGATCGCCTTCGAGAGGCTGGGGACCACCCTCAAGGATGAGCTGGAACTCGAGCCCTGTGACCCCGTATACAACATCATCTTCCCCGATGGGTCGCGCATGACCTATCCCGCTTCCATAGAGGAGAAGGCGGAGATCATCTCCCGCATCTCCCCGGAGGACGGTAAAGCCTGGCTGGAATATGCACGCTATATCGGTGATTTCATGCGCACCGCATTGAGGGGGTTTTTTCTGAGCCCGGTCAACAACATGGTTGACATGACTAAGATATTTCTCAAGGATCCTCACCTGCTGAAGTTCTTCCCCCTCTTCAGTAAGTCCTTCGAGGAGATCATGCGCGGTTACTTTAAAAACGAAAGGGTGCAGGATTCCCTGTCCTACCCGGGGAAGTTCTGTGGCCAACCTCCCGCCCTGGCCCCCGGCATCTTCGCTTTCCTCTCCTACGCGGAGCACGAGGGAACGTGGTTTCCCAAGGGGGGTATGATCGCCGTTCCCGAGGCGCTGCAGAGGTGCGGCGAGAGGTACGGACTGGAGGTGCGCACCGGGCAGCAGGTGGACAAGGTCATGGTACGCGATCGCAGGGCCGAGGGGGTGGTGCTCGCGGACGGGACGGAGATAACCGCGCCGGTGGTGGTCTCGAACATCAACGCCAAGGTGCTCTACCTGGAGAAGATAGGCGAGGAACACCTGCCCTGGCTGGCACGCTATGGCGTAAAGAGCTACCGCGTCTCGGTCTCCGCACCCATGATCAACGTGGGGTTGGACTGGCGGCCGCCCCTTGACGCCCACCATACACTGATCACGGAATCCATGGACAAGATGAACGAGTACTGGTTCGGGGACATGCGCAAGGGTCTGCTGCCCGAGGAGACCTTCGGCCTCGTGTGTTTCCCGACCTTCTCTGACCCCTCCATGGCCCCCGAGGGACATCACGTGCTCAACATAGTGCAGTCCGGCCCCTATCACGTGAAAGAAATAGACTGGGACCGTGACAAACAGGCCTACGGGGAGCGGCAGTTGGAGAGGTTGAGCGAGAAGGCCATACCGGGGCTGGCCGACCACGTGGAGGTGATGGACGTCCTCACCCCCAGGGATTACGAGCGACGCCTGCTCACACCCGAGGGTGCCATCCTGGGTCTGGATATGGACCTGCCGTCCTCGACCGTGTTCAGGCCGGCGGCCAGGTCCAAGAGCATCAAGGGGCTTTACCTGGCGGGTGCTTCCACCCATCCCGGAGGAGGGTTGCCGTCGGTGATAGCCTCGGGCCTCATCGCCGCCGACCTGGTGGACAAGTATGAATAGAGGCAAGGTGTTTTTCATACCGAACGGAGGAACCACCGCCGAAGGCGCTCCGCCTTCCCGGGCGGAGCGTGCCGGGTCTGTTGTGCGCATGGACGGGGACGTTTTCCTCCCGGGCCGCACTCTCGTGAAGGACCTGGCACGCATACATCGGTTGGCAGGATTTGTCGAAAGAGGGAGTGAGTTCTTATGCCTGATTATGACGTGATAGTGATCGGAGCCGGAGGAGGAGGCCTCTCGTCCGGGGCCATTCTGGCCAAGGAGGGGCGAAAGGTCCTGGTGCTGGAGCAGAGCGACCTCATCGGCGGCTGCTGCTCCACCTTCGAGAGGGAGGGGTACGAATTCGACGTGGGCGCCTCTATAGTGGAGGTCATCGGCTCCATCGAGAACGTATTCGAGAGACTGGGCACCACCTTCCAGAAGGAAGTGGACCTGGTGACCTGCGACCCCGTGTACAGCTGCGTGCTCAGGGACGGCACCAAGGTCACGGTACCTCATTCAATGGAAGGCACCGTGGAGGCCCTGTCCCGCATATCGGAGCAGGATGGAAAAAACTACCGTAATTTCGCCGACTACACCGGCGGCTTCCTGGCCGAGACGCAGAAGGGTTTCTTCTCCAGCGCCCTCAACGGATTAGGTGACTTTCTCAGGGTCTTCCGCGCCAGCCCCGGATTGCTCAATTACCAGGACCTCTTCACCAGCTCCTACCAGGATGTATTGCGCAAGTACTTCAAGAGCGCTCAGGTACAGGAGACCATGTCCTTCCAGAGCTGGTACGTGGGGCTTCCCCCCGAACTGGCGCCCGGCGTTTTCTCCATACTGGGGTACACGGAGCACGAAGGGGTATGGTATCCGCGGGGAGGCATGGTCGCCATACCGCAGGCACTTGCCAGCTGCGGTGAAAGACACGGCATGGAACTGCGTACGGGCTCACGCGTGCGCAAGGTCCTGGTGCGCGATCGTCGCGTACAGGGCGTTGTGCTCGACGACGGCAGCGAGATCACCACGCGGGCGGTCGTATCCAATATCAACGCCAAGACCCTCTACCTCGACCTTATAGGAGAGGAGCACCTGCATCCACTGGCCCGCTACGGTATCAAGAGCTACAGCCCTTCGGTCTCCGCCATCATGGTCTGCCTGGGGGTAGATTACGAGCCTCCCCTGGATGCCCATCACACCATCATCACCGCTCCATACGAGGAGATGAACGACTACTGGTGGAACCGGCTGCAGAAGGGCCTCCTGCCCAAGGAGCAGTTCGGCCTGGTCTGCTGGGCGACGAAGTCCGATCCCTCCCTGGCGCCGGAGGGGTGTCATGCCATCAACGTCATCCTCATGGGGCCCCACGCCTTGAGCGGCACGGACTGGGACCGGGAGAAGGAACGTTTTCTCGAGGATTCCATCGAGTATCTCACCCGCAAGGCGGTGCCCGGGCTTTCCGACCACGTCAAGGTGGCGGAGATAATAACCCCCCTAGATTACGAGCGCAGGTTGCTTCATCCCGGCGGCGCCATCTACGGCCTGCAACAGGACCTGTCCGCCCAGACCGTATTGCGCCCACGCTCCAAGTCCAAGAGCATAGCCGGGCTTTACCTGGCGGGAGCCTCCACCCATCCCGGCGGCGGGGTTCCCACCACCATCGGCTCGGGCATGGTGGCGGCCGACCTGGTCAATAAATATGAATAAGAAATACATCTCGACAGCATATATCGCGAAAGCGATTGCGCCGTCTGCGGCGCAACAGTGTCCCAGCACCTTCACGTTTCAGAACGTGAAGGCCTGGCACATGTACGTTCCGGATATGTATCCGTCATCCGAGGCTGAATCGGTAGGTAAGACGATAGGAGGTTGAAATGGCACGCAAAGAAGATATCGAAGTCGCAAAGGGAGGAATTATAAAGAAGATCAGGCCCTTGATCCTGCTGGCGCTGGTGGCCGGGTTGGCCTTTAAGTACACACAGCTGGACGAATCCAAGAAGCGTTTCATCATGCACCTGGCGAAGCAGGCGCCCTATCTACCCGGCCGTTACTACGCCTGAGGTTAAAGCTTGTTCTCATCATGCAGCCTTATAGAGAACCACCGCCGCAGGCGCTCCGTCTTCCGGGGCAGAGCGTGCCTGTTCTTTTGTGCGGACAATACGTGGTGTTGATCTCAAACGCTGCTGAGCGCATGAAGAGGGAAATGCTTATTCCGGTTTTTCCTGCTTCGCGATCTCCTGGTCGCGCAGCTCGCGCCGGAGGATCTTGCCCACCACGCTCTTGGGCAACTCGTCAGCGAACTCTATATCCTTGGGCACCTTGTAGGGAGCCAGGTTCTCCTTGCAGTAGGCGATGACCTCCTCCGCCGTCAGGGTCTCGCCCTCCTTGGTGACGATGAAGGCCTTGAGGGTCTCGCCGCGGTACTCGTCCGGCACCCCCACGGCGCAGGCCTCGAGGATCTTGGGGTGGTCGAAGAGAACGTTGTCGATCTCCACCGGATAGATGTTGTAGCCCCCGGCGATGATCATGTCCTTCTTACGGTCCACCACCGATAGGTAACCGTCCTCGTCGAAGAAACCGATATCGCTGGTGTAAACCCAGCCGTTCCGCAATGCCTCTGCCGTCTCCTCGGGCTTCTTGTAATAACCCATCATGTTCTGGGGGCCGTAGATGGCGATCTCGCCTACCTCACCCCGGGGCAGTTCGTTCTCCCCCGTCTCGATATCCATGATCTTGATGTCCGTGTCGGGGACGGGAATACCCACCGTACCAGGCTTGATCACGCCGCCCCAAGGGGTAACGGTAGCTATGGGAGAGGTCTCCGTCTGACCGTAGACCTCGAGGATGGTGGCGCCGGTGAGCTCTTTGAGATCGCGGATGGTATCCGCCGCCAGGGGGGCGGCGCCAGAGAAGAATCCCTTGATAAAGGAGAGGTCCATCTCCCTGAACTCCGGCTCGGCCAGCAGTCCGACGAAGATAGTAGGCACGCCGGGCAGATAGTCGGGCTTGTCCTTCTTGAGGATTTCGATGACACCCGCCGGGTCCGGGCGCGGGATCATGCAGTGCTCCCAGGCCTGCCAGCAGAAGAAATTCTGGCAGGCGGTGAAGCCAGCGGCGTGGAAGACCGGGAAGGTCCCGACCAGGGATATGCCGCCCCGGTCCAGGTCCGGGAACCAGGCCGCGAACTGCTGCACGTTGACGCTGATGTTTTTGTGGCTGAGCATCACGCCCTTGCTCACCCCGGTGGTGCCGCCGGTGTAGATGATGGTGGAGAGCTCCTCCCACTTGCCCTTCTCCTCCACGGGAGTGGAGGGATACTTCCTGATCAGGTCCTCGAAGCGGAGCACCTTGTCCGTGGGCTCGATCTTCCTGTACATGGCCTTGCGCACCAGGGGGAAGAGCTGCTTCTTGGGGAAGGGGAGGTAGGTGTTGATCTGGCAGCCGATGATCTTCTTCACCTTGGTCTCGGGCATGATCTTCTCGATGCGCGGCACCAGCAGGGTGAGGGTGATGGCTATTATCGAGTCGGAGTCGTCTAGCTGGTACTGCAGTTCCCTCTCCGTGTACAGGGGGTTGTTGAGAACCACCACCGCCCCGATGCGGAAGGCGGCCATGTTGGCAATGATCATCTGGGGGATATTGGGCATGATGGTCGCCACCTTGTCCCCTTTTTTCACCCCCAGGTCCGAGAGCGCCCTGGCGAAGCTGTTGACCATGCCGTCCAGCTGCTTATAGGTGATCTTCTTGCCCATATAGTTGAGGGCTACCTGGTCGGGAAACTCCCTTGCTGACCTGGTCAGGCCCTCGGAGACGGTCAGCTCCTCGTAATCGATGCTCCACGGCACTCCCTCGGCGTAGGACTTATGCCACAGCTTCTCTTCCATGGTTACCCCTCCTGTATCCGCGGGCGATAGCCTGTGCTTACGGAACGCCCCCGTCCTGGCACTGCAGTGGTATCAATGGGACCTCGTTTCCTGTTCTCCGAATGGAGCTGGGACGATGGATAGGACAGTTGCTTTAACCCCTGTTAGTCTTTTTATATATGAAGCCAGATGCTTACTTCAAGTCGGTTTTCGCGCGGCCGCGCATGCGGAATGAAGCAGCCCCGAAATGAAAGCCAGGAAGCGGCGTTTCTATATAGAGGAAGCTATGGTGCCGATATAAGGGTATGGTGACTTTTTGGCTCTGACCCCCAGGTTTGGCATCGTACGAATAAAGGAGGCTCGCATGCTTAGTATCGCGGCGCACAGACGTTCTCGATGTAGGGCGTATTTGCGAACCGGAGTTCTTGGGAGGATCCTCCCCGCTGTATGCGCCTGCACCCTGATCGTCTTCTTTCTTCCGGTCGTGACGGCCATCCCCCTGTTCCGGCCGGGCCAGGAGTCATATGCGGCCGCTACGGACGGTCTCGTCCGCGCGGCCGTGGACGACCCCACTCCCCCGGCGAGCCCGGTCAAACTCATCTTCATCCACCATTCCTGCGGCTCGAACTGGCTCTCGGATTCCAACGGCGGCCTGGGCGTTGCCCTGCGCGATGCTAACTATTTCGTCAGCGATACCAACTACGGCTGGGGTCCGGATGACATCGGCTCGAGCACCGATATCGGCGACTGGTGGTCGTGGTTCCGTGGGCCATCCAGCGCTACCTACACCACGGCCCTCTATGCGGAGAGCGGGCAGAATAGCTCCTATTCAAGACTCGGATCGGATCCCGGCGGCGAGAACGAGATCATCATGTTCAAGTCCTGTTATCCGAACTCCGCTATAGGGGGAAGTCCCACCGACCCCGTCCCCCCCATCGAAAGCAATCCCCTCAAGGGCAGTTCGTCTCCCCTCACCGTGGCCAACGCCAAGGGTATATATATCGACATCCTGGAGTACTTCGAGACCCGGCTGGACAAGCTATTCGTGGTCATCACGGCGCCACCCCTGCGCTCCTCAACCTATGCCGACAACGCCCGCGCCTTCAACAACTGGTTGGTCGACGACTGGCTGGACGGATATCCTCACGACAACGTATTCGTCTTCGACTTCTACAACGTGCTCACCAGCAACGGCGGCAATCCTTCCGCCAGCGACTTCAACTGGGAGACGGGGAACCACCACCGCTGGCTGAACGGCGCGATCCAGCATAAGACCGACGGTGGAGGCAACACCCTCGCCTATGCGAGTGGGGACGACCACCCCAACTACGTCGGCAACCAGAAAGCCACGGGCGAGTTCATCAACCTGCTCAACGTGGCTTACAACCGTTTCGTGGACGGCGGCGCCGACGCGCCTTCCGTTGCCTCTGTCAGCCCTTCCTCCGGCGCGGTCGGAACGGAGGTGACCATCGAAGGTGCTAATCTCGGGGACAGCCGGGGTTCTTCATACGTGGCGTTCGAGTCGACCCAAGCGACCCAATATACGGAATGGACGGACACGCGCATAAGGTGCCTGGTCCCGACCGGCGCCCTTTCGGGGTGGCTGAGGGTTGTAACAGAAGGGGGTACCTCCAACGTCTTCAACTTCGTCATACCTCTGCCCGTCGTTGAGAGTTCCTTCCTCTTTGCAGAGGGATACACGGGAGGCGGTTTCCAGGAGTGGCTGTGCCTGCTGAATCGAGACCCGGATACCGCCATTGCCCAGATCACCTACCTCTATGCGGATGGCAGCGCTCCCTTTACAAAGGATTACCCCCTTCCCGGGGACAGCCGCACGACCATAAACGTCAACGAGGAGGTGGGGGCGGACCGTGACGTGTCGGTTAAACTCGAATCGGACGGCGTTATCCTGGCCGAGCGCCCAATGTACTTCGATTACCAGGGCATGTGGAGCGGTGGCCACGATGTCATCGGCGCCGCGGCTCCCGCAGGCGAGTGGTATTTCGCCGAGGGTTATACCGGCCAGGGTTTCGACGAGTGGATATGCGTGCTCAACCCGGGAGATGAAGATGCCACCCTGACCTTCCGCTTCCAGACCCAGGAGGCGGGGGAGCAGGTGAGGAAGGGGTACGAGGTGCCGGCCCGTTCGCGCCGGACCTTCAAGGTCAACGAGGTACTCGGGGCCGATTACCAGGCTTCCCTGGCCGTGGAGTCGACCAGTCCCATCGTGGCCGAGCGCCCCATGTACTTCGATTACATGGGGACCGGTGCCTACCACTGGGAGGGCGGCCACTGCGTCATGGGTGCGACGGCCCTTTCCCGGGAGTACTATTTTGCCGAGGGTACCACCCGGCCGGGGTTCGAGGGGTGGATCACCCTGCAGAACCCCAACACCTACGCGATAACCGTTGATGCCGAGTATCAGCTGGGTGCGGGCCAGGGAGATCCCGTGCAGTATGTATACGAGGTGGCTGCCGGTTTCAGGCGTACTGTGTTCCTACCCGACGAGGTAGGCTGGAACAAGGACGTTTCGGTCAAGCTCTCCTCGGACGATGGTTTCCTGGCGGAACGCCCCATGTATTTCAGCTACAGCACCGCGGGATTGAACGCCCAGGGGGGCCACTGCGTCATCGGGGCAACCCTTCCCGCCTCGGAGTGGCTTTTCGCCGAGGGTTATACCGGAGGTTCCTTCCAGGAGTGGCTGTGCCTGCAGAATCCGGAGGATACCGCGGCCGAGGTCGAGATCACTTACTACACCCAGGAGGCGGGGGTGCTTCCCGCCCGGCAGGTTGCCGTACCCGCCAGTACCAGGGTTACTCTGTTGGTCAACCAGGACGCCGGCCCGGATTACCAGCTGTCCACGCGGGTCCAGGTCATGTCGGGTCCGGATATCGTGGCGGAGCGCCCCATGTATTTCGTTTACGGCTCCGGCTGGGACGGCGGGCATGACGTAGTGGGGTATGTGCCCGGGGAGTAATGCGTTCGGACTCAGTAGTCGTCTTAAAGCCCGAGCCCGGGAATACGGTCCTCGCTTCTGTCCGCAGGTTGCATATCCGGAGCATGATCCTCCTGTCGCTCAGACTGCTCCCAATGTCGCTTCGGACCGATCCCCGGTTCTCGGGTTGGTAGCAGCGTAGATGGAGGTTCGCCCGAACACATCAAACCCCGGACAGTGTGTTTAACACGGGCTATGCCCGATCCTGTTCCTGACATCCTTTGCGTGCGTATACACCCGGTTCTTTTCCTTTAACTGCTTCTTCTGCGACCGACATGGTAGCTCCCCGGGCTGGTGGCAGCTCAGATTGATGGGGTTCGCCAGGGGACGTGGCAGCGAAGATCACGGGTGCCAGGCCCCCACATTCGGAAATGTGGAGGCGCTGGGACTCCCTTATGCGGATACACCCGTTTGTTTTCTTTTTGCTACTTCTTATTCGACCGACCCGTTCAGATGATAGTGAAATGCCCTGCTGCTACGCTTTTTATCGTTTTTTCCTTACACTATTAGGATGAAGACGGATGTGGGGGCATAGGTGAAGATGGAAAAAGAATCGAAGCTGAAAAAAGGAAACCCCAGTATTTACTGGCAGCTGGCGGTTGGAGTAGTGGTCTTCGCTGTCCTCTTCGTCATCAGCCGTAACAACTACCTGCTATTCCATGGCATCGCGGAGATCTTCAGTTCTCTCGTGGCTTTTACCATTTTCGTGCTGGCATGGCACACCCGCAGCTACACCGAAAACGATTACCTTCTCTTCCTGGGCATTGCATATCTATTCGTCGGCATGCTAGACCTGGTCCATATGCTCGCCTATTCCGGGATGGGTGTATTTGGAGGCTACGGCACCAACCTGGCTACTCAACTGTGGATCTCAGCGCGCTATATAGAAGCTGCATCCCTCCTCCTGGCGCCCTTTTTTCTTGCACGCAGATTGAGGGTCTGGACGGACGTAGCCGTCTACTCGGCGGTCTCCTTCTTTGTGATCATAAGTATCTTCTACCTGGATATCTTCCCCACGTGTTTCGTGGAGGGAACCGGTCTTACTCCTTTCAAGAGGATCAGCGAGTATGTAATCTCCCTCATCCTCATCGCCGCTATCGTGGCGCTATTCAGGAAGCGCGATGAATTCGATCCCAGGGTGTTCTGGCTCATGGTCTCCTCCATCTCGATTACTGTAGCTTCGGAGTTGTGTTTCACGCTCTACCAGGACCCCTACGCTTTTTTCAACCTTATGGGTCATTTCCTCAAGATAATATCCTTCTATCTCATCTACCTTGCCATCATTGAAACCGGCCTGGAGGAACCTTACGAGCTGCTGTTTAAGGAGTTGAGCGAGAAGGGGAAGAGAAAGAAAGCCATACTCGACGCGACGGCGGATTCCCTTGTACTGCAAGACCTGGACGGAAAGATCCTGGTGATAAACGATGTTGCTGCTCGCATTATGGGGAAGGAAGAGGACGAACTCGTAGGCGCAAGTATCAGCGAGCTCAAGCCCCCTTTCTTACCACAAAACATGCAAGATATCGTCCAGGAGATACTCGTCGAAAGAGCAAGCGTATACGGGGAATACGAATGCGAAGGCAAATGGTATGAGAACACCTATTATCCCGTGCTCGATGAAGGTGGGGGAGTCGGGTTGGTGGCTATCTACTCCAGGGACATCACCGAGCGCAAGCGCATGGAGGAGCAACTGCGCGAGAGCGAGGAGAAATACCGTCTCATCGTGGACAGCGCGCATGAGGGCATATGGGCCGTCGACCGTTATGCGGTGACCACCTTCGTTAACTCGCGCATGGCGGAGATGCTCGGTTATGAGGAGGAGGAGATGCTTGGGCGCATCCTCTTCGACTTCATGGACGAGAAAGGTAAAGAGTTAGCCGAGACAAACCTGGAACGCCGCGAGGCCGGCATCAGCGAACAGCACGATTTCGAGTTCATCAAGAAGGATGGCAGGCGTATCTACAGCCGCCTGGAGACATCCCCCCTTTATGATGCGGAGGGAGAATATATGGGAGCACTCGCGATGGTGGCGGACATCACCGAGCGCAGACGCATGGAGGAGGAACTGCGCGAGAGCGAGGAGAAATTCCGCAGTATCGTCGAGCAATCAAGCGACGGTATCACGCTGGTGGATCAGGGTGGAGTGATCATGGAGTGGAACAGCGCCCAGGAGGATGTAACGGGATTGCGGCGAGAGGAAGCGGTTGGAAAGCCCATCTGGGATATTCAGTACATGCTTACCACGCCCGAGCAAAAGACTGCTGCGGCCTACGAGCTGCTCAGGGAGAATGTCGTCGGTTCCCTGGAAAAGAGCTATACCTCCTGGTTCGGTGAGAGCAGCGAAACGGAGATCCTGACTCCGGGGGGCGAAAGGCGCATCATGCAGACCGTGACCTTTCCCATACGTTCAAGCGAGGGAATGATGATGGGGAGTATAACCAGGGACATCACCAGGCGGGTGCGCATGGAGGAGACGTTAGCCTTCGAGCTGGAGGCGAACAGCGCGGTGGCGGAACTCTCGGCCGCTCTGCTCGCGCAAGCCTCCATCGAGGACGTATCCTATGTCATGCTTGAGAAAGCCAAGCAGCTCACGGAGAGCCCCTTCGGCTTCGTTGGCTATATCGAGAGCGAAACGGGGTACCTGATCTCCCCCACCCTTTCCCGGGATATGTGGGATGAATGCGGGATCGCGGACAGGAGCGTTGTTTTCAAGGAATTCAATGGCCTCTGGGGGTGGGTCCTCGACAGCAAAAAGCCACTGCTGACCAACGAACCTCACGGGGATCCCAGGTCCACGGGAGTGCCGCACGGCCATATACCCATCGAGCGCTTCGTCTCGGTACCCGCCTTGCTGGGGGGGGCACTGGTGGGGCAGATAGCCCTCGCCAACTCCATACGCGACTACTATGAGAGGGACATCGCGCTTCTGAACCGGCTGGCTGACCTCTATGCCATAGCTGTGCTGCGCATGTGGTCCGAGGAAGAACTGGATAAATACCGCGAGCACCTGGAGGAACTGGTGAGGGAACGCACCCTGGAGCTGGAAAGGATCAACCTGCAGCTGCAGGAAGAGGTGACGGAGCGTAAAAAGAACCAGGAGGAGCTTCGGGCCTCCGCAGAGCAGCTGCGCGCCCTCTCAGCACGCGTGGAATCGGTACGAGAGGAGGAGAGGCGCCGCGTAGCACGTGAAGTGCACGACACTTTGGGGCAGGCTCTGACAGGGTTGAAGATCAACCTCTCTCTCCTGGGTAGGAAGCTGGAGGGAGAGGCCGAACTGGAGGAAAGGATAGCGTCCATGTCCGGTCTCGTGGACACGACCATCAAGTCGGTGCGCGAGATCGCCACCGAGCTCAGGCCCGGCGTGCTGGACGATCTCGGGCTGGCCGCAGCCCTGGACTGGCAGGTGAAGCGGTTCGGGGAGTTGACGGGCCTGGAGGCCGGCTTCATCTCGGACGCGGACGACAACCTCCTGAACAAGGACCTGACCATCGCCCTGTTCCGCATAGCACAGGAGGCCTTGACCAACGTAGCCCGCCATGCCGAAGCCAGCCGGGTCGAAGTACGTCTGGCGCAAGAGGCGGATGGGATTCTGCTCGAGATCAAGGATAATGGTAAAGGTGTCAGCGAGGAAGAGACCGGCGGCATGGGTGGCCTGGGCGTCCTGGGTATGCGGGAGCGCGCCCATATCTTCGGGGGAGAGGTGGGGATCGAAGGCGACAGCGGGACGGGTACCACGGTGGCCGTAAGGATCCCACTCGATGCGGGTGATCGATGGGACGACGGCGAAGGGACGGAGGAGATCCGATGAAGATCCTTATAGTAGACGACCATCCCGTGGTCAGAAAGGGCCTGACGCAAATCCTCTGCGAGGAACCGGACGTGGAGATAGCAGCCGAGGCGAGAACCGCCGCCGAGTCGCTGGACATGGTCAGGGAGAAGGAATGGGATGTCGTGGTGCTCGACATCACCCTTCCGGACCGCAGCGGCCTGGAGGCGCTCAAGGACATCAAGGCCGTGCGGCCGCAGCTGCCCGTGCTCATCCTCTCCATGCATCCCGAGGACCAGTACGCGCTGCGCGTGCTCAAGGCGGGGGCCGCCGGGTACGTGAACAAGGACAGCGCCTCGGAGGAGCTGGTTAAAGCCGTGAGGAAGGTGATGGGCGGGGGAAGATACGTAAGCCCGTTCATGGCCGAGAAGCTTGCTTCCGTCGTAGGGGGCGACTACGAGAGACCGCCGCACGAGAGCCTCTCCGACCGCGAGTTTCAGGTTATGTGCATGCTCGCCTCCGGCAAGAGGCTCAAGGAGGTCGCCGAGGAATTGTGTCTCAGCGTAAAGACGGTCAGCACCTACCGGGCACGCGTCCTGGAGAAGATGGGGATGGAGAGCAACGCGGAGCTCACCTATTATGCTGTAAAGAACGGCCTGGTCGAATAGGCCCTTTAATCCATCCCCAGGGTTGCCTTGCCGCTGCATCCCCCTCGAGCGACATTCCGGATCATGATATCTGCATCCGTTACAGTGCCATAGAACCGCGGAAAATCCGCCCGAAACAACAAACTGTGTAGGAAAATTCCTACATATGACATGCATTCCGTCCGACATGTGGACGAGAGCCACTCCGATACCCTAATAATGCAGCTCAACATATCCTATGAACTGATAAGCAGGGGCCCGCGAAAGGGGTGTCTTATGAAGGAAAAAACCGAGCTGGGTGTACTTCCTTCCATGGCGGGAACGGCCTGTCCTATATGCGGCTCCGGGACTGTCAGGGGAGTGTTTTTCTGCTCTCGCTGTGGGCGCTCCGTACGGCTGCATCACGATCCCGCGGAGATAAGTGAGAGGAGGAAGGAAGTATATATCCCCCGCCAGCTCATGCGATGAACGAGGCATCCCAAACGGGCCCCTTTAATCTGTTTGATTACCTGCCCGCCGCAAAGAAGGGTTCGCCGCATTACACGGAGCCAGGTGGGCGGGGAGGGAAGCGGTATGCATGGGCGGTAAAGGATCGGGAAAGGCGGTGGCGGGTAAGGCATCCATCAGGGTACTGGTCGTCGATGACCATATCATCGTCCGGCAGGGTCTGAGGTTGATCATGGACGAGGAACCCGACATGGAGGTGGCGGGAGAGGCCAGCAGTGTGGAGGAGTTGATGAACAAGATACGGGAATCGGAATGGGACGTCGTTCTGCTGGATATAACCCTGCCCGACCGCAGCGGCCTGGAGGCGCTGGAGGATATCAGGGCTATTAAGCCGGGATTGCCGGTGCTCGTCCTGTCCATGCATCCCGAGGAACAGTACGCCAGTCAGGCGTTGAAGAAAGGCGCTTCAGGCTACTTGAGCAAGGAGAGTGCCGCTCAAGAGGTTGTAAAAGCGATAAGGCAAGTGGTCGACGGCGGCGTGTATACGGGAAGAGACGAGAAGGACCGGCTTTCCGGGAAGGGCGCAGACGAAACAGGGCCTGCGGCGGTAAGACGCCGCAGGCCGGACACAAAGAGGCGCTGAGGCTACCGTACTGGATTGCGGAGGATATGAAGGATTGGGCCTGAGGATCACGGAGGTAAAGGATACATGGAAAGAAAGGGTTTGAACACCACGGAGATCGATCTGCTGGAGCGCATCAAGGAGGAGGACGACCCCGATGCCAAGGAGCGTTTCTTTTCACGCTACCAGGACCTGCTGCACCGCTTCGCCCACAAGTATCATTCCGATAGACTGCCCTACGAGGATGCCTACCAGCTGGCGGCGCTGGGCCTGATGAAGGCTTTGAGGAGGTTCGATCCCGAGCGGGGCGTTTCGTTCATAACCTTTGCGTATCCGACCATGGAGGGAGAGCTCAAGAAGCACTACCGGGACCACCTGGAGATCATACGCCTGCCCCGGCCCCTGCGCGACCTGCGGCACCGTATAAACGTGGAGACGCGCAATATCATAGAGGAGGAGGGCCGAGAGCCGGATATCAAGAGGCTCGCGAAGAGGCTTGAGGTGAGTGAGGAGAATATTATAGAGGCCCTGGCGGCGCAGCAGTACACGTGCGTATTCTCGCTGGACAGCACCGGCGGGGAAGGTCAGGACGAGCCACCCCTCAGCTTCTTCATCGGCGCCTACGACCCGGCGTTCGAGGAAGTGGAAAAAGAGCTGGTCATCGAGAACGCCCTGGCAAGCCTGCCACCGCGCCACCGCGAGGTGATGGACCTACGCCTCAACAAGGGGTGGACACAGACCAAGATAGCCCGCGAACTCAAGATATCCCAGATGCACGTCTCCCGTCTCATCCGCGAGTCGGTTGGCATGCTGCAGGATAGATGTTGCCTGCAGGAGGAGCCGGCCTGAGCAGCTTCTTCTACTCGACCACCTCGTACATCTCGCCGGTTTCCTTATCTACGGCAAAGTAACCGTATGGGATCTCGTTGTAGTCCTCGTCGATCTCGTACAGGTAGACGACGTAGCTGGTGTTCTCGTCGGTGACGTCGAAATACGCCCCGTCGGTCTCCATGTACCAGTCCCAGATATCCGAGTCCTCGAAGACCACGGTCAGGGCCTCGTCCTCGGAGTCGATGGGCAGCTCGACCCCCATGTCGTCATAGTACCCGTCGTCCAGTTCCGTATCCAGCTCATCGAGGTCCATATCATCGAGATCCAGATCCTCGTAGCCGCTGAAATCGAAGCCCATCTCGATGAGGAAGTCCTCCGACAGGTACCATTTACCATCCACCTTGACCAGCTCGAAGGCATCCATATCCGCTTCGGCGGCTTCCTCCGTCACCCTTTCCCCGTCTTCGGTGTAGGACATGGTGCCTTCCTTGATGGTGACCTCGGCCGTGTCCCCATCGGTGTTGGTCTCCATCTTTGTGATGGTTATCTCCAGGTCCTCCGGGAACCAGGTGAAGAAGTAATCATCGAGCAGCGCGAGATACTCGTCGCCCAGGATGTCCTTGATCTCAGCTGCGAAGGACGGCTCCATGGTGCCGATGAGCATCTCGGCGTCCCGCCTCTCCAGGGCCTCGAAGAAGGCCTCCACGGTCTGCTCGGGGTTTGCACTGGCTCCGCCGCCCCCGCCGTTATCGTCGCCGGCAAACCACTTTGGACCCACAGCGAAACCTAGCAGTAGCACTACGACTACCCCTACAACCACCACGACTCCCAGGATGCCCAGGATCCAGGGCAGGGGGGATTTCTTCGCCGGTGGGCCATACTGGCCCGGCGGCATACCTGCGCCCGCGGGTGGCGCCGCCCCCGCTTGAGCTGGCGGCGGTGGCGGCCCGTCTACCGGAGGAGAGGGAGGTGGGGGCGGGGGAGGTGGGGGAGGTTGCGCCGCTGATGTGGCTTCGGCTGCCTGCTCCGCTCCTGCTGCAGCAGACGGCACTGCGGCCGCGCCGCAATATCCGCAGAATTCGCTGTCCGCCGGGATCTCTTTTCCGCATTGGGCGCAGTTCATATACATACTCCTTTACTCGATGTTCAACCGGCTCAACCCATTACGGCCGGTCTTGATGCGCTCCTCTATATTATACCTGCCGGGTGAGTCGCCCTCCCTGACCGGCAGCTACCCTTAGAGTATTTCGTCACGCGAGGTCTATGCACCTGTACGGCGGGGAACAATACTTGTAGTGGAGTGAAGATTGACGGGGAACCATGTGAGCGGATGAAAGGGGGCACACCATGGGGATCGCGGAGGACACGGCCTGGCTCGATGCAACAGCCCTGGCGGAGCTGGTGAGAAACAAGGAAGTGAACCCTGCCGAGCTGGTTGAAGGAGCTATTGCACGTATAGAAAGGTTGAACCCCGAATTGAACGCGTTGATAACGCCCATGTACGACCTGGCCCGCGAGGCGGCAGCAGGCGAGCTGCCCCAGGGGCCTTTTACGGGGGTGCCCTTTCTTCTCAAGGACCTGATGGCTGCATACAACGGCGTGCGCATGGCCTGGGGTTCAGCCTTCACCCGGGATTACTTTCCCGATTACGACAGCGAACTGGTCGTGCGTTTGAAAAGGGCGGGGCTGGTGGTACTGGGTAAGACGAACACTCCGGAATTCGGCATCCTTCCCACCACTGAGCCCCATCTTTTCGGACCTACACGCAATCCCTGGGATAGCGAAAGGACAACCGGCGGGTCCAGCGGAGGATCTGCGGCTGCGGTAGCCTCAGGGATGGTGCCGATGGCACATGCCAACGATGGTGGAGGTTCCATACGTATCCCCTCCTCCTGCTGCGGCCTCTTCGGCCTCAAGCCGACCAGAGCCCGCAACCCCCTGGGGCCGAGCATAGGCGATGCCATAAGCGGCCTCGTCGCCGAGCATGCCGTCACTCGCACGGTGCGCGACAGCGCCGCCCTCCTGGACGCTACTTCCGGCCCTGACCTCGGCGACCCATACTGGGCGCCGCCTCCCGCACGTCCCTTCCTCGCGGAGGTAGGCGCCGATCCCGGCAAGCTGCGTATCGCCTATACATCCGAGGCGCAGGGAGCTGTGGCACATGAGGACTGTGCGAAGGCGGTGGAAGATGCAGCCGGGCTTTGCGCCGGGTTGGGCCACGAGGTCGAGGAGAAGATGCTGGATGTGGATGTCGAGGCACTGACGCCGATGTTCATGACCCTGTGGTCTGTAGCCCAGACCTGGACCGCTGATGGTATGGCGCTTGCCACCGGAAAAACGCTCACACCCGATGAGTTCGAGCCGCTTACCTGGGCTCTCATAGAGATGGGCAGGGGATTCAGCGCCTCGGATTATCTCATGGCGGTGACCGGCCTGCAGGGGATGACCCGCGATGTAGCCCGCCAGATGGCCGCATACGATCTCTGGCTCACGCCTACCCTCGCCGAACCCCCCGTACCCCTGGGAACCTTCGAGTCGCCGCCGGACAACCCCCTTTACGGCATCATACGCGCAGCGGGGTTCGTGCCCTTCACGCCGATATGCAATATCACGGGGCTCCCGGCCATGAACGTACCTTTGTGTTGGAACGCGGAAGGGCTTCCCATAGGGGCGCATTTCATAGCCAGGTTCGGCGATGAAGCGACGCTCTTCCGCCTCGCGGCGCAACTGGAGGAGGCGCGTCCCTGGTCGGACCGCCGTCCACCGCTCAGTGCCTGAAGCGCAGCGATCAAGGTTGCTGGCGGTCCCCGACATAGGAGTATTCGAGCCTTTCCGGTACGCCGGCCGGATAGAGGAAGAACCCGTTGCGGTCCTGCGAGAAGGCGATAGTGAAGGGCTCGGTGGTATCCCCCTGGCCGATATACCTTAGTTTCAGCTCGAACCCCCCCAGGTCCTCCTCCACCACTTCGTACCGGAGGGCGATGGATTCGCCGCTCTCCTTAGGAAGGTAGGTGGCGGTATCCGGGCTGAAGAAAATATATGCCGCGCCGGCCGTGAGGGGTTCCCACTGTCCCAGCAGGGCGGTATGCGGTGTCGATAGGTCCCGTATGCTACTCTCCCCACACCCGTATACCAACGTTCCTGTGCAGAGGGCGATGATGAAGGTGACGGCGCAAGCCCGCAGGTAATCCGGTCGCCTGTGGGGCTTGGCAAAATCCATCGCTCGCCTACTCCTGAATCAGTCTGAACACATTCTGTGCGCCTACGATACTCACACTTTTAAAAGTATACCTGTAAATCGAAAAGGCCGGCGCGTCGATACACAACTGTACACCGATGTTTTAAAGTGTACGTAGTGGCTTATATTGAAATGGGGGATTTCGGCGGATAGAAAGGACAATAACTAGAACGCGTCCTTTACTGAGGGTCGATGCAGGAGGAGAAAGATGTATTGCAGCGAGTGTGGTATGCCGAGGGGTGTGGGCAAGGCGAATACCTGGAAGTCCAGCGGGGTTATCGTGAGCAATTACGAGACCGATCTCAGGGGGATCTTTTACGATACCAGGGAACTCGAGAACCTCTTCACTTCGCTTTCGACACAGATGGATTATGATGTGACCCGCCTGGTGATCGAGGGCAAACGCAAGGATTCCAAGCACTATACCCGAGGCCTGCTCAAGAGCATAAAGGAGTCGGGTGCAGAGCTGCCGGGGCCGGAGGAGTTCTTCCGCATCATGGCGGCTAATTACCCCGTCCCCGGGTTCGGCAAGGTCACCATCCTCTCTTATAGCGATAACGAGGGCATCGTCCTGGAGATGGAGGACACCTACCATGCGGCCATGGCCCAGGGACAGGCCGCGGGGGTGTTCGAGGCCGTTTTGGACCGCAGGGGATACGTCTCCTGGGAAGGGGACGAACGGAGCGGCCGCGTTACCATAACGGTGATGGAGGACGATCCGGAACTGGAGAAGCGCATCGAGTCGGAGGTGGAGTACTCGGTATCACTGTCCGAGAGCGGAGACAGGGAATACGAGCTCTGCTCGCGCTGTTCCGCACCGATGGAGCTCTCGCGCGAGTTCGATTGGGACGTGGACAAGGCCACGATAAACGAACGCCGCTCCGGCAGGAGGTTCATCTTCGACAATACCAGGGGCATGACGGCGGTGATGCAGGTACTGGTGGAGGAACTGGGAGAGGATGTAGAACAACTGCTGCTGGAGATATCCCGTGCTCATGCACGCGATTACTACGATCTTCTGCAGCCCGGCCTCGATGCAAAGAGCGAGTTCTCCCGGCTTTCACTATGGGGTTGGGGCCTCCCCTGGAAACTGCGCAGCAGCAACGGTGGCCTCGAGCTCCAGGTGATAAACCCCTTTTACGAGCCGGTCATGACGGGCAGGGTGTGGGGACTGCTCGAGGCGGTAGACGGCAGGAAGCTTGAGCTTCGCGGGCGCGACCTGAAGGATAATATCGCTTACCTGGAGCTGGCAGCGGCTTGAGCCCGGAAGCTGGCGCATGCCTTACCTGCCGGGTCAGGATATCTTGAAGTGAGCCACCATCTCCTCCAGGCTCTTCGCTATCTCCGACAGGCGCTCGGCCGTAGTGGTCAGCTCCGAGGTGGCGGCGGTCTGTTCCTCTGATGAGGCACCTATCTCTTCGTAGGCACCCGCGGTGTTCTCCACCTGTTCTTTCATGGAGGTGAGGGACTGGGACAACCTCTCGCTCTCGTCCAGCTCGAGCGAGGAGGCCTCGGCGATAGACTCCGCCATCCTGGCCATCTGGTTGACGATATCGGAGATCGACAGGAGCGAGCTGTCGGTACGCTCCACCGTCTCCATGCCTACGTACATGCCCATGGTGCCCTTTTCCATCAGGTTCTTGGCCGTCTCCACGTCCTGCTGGATTATCCTCACCAGGTCGTGTATGCGGTGTGCCGAACCAGAGGCTTCCTCGGCCAGTTTCTTGACCTCGTCCGCCACTACCGCGAACCCCTTGCCGAACTCGGGCACCCGCGCCGCCTCGATGGCGGCGTTGAGGGCGAGGAGGTTGGTCTGGTCCGCGATGCGGGTGATGATATCGACGATGGTGCTGATCTTCTGCGAGCTCTCGCCCAGCGAAAGGATGGCATCCATGGTCTCATCCAGGATATCCTTGAATTCCGCTATCTTCTCCACCGCGTCGTGGGCGTGCTCCCTGCCCTCCATTACCACCTTTTCCGCGTCCTGGCTGATCTCGAAACTCTGGCTGGCCTTGGCGTGCGCGGTGGAGATGGTATCAGCCACGCTGCCCATGATTTCCTCGACGCTCCTTATCTGGTCCACCTCGTGCACGATCTGCTCCGAGAGGTCCTGGACCAGTGCGTTCAGCTCCTCTATGGCGGCCATTATCTGCTCAGAGACGGCCACGATGCTGACCGCTCCCTCGCTGACCTCTCCCGAGGTATCGCGCAGCTCGCCGCTGATCTTACGCAGGGACCGGAGCATATCGGAATATGAGCCGGA
Organism: Actinomycetota bacterium; assembly: GCA_016931915.1. GTDB lineage: Bacteria > Actinomycetota > Geothermincolia > Geothermincolales > RBG-13-55-18 > SURF-21. Next base: position 55,737 of record JAFGDU010000097.1, read on the forward strand.
TAGTTCGCCCATGTCGTCAAGGGAGTCCACCGGCACGTCCACCGCCAGATCCCCCGTGCCCACGATGCGGCAGGTCTTGACCAGGCGCTTGATCGGGTCGGAGATATTATGGGTCATGAGCAGGGTGAGGAAGGCCGCAACCCCGATCCCCACGAGGAGCAGGAGCAGCATGGTTGGGCTCAAGCGCCACAGGGTATGGAAGGCGGTGTCAGACAGGGACACCCTGCGCACCGTCCAGCCCTGGTTGAGATGCAGGGTGGCGCTGGAGACCAGGTACTCGCGGTTTCCCGCCTGCTCGAAACGGCTGATCACATCGGAGCTCTCTTCCCGTAGTGGTGCGGTCAGCTCCTCCCAGACCTCATCGCCGATCCCACCCCGGAAGAACTCGAAGGCCGCATTACCCCTGTCGTCGTACACGGCCACCCTCTCGTCTTCGCCGAGAGACAGCCCCTCCGCCTCCTCCTCCAGTTCCCGCCGCGGCGCATCTTCCGCGATAAGGTTGTCCAACTGCACCGCCAGCAGGCGGACGTTGTCGCTGCCCCTGTCCTCTATCTCCTGCTTGAGCATATCGCTGGAGATATAGGAGGATGCTATCCAGGTGATGCCCAGGGCGAGAACCAGTATGGTGAGGGAGAACATGGCCAATCGCCTTCCGATGCCCGCCGCGGTGTAATAGCCGAAACCCTGGCAGTCTACCAGGAACATCTGGAGCACTGGACGCATCTCCCGGTGGGATATGAACAGGGTCACGAAAAAGTCAGTCAGCGCCAGCAGCACTCCCAGGGATATATAGGAGACGGACGTGTAGGGCGTGAAGTCGGCATATCTCCCGAAGAGCAGGACGCTCAACGCTATGCTCAGGAATATCCCCAGTCCCACGAAGAGGGCGTGCTCGGAGCTGGACGTGTCTATCTCCTTCTGCAGGCGTAAGGCCAGGGCGCGGTCCGCCTGGGAAGCGGTGTCCCTTTCCTTCTCGTACCAGCCGGACAGTAGCCTTACCAGGTGACGCTGCCTGGCCATGTACACGAGGGCGAAGGTGATGATGAGAGGGACCACGACGGCGGCAAGGGCGAGGAGGAAGACCAGGTACTGGCTGGAGGAAAACCTGAAGATGGTCAGGGAGAAGAGGGCGAGGATGACGATGGGAATGGTTATCGCCGAGAGGGAGGCTTTGAACAACAACCTCCTCGAAGACGAGTAAACGGCAGCCTCTATTTCCCTGGCGCTTGCTTCCAACGCGTACTCCCAAGTCAATGCCTAGACTTCATCGCTATGTCTAATCGACCTCACTCTATATATGCTTGATATGTTCGCGGACCTGTGAAAACGAGCGCGTGTATGCATATCAGGCTTGATTTGAAGCGGCTCTGTTATAATCAGAGCGAAATGTTAGAGATCCAAGACAGGGTGGGCGAGAGCGAGCGCTTCGGGCGCATCAAACGTGAGTTGCAGGAAACCCCGGTCTGCCTATGCCCCGAAAGGGCCCTGCTGGTCACGGAGTTCTTCAAGCATCACGACGATCCCTTGGACCCCATGATAGTGCGCAAGGCGAAAGCGCTGCGCTATATACTCACCAACAAGTCGGTACGCATCTATCCCGATGAGCTCATCGTCGGCAACATGGGTTCCAGGCGCATCTCGGCCATCATGCAGCCGGAGGCCGCCGGGGTCTTCATGAGCGAGGACCTGCTGTGGATCGAGCGCAGGAAGACCACCCCGCTCCGCATATCCTGGTCCGACCGGTTCAAGCTGCTCCTGCAGGTGATCCCCTACTGGCTTACCCGTAATATGAACTTCCGCGCCTTCAAGAACCGCATCCATCTTCTGCGTTACATACGCGAGCAGTTATGGCCCGCGTTCTACCTCATCAACGAGGCTGGAGGCATCGGGCACTTCCTGCCCGACTACGAGAAGATGATCGCACGTGGAGTGAGGGGATACCTGGAGTCCATGAGGGGAGAGGAGGGGCCTCTCTACGAAGCAGCGCGTATCGCCTGCGACGGCCTCCTGATATATGCGGCACGCCTGGCGGTGGAGGCGAAAAAGATGGCATGGGAGGAGAAAGACCCCGAACGCAAGGCCGAACTCGAGGAGATCGCGAGGGTATGCCGCAAGGTCCCGGCCGGGCCTGCAGAGAGCCTGCAGGAAGCCCTGCAGTCATTGTGGCTCACCCACATGGCGGTCAACCTCGAGAGCCTCAACTCGGCGGTCTCATTCGGCCGCGTCGACCAGTACCTGTACCCTTACTTCGCATATGATATCTCGTCGGGACGTATCGACCGCGAGGCCGCGAAGGAACTCCTGCTCTCCTTCACCGCCAAGGCCGCGGAGCATGTCTTCCTCCTCTCCGAGAGGATAAGTCAGTATCACGGCGGATACCTGGTGGTACAGGCCGCCATCGTCGGCGGTACCGACCGGGCGGGAAACGATGCCACCAACGGATTGACCTATCTCTTTCTGGATGTTATGGAGGAGGCCGGCTTGCGCGACCCCAATTACCAGGCGCGTGTACATGCCGGCTCCCCCGATGCATACCTGCTCAGGGTCGCGGACGTGGCTCGAAAGGGCTACGGCGTTCCGGCCGTATTCGGGGACGAGGCGACGGTGGCCGCTCTCGTCTATCACGGCTATCCGCTGGAGGAGGCCCGCAACTACGGCGTGGTGGGCTGCGTGGAGCCGGCGCTCCCCGGCAACAGCTTTTTCTCCACCGATGCCGCGCTGTTCAACCTCCCCGTCTGCCTCGAGATGGCATTGAACCGGGGCCGCCGTTTTGGAAAGCGCACGCGTTCGGGGGCGGACACCCCGCCCCCCTCCGAATTGCGGGATATGGACGCGGTGATCGGCGCCTTCCGCCTCCAGGTGGAGCACATGGTGGACAGGATGGTAGGTGACTTCCGGGTAGTCGAGGGGGGCAATCGTGATTACCATCCCACCCCTTTCTCCTCCATGCTCATCGAGGGATGCCTGGAATCGGGTCTGGACCTCACCGAGGGCGGAGCCAGGTTTAATTCCAGCGGCATCCAGGGGGTGGGGGTGGCGGACGTCGCAGATTCCCTGTCCGCACTGGGCAGGCTGGTATTCACGCAAAAGAAGTACGGCCTGGAGGAGATCGTCACGGCACTCGGGGCTGACTTCGCAGGCCATGAGCGGCTCCAGGCGGAGCTGTTGAACTCGCCCAAGTACGGTAACGACGATCCCTCGGCCGACGACTACGCGGACCTGGTGGTAAAGATATTCCACGACGCCCTGGCGCGGCATCGCAATACCAGGGGTGGTCCTTACGTGCCCGGTTTCTATTCGGTCACCTGCCACGTCGCTTTCGGAAAGTGGGTGGGAGCGCTGCCGAGCGGCAGGAACGCCGCCAAGCCCCTGGCGGCCAGCCTTGGCCCCGCCAACGGTTGCGATCGCCTCGGCCCCACCGCGACGCTGCAGTCGGTGGCGAGGGTGGATACGAGGATGATGCCCAACGGATGCGCCGTCAACCTGCGTTTCGATCCCCGCAACCTCTCCGGGGACGAAGGCGCCGCAACGCTCGCGGCATTGATGCGCGGTTATTTCGAGCAGGGTGGGATGCAGGTGCAGTTCAACATCATCGATGCGGAAATACTGGAGGATGCACGGCGAAATCCCGGCAAGTACCCTGGCCTGGTGGTGAGGGTCGCGGGTTACTGCGCCTACTTCGACGACCTTCCCGAGGCGTCAAAGGACGAGATCATCTCCCGCACCATCCAATCCATCTGAGCAATCCCACACGACAGCCTGTATCGCGAAAGCGATTGTGCCGTCTTCGGCACAACGATGTCCCAGTGCCTACACATTTCCGAATGTGGAGGCCTGGCACGTGTACGCTCGGAGCAAGTCATAGACCTGGCACGTGTACGCATCGAAGGTTGGAAGTTGATCAATGCCGGGATTACCCCAGAGGGGCCGTGAAATAGAACGTGGCTCCCTTTTCCGGTTCGGACTCGACCCATATCCTTCCGCCCCACCCTTCAACCGCCCTCTTGACGGTAGAGAGGCCTATGCCCAGGCCGGGTGATGTGGAGGTAACGAAACGCTTGAAGGGCTGAAAGATCTCTTCCTTCAGCGCGGGATCGAGTCCAGGGCCGTTGTCGCGGACGAGGAAGGTAGCGGTGCCATGATCAGCCTGAGAGCCGATCTCGATACGTGGGCGTGCGGTATGGACCAGATATTTGACCGCGTTATCGATGAGATTGGTGAAGACCTGGCGCAGCTTGAACCGGTCCACCTCCAGGGTGGGGAACTCCTCGCCGAGGATGATGTCGATGCCGGCCTTCTCGATCTCGACCGAGTGCTCGAAAAGGATATCGCTGATGATATCCAGAGGCTCGACCGGGCCGACCGTCCCCTCCGCCTGGCCCGCCTGCGCGTATTCCAGCAGGGACTCCGTCATCTCGTCCAGGCGCCTCGCGGCGGTGATGATGCTCTTGAGGTAGGCCTCGTTTTCCTCCTGCGTGTTGCCTTCCGCCCGCATCAGCTGTGCGTATCCCTCGATAAGGGAGAGGGGGGTGCGCAGATCGTGGGAGACGGTGGTCGCGAAGGAGTCGAGTTCACGGTTGCTTATCAGCAGCATCTCCTCGATGACCTTGCGCTCGGTTATATCGCGGGAGTTTACGACGATGCCCTGTACAAAGGGATCATGCAGCAGGTTGGTCGAGATCGCCTCGTGCCAGTGATAGAGGCCGTCCTTGTGCTGGAAGCGCCTCTCGCCAGTGATGATCATACCCGGATTCGCCAATAGGACGTCATAGTCTTGTTGCGCCGAATCCCTGTCATCGGGATGCAGAAAATCGAGGATGCGCTTGCCGTAGGCGTCCTGCGGGCCGTAGCCGGTGATGCGGGCGGCGGAGGGGCTGCCCCAACGGAAGGCGAGGTTCTCGTCGAGGACGGTGACCATGTCCGCAGCGTTGCGGATAAGGGACCTGTAATAGCGTTCGCGCGCGGCGATGGTCTCCTGTACCTTTTTTTTCTCCGTGATATCCCGCATGGTGCTGATCACGCCCTTGATGACCGGGTCGTCCGGGAGGTTGTTGGCCCGGGTCTCGATGGTACGTTCCGAGCCGTCCGCGCGTAGCATCCTGAACTCGATGGTTTCCGACAGGCCGGGTTTGCGCAGCGAATCGGCTACGAAATCCATGACTCTTTGCACGTCATCGGGGTGCAGGGCTTCCGTGAAGTACTCTTTTGGGTCGTGGCCGATATATTCGCCCGGTTCGTATCCGAGCACGCTCGTGAAGGAAGAGCTGATGAAGGTCAACTTGCCCTCACGGTCGAGGATGAGTATGACGTCGGTGATATTCTCGATCAGGGTGCGCATATATCTCTCACTCTGCGACAAGGCCTGCTCGATAACCTTTCGGTCGCTGATATCGCGAGCGGTCAACACCATGCCGGACACCACGGGGTTGTCCGCGAGGTTTATGCCTTGCGCTTCCATGCTGTGCCAGGAGCCGTCAGCGTGGCGGTAACGGAAGTCGAGATTGATGACACGACCGGGCGTCTGCAGTCCGGCGAAGAACTCCTGCGATACATTCTCGACGTCGTCGGGGTGGATAAGGTCGAATCCGTTTATCCCCAGTAATTCCTCGATGCGGTAACCGGTGGATCTCCCCAGGGAAGGGCTCGCATAAGCAACCGTTCCATCCGCTCTTACTATGACCAGGATATCGTGGGAGTTCTCGAGGACCACGCTCAGAGCCTCCGCGCCCTGCTCCAGGGATTTTCTCACCCTCTGCAGTTCCCTGTCGGAGCGTTCGAGTTCGTGGATGCGCTGGCGGAGCCCGTACAGCTCCGCTTCCAGCTCCGCCCTCGTCTTCGCCTCACCGCTCATCCAAAGCCCTCCAGCACAGGTCATAAACCGCATCAACACTGGTATCCATCGGCTCTTATATGATGATTCCTATATTTTATATCAATCCCTTCAATTAATGCGTATGACCGACTTTGCACCTGGCAGCATGCAAAGTCGGTTTCCTTGAAAACCTCGTGCGAGGGGGGTTATAATCCCCTCGCATGCAGGAAGAGCCGATGCAGCTCTCCGAGCCCGGCTGCCTAAAGCGAAGGCCAGGGCGGCGGGCCGACAGGGTGCGGATGGAAACGACCGCGCCTCCCGTGTTCGGAAAGGAGAGGGATGAGTGGAAATGCAAGCCCGTCCTCTCAGGACGGGCTTTTTTCAAGCCGAGGGGGTCCCAGGATCATCACCGTATCCGGGGCGAACAAGGATATCGGCAAGAGTTCCCTGGCAGCATACCTCGCAGGCCACTGCCGCAGCTGCGCCGGCATCAAGGTGACGGTACATGCCGAACGCCCGTCCGGAGAGGCCGCTATCGAGGAAGAGAATCCTCCCGCCATTCCGGGAACGGATACGGCGAGGATGGTGGAGGCGGGAGCTTCGCCCGTATTCTGGTTACGCACTACCCTGGAGGACATGAACGATGACCTCCAGGAGGTCTGGCCGCGGATATATGCAGAGGTGGTCATCCTGGAGGGTAATAGCATACTCCAACACGTCGAGCCCGATTTCGCGGTCTTCATAATGAACCCTACCATCGATGATTTCAAACCATCCGCTTTCGGTGCGATCGAGAAGGCGCACACCGTCGTGGTAAACGGCGATGATAACCTGTCGGGAGCGGATATTCTGGAACTCGAGCGCAGAGTCAGGCAGTTGAATCCCCTGTCCAAGATGGTGGTGGTCTCGGAGTTGGGCCGGGCCGCCGCCTGGGAGATAATACTGTCCCGAGCGGCGGGAAGATTGGGAGGTGAACTGATGACCGATGAGGTTGACGAGAAGATCCTGGAGGCGGTGAAAGCAAGGGCAGTCGAGGGGCGCCTTTACTGCGCCGTGGCTTTGAAGCTGGCCGAGGAACTGAAGGTCTCGCCCAAGGAGATCGGCAAAGCCGCAAATGTCCTGGATATAAAGATAGCAAAGTGTTCACTGGGTTGCTTTTAAGGGACGCGAACATGCGTTATATGAGTGGTCAGATGGGTAGAATAGGCTGTAGCCGATGGCACGAGGGGGAGCATGCCCTCTCTAATCTGCTTGCAGCGGCAGCTATACCCAGGTGACGTTGTGCCCATTGAAAACCGAGTATTGGAGATTACCTCCGAGCTCCGTTCCTAAAGTCGAAAGACTATGGATATGAGCCGATAGGGTGCGAAGGGAAACCCTTGCGCCTCCCGTGTTTGGAAAGGAGGTGGCAGTTCGAGCCATGATGTCCGCCTCCGGGCGGACTTCGTCATCTACGGGTACAGCCGTCTCTTACTAGCTGTGTCAGGAGGGCGGAATGTCTCTGCATCGGACGAGGATAGGTAGGGATAGAACATATGAAAGGAGATGAGTCGGGAATGAAGAGATGGATGATATTTCTAGTGGGTCTGGCAATGGTACTGGCACTGGTCGTTATGGGGATCGGGTGCGGGGAGGAGGAGGCACAACCCGTTGAGAGGACCGACCTAAGACTGGCCACTACGACCAGCACCCAGGACTCCGGGTTGCTTGACGAATGGGTGCCCATGTTCGAGGACGAATATCCTTATACCGTCGAGGTCATAGCGGTGGGCAGCGGTGCCGCGATGGAGATGGGGCGCAACGGCGAGTGCGATGTGATGCTCGTGCACAGCCCCGCCGCTGAGGAGGAGATGGTGGAAGAGGGCTACGCCGTCAACCGCAAGGCGGTAATGCATAACGACTTCATTATCGTCGGACCCGCTTCCGACCCCGCGGGAATAGCGGAAGCGGATTCCGCGGCCGACGCTTTCACCATGGTAGCGGAATCGCAGTCCACCTTCATCTCCCGGGGGGATGAATCCGGGACTCACACCAAGGAGTTGAAGATCTGGGACGAGGCGGGAATCACGCCCGAGGGCGAGTGGTACGTGGAGAGCGGTAAGGGCATGGGCGATACCCTGCGTATCGCATCCGAGGAGATGGCCTACACCCTGACCGACCGCGCCACCTATCTCAACCTCAAGGATGATCTGGAACTCGATATCCTCTTCGAGGGCGACGACATCCTCAACAACTATTACCACGTGATGGAGGTCAACCCCGATAAATGGCCGGATGTGAACAACGATGGAGCCAAGGCCTTCTCGGATTTCGTTACGTCGACCGAGGCCCAGGAATTCCTCGACGAGTTCGGGGTGGCCGAGTTCGGGCAGCCGCTGTTCTACCCCGACGCTCTCTAGCTCTCGGCACTGACGGCTTCTCGATGTAATAGAATATCTACTGTACGAGGCCCCGGCATCGGGCCGGGGCTCCACATTGGAAGTCGCTCTTTACGCTGGAGGTGATGGCGGCCATGGGTGAGATATGGGAAGGTTTTGTCGAGGCCATAAAACTCATCTTCAGCTTCGATCCCTACGTCATGCAGATCACGCTTTTCACCCTGTACGTCTGCGCCATCGCCACCGCCATAGGTATGTGCTTGGGCATCCCCCTGGGATCGGCGCTGGCGCTCTATCGCTTCCGGGGCAGGAAGATGACGGTCACCCTGGTGAACGCCGGAATGGGGCTTCCGCCGGTGGTGGTGGGCCTTTTCGTCTACCTCTTTCTGAAGAGGAGGGGCCCCCTGGGCTTCCTGGACTGGCTGTATACACCCTGGGCAATCATCCTGGCCGAGATCATCCTCGCCACTCCCCTCATAGCCGGTATCACCCTGGCAGCCCTTCAAAACGAGAACCCCAAGATCCGCCTGCAGGCCAAGTCCCTGGGGGCCAGCGAGACCAGGTCTGTGCTGACGCTCCTGCGCGAGACCAGGCTATCGCTGATGGCGGCGGTGATAGCGGGTTTCGGCGGCATCATCTCCGAGGTTGGTGCGGCGATGATGGTTGGGGGGAACCTGCTGCGCAACGGGGAGCCGTATACGCGCACCCTTACCACGGCGACCGTGCTCGAGGTGAGCAAGGGCAACTCCACGCTGGCCATCGCCCTGGGCATAATCCTGCTCTCCATCACCGTCCTCCTGGTCTGGATCATGACCTCCATCCAGCAGGGCAGCCTGTTCAGCGAGCCGGTAAGGGTGGCCAAAAGCCTCTTCTCGCGTTTCCGGAGGGAGACCCCATCGTGACCGACTTCCTCTCCATCGCAGGGCTGAAGCATTACTACGGCGACCACAAGGTCCTGGACGTGGATGGCCTGGAGGTTGAGGAGGGAGAGATCATGGCCGTGGTGGGGCCTAACGGGTCGGGCAAGAGCACCATGCTGCGAATCGTCAACCTCCTGGAGAAACCGACCGAGGGGGAGATCACCTACTGGGACGGCAGCCGTCTTTCGAATCTGGACCGCCAGGGAAGGAGGGAGCTTTCACTGCAGATGGCCATGATCTTCCAGGAGGCGCTGCTCTTCAAGAGGAGCGTGCGCGCCAACATCGCTTACGGCCTGAAGCTGCGCAATATGGAAAGCGATACCCGGGAGAAGAGGGTGGAGGATATTCTGGAGAAGCTCGACATCTCCCATCTGGCCGATCGGGACGCCATGACCCTCTCGGGCGGGGAAGCCCAGAAGGTGACCCTGGGCAGGGCCCTGGTGCTGCGGCCCCGGCTGTTGCTTCTCGATGAGCCCCTGGCTTCACTGGACGTCCCCGCCAAGAAGGCGCTGCGAGAGGATATAACCAGGCTGGTAAAGGACATGGGGGTTACGGCCATCTACGTATCCCACGACTATCACGAGGTGCTGGAGATAGCGGACTCACTCGCGGTGTTTCTGGGGGGCAGGCTGCAGCAGGTGGGAAGCCCCGGCCATGTGTTCGGTTTTCCCGTGAACGAGGAGGTGGCCGAGTTCCTCGGGGCGGAGAACCTGCTGGAGGGCGAGGTGGTGGAGTGCATGGAGGGCACGGCGCGCATCAGCGTGAGAGGGGTGCTCCTGGAAGGCCTCTGCGAACTCCCCCCCGGTTCGGCCGTGAAGGTGCAGATCCACCCCGAGGAGGTGTTGCTCCTTTCCGATGCGGGGGACCCCGGCTCGGCTCGCAACCGCTTAAAGGCCAGGGTCGTGGGAGTAAAAGCTCTGGGGGCGCTGGTCAAGGTCATGCTGGACTGTGGCATTCCCCTCACCGCATATATCACCAAGGCATCGCAGAAGGAGATGGGCATAGAGCCGGGGCGTGAGATGACAGCGGTGATCAAAGCTACCGCCATACACGTCATGCCTTTTGTGGGGCGCGTGGAATAGGGTGTTCGGGCCTCGTAGGCATAAAGCCCGAGCCCGGGGATAACGGTCCTCGCTCCTGTAGGGCTGGTGTGCCTGGGCCTGGGGGTAAAGGTCTTCGCTCCTGTCCGCAGGTTGCATGTCCATAGCTAGGCCTTACTCTCGTACATGCTGCTCCCAATGTCGCTTCAGACCGACCCCACAGTTCCCAGGCAAGTTGGGTCTGAATCCAAGCCCATAGCCTCCATATGGCGCATTCGCTCCGCTCGACCAGCACGGTAGTCCCTTGTGCGGGGGCAGCGCAGACGGAGGGCTCGCCCGGACACCGTATTTCCCCGCGCGGGGGTTCTATGTTTCGCCATGCACGGGCGCGATGTTGCTTTCCCTCGCGGATTGATACACACGGATCTCCTCCTTATACTGCTTCTTGATCGACCCATGATTCTCGGACTGGGGGGAGCTCAGACGGATGGGGTTCGCCAGAGGGCCTTGCAGCGCAGATCACGGGTGCCAGGCCCCCACGTTCGGAAACGTGGAAGCGACTGGCACCGCAGCGTCATCCTTCGGAAGCCGCTGTCGCTTTCGCGATGCAAACCTGCGTAAGGGGGCTGCTCAGACGGATGGGGTTCGCCAGAGTAAGTGGTGACGCAGATGGAGTCGCTTCGGACCGATCCCACGGCTGTGGTGTAGAATATCCCCATGAAAACGATGCGATTGCTCGCGCTTGCGGCGGCTTTGGCCCTGCTCCTGATGCCCGTGGCTTTGTTGGGCTGCGGCGGTGGTTCGACCGTCATCCTGGCGGCGACCAGCGATCTGGAGGGAAGCGGCATCCTGCAGGAATGGGCGGAGGACTTCCAGGCAAGGTCGGGGAATCGGGTGGACCTGGTGATCGTCCCCGACGACGAGGCTTTCGCCATGGCCAGGCACGGCGAGTGCGATATCATCCTCACCCACAATACTTCAGAGCAGGGCGCTCTGGAGAGTCCTGGTTATATACAGAACGTCCAGGAGATCATGCGTGACGATTTTGTCCTCGTGGGACCCCCCGACGATCCTGCCGGCGTGCGGGAAGCCGAGAATATCTCGGATGCCCTGAAGAGGATCGCCGATAGCGGGCAGACCTTTATCCTGCGTATCGACGGTTCCGGTAACGCCTACCGGCAGAACCTGCTCTGGAGCTATTCCGGAGTCAGCGAGGCGGGGGGGTGGCTGCTGCCCACGGAGGCGGGTGCGGGAGAGTCATTGCAGGAAACGTCCCTGGAGGAGGCGTACACCCTCCCCGACCGTAGCAGCTTCGAGAGGATGGCCGGGGGGCTGGACCTGGAGATCCTCTTCGAGGGTGACGAGTCGATGGCGAATCCGTATTATGGCGCGGCCGTTAGCACGCTGACCTACCCGGATACCAACCTCGCAGGGGCACTGGAGTTCATCGACTACCTGCTCTCAGAGGATGCCCGGAGGTTTTTCGGCCTGGGTGTTTGGGAGGCCCCGGCGCCGGTGGAGGAATGAATCGAACGTCTTCGGAGGTTGAGCGAGATGTTGACAGTTGAAGAGGCCAGGGACCACGTGCTCGGCTCCATTAAAAACCTGGAGGAGATCGAGGTCCCGCTGCTGGGATCACTGGGACTGAACCTTGCGCGCGATGCAGTGGCGGGAAACGACATCCCGCCCTTCGACAACTCCGCCATGGATGGGTACGCGGTGAAGGCCGCGGATATCGCCACGGCCTCGCCCGAGAGCCCGGTTGAGCTTGAAGTGCTGGGCGACCTGCCGGCCGGCTATGCCACCGCGACGGTGGTAGAGTCGGGGCAGGCGATACGCATTATGACCGGGGCGCCCCTCCCTGTAGGTGCGGATACCGTGGTGCCGGTGGAATCGACCCGTGCAGGCGATGCGGCCAAGGTGGAGATCCTGGAAAAACTACCCATGGGCTCCCATATGCGCAAGGCCGGTGAAGACGTGAAGGCAGGGGAGACAGTACTGGCGGCGGGAACCGCCGTTGGTCCCGCCGAGCTGGGCATGCTCGCCAGCATCGGATACGCGCGCGTGTGGTGTTACCGGCGTGCGGTGGTGGGCATTATCTCCACCGGAGACGAGCTGGTGGGCGTGGACGAAGAGCTGTCGCCGGGGAAGATAAGGGATTCCAACAGTTATACCGTCTACGGCATGGTGCTGGAGGCGGGAGCGGAGCCGCTGCGCCTCGGCGTGGTCGGGGACGAGGCCGCGCTCCTGGAGCATATTATCCTGGACAACATCGACCGCGTGGATCTCTTCGTCACCAGCGGGGGGGTATCGGTGGGAGACTACGACATGGTCAAGGACGTCCTGGCGAAGCTGGGAGAGATGAACTTCTGGAAGGTTGCCATGCGTCCCGGCAAACCCCAGGCGTTCGGGCATATCCGGGGCAAGCCACTCTTCGGGTTGCCGGGCAATCCGGTGTCGGTGATGGTCTCCTTCGAACAGTTCGTGCGTCCCGCCTTGCTCAAGATGATGGGCCGCGCTCGCATATACCGCCCCGTGGTCACCGCCGTCCTCGACTCACCGCTGGGGAGAAAGACGGGGAGGATGGAGTTCATCCGGGTGATAGTGGAATGGCGCGACGGCCGCTACCATGCCCGCGCCACTGGCCCCCAGGGGAGCGGCATCCTCAAGTCCATGGTGGTCGGCAACGGCCTGGCTCTGTTGCCGAAGGACGTTGGGCGCCTGGAGGCGGGCACGGAGGTAACCGTCCAGCTCCTCAGCTGAAGCATCCCCAGGGGACAGCAACTTAAAAAGCGCTCCTTCCAGTCATACATATCCGGGTGTTTTATTTCAATTTCTCGAAGTTTATGGACGATAATAACGCTAGTCATCTGCACTTTAGCTGACCAAGAAAGGTGGCTGGCGTTGTATGAATCCCATTGAGAGATGTGCGAAATGTGGCGTGCCGAAGGTCATCACCGGCGAACACACGTGGGTGAACAATGGCGATATAGTGCAGAGCAGAAACCTCAGCAGCCGCATGGTCTTCATCGAGACCGAAAACCTGGACCCGCTCTTCAAGGGCATCGAACAGATCATCGGTATGCCCATCGAGCACATGGTGATCACCGCGGGGCGCCGGGCGTATCGCGGCTATCTGAGATCCTTCGTTCCCGCTGAGGTACGGGAGAAGATACAGAGGAAGGAGATGGACTACGAACCCCTGGATGCCGCATTCCGCGACATAGGAAGGCTCAACGGGGTCGGGAGTTATGAACTAGTGGACAGGCGCTACGAGGGGGACGAGGAGGATTACGATATCGTCAGCATATCGGAGCCCTACTCCGTACCCCTGACCGTTTCTGCTCACGTCGGCGCCATCGAGCTGCTCACAGGGTTGGACCAGGGTTATACCTACGAGGAGAGATCACCTGGCGTCTACACCATCACCACGTTCCCATCGCCGCACCCCAAGGAATTGAAGGAGAGGCTGTGGTTCCAACCTCACGAGTATGTGGAGGGGGATATCGAACTGGAGAAATGCCCCGAATGCGGGGGCCCGCAGGCGCTGTCGTTCTTCCAGTGGTTTCCCGAGAGGGGCATTATCGCCAACCGGATCACCAAGAGGCGCATGGCCATCCAGGGAGACGTCCTTCTTGACCCCGTCTTCGCTGAGCTCGAGGCGGAAATAGGGGATTCCATTCCCCGGGCGGTGGTCGAAGCGCAGCGGCTTTTCACCAAGAGCGGCTTTTATACCCTCGATGACATCACCGATGAGGGAGATTTCCGCGCCCAGCTGGCATTGAGGGGTCTGGGCAACCTGAAAAAGCTGGTCATGAAAAGGAAGGGTCTGCAGATGCGCGTGGAGAACGTGGCCCTTCCCTTGATCATAACGGGATTGGCGCAGGGCCTCTTTGAGATCGGTTTCGGAATGGATTCGACCCATGCCGAGTGGGAGATCTCGGAGGAAGGCGACCTGGAAGCCGAGGTGAAGCCGCTGCACAAGGATCCGACCGGGAGCGTCGTTAACAGTACGTTATAGATACCTGCGCACAACACCTCTTATATACAAGATTCGTTGTGAGCGATCTTCCGTTCACGTAAGCCCGGGCTATACGGCCCGCTACGATATGCATGGCATCTGCTGGTGAATATCTCTCATCCGCCCGTACGATCGCCCAGGTATGGTTACCCGACCCCTGCCTTGCCAATCTCAAAAATAGATAGTAAGATAATATCCTTGAGTCATTATCACTAGCTAATATAGGGAGGGACCATGCCGGACTATGATGTGGTGGTTATCGGTGGGGGGATCGGCGGCCTCTCGGCGGCCGCGCTGTGCCAGAAGGCGGGCATGAAGACCCTCGTACTCGAGCAATCCGATCGTATCGGAGGATGTTGTTCGACCTACGAGGTCGAGGGGTTTCATTTCGACGTCGGTGCCAGCGTTGTGGAAGTGACCCGGGCCTTCGAGGAGCTCTTCAAGCGCCTGGGTATGGAGCGTGAGAAATACATACCGCTTACCACTGTCGATCCCATCTACGATTACTGCGATAACACGCGCGGGGTGCGTTTCGCCTATCCCACCTCGGTAGAGGACACCGCACGGATCATCGCGGAGTTCTCCCCCGAGGACGCGAAGGCGTTCCTCGCTTTCGCGGAGGACTACACCCCGAAGATAAAGGGCCTGGTGGACAACTTCTTCTACGCTCCTTCCATCGGGTTTCTCGACACGATAAAGTTGATCGTGAAATATCCACAGATGCTCTCGGTTCTGCCCATGTTCGTCCAGACCCACCAGAAGATCGTAGCCAAGTATTTCAAGAACGACGACGTACTCGCCTCCATGGCCTTCCAGTCCTTCTACGCCGGCATGCCCCCGGACATGTGCGCCGGGCTCTATGCCATCGTGGGATTGCTGGAGCACGAGGGTATCTACTATCCCGAGGGGGGGATGATCCGCATCCCCGCCGGCATCCAGCAGGCCTTCGAGGACCTGGGCGGAGAGACCAGGTTCGGAGCCCGCGCCTTGCGCGTCATGGTGGAAGGCCGTACCGCCAGGGGAGTGGAACTCTGGGACGGTACGCAGATAACCGCGGGCAGTGTCGTGGGGGCCATCAACGCCAAGAAACTCTACGAGGATCTGGTGGGCAGGGAACATATTCCCTGGCATGTCTGGAGGGGCGTGCAGTCGCTCGTATTGTCCATGCCCTGTCCCATGATCTATCTCGGCGTCGATTACGAGCCGCCACTCAGAGCCCACCACACCCTCACCCTCACGGATCCCCAGGTGATGAACGATTACTGGAGCGACTATTATCTCAAGGGTAAGATGTACGAAGTGGACGGCAGGCCCGAGGTGATGGGACTTATCTCCTGGGCTTCAAAGATCGATCCTTCCCTGGCACCGCCCGGCAAGCACGTGCTCACCCACATGGGCCTGGCACCCTACAACCTCGCTGGCAACGATTGGGACCGCTACAAGGAACAGTATATCGACGATGCCATAGCCACCATCGAGCGCTATATAATACCGGATCTGTCCGAACACGTGGTCTACAGGGACATGGCGACCCCCAAGGACCTGGAGCGCATGCTCCTGCATCCCGGGGGGGCGGTATACGGTATACAGACGGACATCAGCCATATGGCCGTCTTCCGCCCGGCCAACCGCTCCAAATGCATCAGGAACCTCTACCTCGCGGGCGCTTCCACCCATCCCGGTGGTGGTGTTCCGGCAGTAGTCGCGGGCGGGATAATAACCGGTGGGCTGGTGACGAAAGACAACGCGTAAGAGCACGGGGAATAGGATGAAAGCGAAGATGAAGATGAACGTGAAGACCAAGCTGATCGTGGCCTTGGGCCTGGCGGGCGGCGTGGCTGCCTATCTCGCCGCCACCACGGAGCCGTCGGACTGGCGCTACGCCAAGCTGCTGGCTACCAACCTGCCCAAGATGCCTTTCCGCTACTTCGTATAGAAGAATAAGCGCGTAGAAGACGTGCTGCTTTCCGGGGGGGGCGCGGTGATCGCAAGGGGCGGTGCGGCGCAAGTCGAGACGGCCGGTAGGGGGGAACTTACGATGTCCTCTGATCTGGAAGCTTTTTTTAACCCCTCCAGTGTCGCAGTGGCCGGAGCTTCGAGTTCGGCCATGAAACTGGGTAATATCACCTTGGCCAATCTCATGCGCTTCGACTACGGAGGGAAGGTTTTCGCGATCCATCCCCGGGCGGGGGAGATCATGGGCGTGCCGGCCTACCCGTCGCTGTGCGAGGTCGGGGAAAGCGTCGATGTGGCGGTGGGCGTCCTTCCGCGCGAGCTCATGCTCGACTTCGCCCTCGACTGCGCCGACGCGGGCGTGCGCAATATCATCGTCTGTGCAGCTGGTTATTCCGATGCCGGCCCCGAGGGCGCCGAGATGCAGCGACAGCTCGGGGAAGTGGTTCGCTCGCGCGGTATGCGCATGATGGGCCCCAACAGCGTAGGTACCATATCCACTGAGTCTGGCTTCGTCACTTCCCTCATGTCCCTGGAACCCATCGCGCCGGGGCCGATTTCCATCGTCGCCCAGACCGGCCTCTTTGCGGGAGGTTTCGCTCTCTGGATGAGCTCAACCCAGCTCTTCGGGCTCTGCAAGGTGGCCTGTCTGGGAAACAAGGCGGACGTGGACGAGGTCGACGTCCTGGCTTACCTGGAGGGGGACGGGCACACGGGCATTATCGCCATGTACTCGGAGGGCGTGAGCAGAGGCAGGGAGTTCAGGGAGATAGCCTCCCGGGTTTCGCGCTCCAAGCCCATAGTGATGCTCAAGGGCGGGCGCACGGACCTGGGGATGAGCATGGCCGCGAGCCACACCGGCTCCCTTGCCGGCGAGGACGCGGTCTACAGGGGGGCCATGGCTCAGGCCGGGGTTATCGTGGTGGAGGGTATAGATGGGTTGTTCGACAGTGCCAAGGCACTGGCATACTGCCCCCTGCCGGCCGGACCCAACCTGGGGGTGGTTTCCATCACCGGTGCGGGGACAGTCCTGGCGGCAGATGCCTGCTATCGCAGGGGACTGTTCCTACCGCCGCCCTCGCAGAAAGCGAGCGAGGAAGCGCACGCGGGTCTGCCGGACTGGGCGTCGCTGTCGAATCCCATGGATATCTGGACGGCGACCCTGCAGGGCTCGGTGGAAGACGGCTACCGAGGTATCCTCAAGGCCTTCGCCGGGCAGGAGGACATGCACATCCTGCTAGTGGTTTTCACCCTGGTGCCGGAGTCGGAGTTCGATGGGGCGGAACTGCTTGACGAGATAAAGGCAACCCATCCGGACAAGCCGGTGTTGGCGTGTTTCCTGGGGGCCTCGGAGATCGATCGCAAGCGCTGGTTCCGCTCCCTGGAGGAGAGGAGGATACCGGTCTACGATTCCATCGAACGCAGCATCGACGCGGCATGGGCGCTGGCGACCTATGCCGCTTATATAAGAGGGGAAGGGCGGAGATCTCCATGAGGGACCCTGCCTATTTGTATGAGGGGACACCGAGAGGTGCGATGCCGAACGGGGAAAGGAAGGTAGAGGCATGAGTATGCGACAGCTGGAAAAGTTACGGGACGTCGCAGGACCCGGGGTCGTGAGCGATGACCGGGCGGCGCTGGGGGTATATTTCAAGGACCCACCGCCGCGCATTGACCTCAGCCTCGCCGTACCAAGAGACAGTCTCGAGCTCTCGGACGTGGCCGCCGCAGCCTACGATAACAATATACCCATATTCACCCACAGGCGCGGCTTCCTCCCGTCGGAGGTGGCGGGTTCGGGAGGAGTGCTCATCGACCTCAAGGGTATCGACGACATCGTGCGCATAGACCAGGCCAACCTCCTCGCTTTCATAGAATATGGGGTGACTTTCGAACGGCTTAAAAAGGAGCTGGACGGGCTCGGCCTCCGGCTGCTCATGCCGGCGGCGGCCACCTCGTCCTCCATCGTCCGCTCCTATATCGACCGCGATGTCATCCTGGCCAACGGCGCCACCCGCCCCTACCAGTACACTACCTTCCATGCCATCCTCGCGGACGGCCGCCTGTGGATGAGCGGTACCGACCAATACACCCCCGACGGCCACTCCGAGTTCCGCGAGGACCTCGGCCCCATGTATTCCAACCTCTTTCACGCCAGCGAGGACATCTTCGGCATGCCCTACGCCATGAAGGCCTGGATATACAGGCGCTGGGAGGAGAGGCGCGTCAGCTCCTACGGCTTCGGCGACGTGGAATCAGCCCTGCGCGCAGCACGTCTGGCCTGCAGGCACGACCAGGTATTCGAATGTGTGGCAGCCGATTCCACCTACCTCTCGGTGCTGCTCTCCGGGAGCCCTGACGAGGCAGACGCCATGGCCAAGGAGCTCTCCCCCTGGAACGTGGTCTTCGGTTTCGACAACCACTCCAAACTGGTGGATATCTGGGACCGGCAGACCTCCGAGATGGTCGCCGACAGCGGCGGGAAGAAGGCTCCGGAGGAGCTCTCCAGGCGCATGCAGGAGAAGTTCGAGTGGCCCTGGTACATCTCCGAGCGGGATTATTACAGGGGGGATACCACTACCATCGATTACTACGCCCTGGTCGGGAAGGTGGCCGGGATGTTCTCCGATACCGCCGAGGCGGCCGAGAAGTACGATATCGGGCAGTTGATCATCCCCATGTATTACGGTGCCGCCTTCTACTGCGAAACAGACCTGTACCACGAAAAGGATGACCCGAATGTCCATCGGGATTGGGTGGATATCTACAAGAAGCTTCTCGACCAAGGAGCTCACCTCAACCGCCCCAGGGATGAAATTGCGGAGATAGTCTACGGGCGCATGAACGATGAGAACATACGCATGATCAAGAACCTGAAGAAGGTGCTGGATCCCAAAGGATTGCTAAATCCCGGCCAGCTCATGGAGGGGGTGTAGATCATGGATAGGGGATTGACCAGGAAGAGGGAAAAGCTCACCGATTACCGTGACGACTACTGGGTCTGCGGCAAATGCAAGATGTGCCAGTCCATGAACGTCCAGAAGGTGGAGAGCGCGCGCTTCTATCGTAACTGCCCCTGCGGCACGCGCTACCGCTTCGAGTCCTATTACGCGGCGGGGATGATGGAGATAGCCCGCGCCATCACCAATATGGAGTTTGAGCCCACACAGAAGACAGCTGAGATCATCTACTCCTGCAACCTCTGCGGCCTGTGCCAGGAGATGTGCTTCCCCCTCAAGGGCATGCACACCACGCGCATCATCCAGCTCATGAGGGAGAAGGCCGTGGACGAGGGATGGGGGCCGCTGGAAGCCCACAAGCCCATGCTGGACTCCACGGCTGAGAAGGACAACCCCTTCGGATTGAAACAGGGCTTCAAGGCAAAGGCGGTCAAGGGCTTGGGCGTCAAGGACCTGACCAAGGAGAAGGCGGAGAACCTGCTCTTTGTGGGATGCGCCTACGCCGCCGACGAGGACATGCAGAGTAAGCTGAGCTCCATAGTAAAAGTCCTCAAGGCCGCCGGCGTCGATTTCGGCGTGCTGGGCGACGCCGAGCCCTGCTGCCGCAGCTTCAACCTGGCCCTGGGCGACCGCGACGGTTTCGAGGAGAAGGCCCTGGAGAACATCGAGTTGTTCAAAGCAACGGGGGCCTCCCGCATAATCACCGCCTGCCCCCACTGCCTGCAGGTGCTGCGGGACGAGTATTGCAAGTCCATGGACATCGAGGTGCTGCACGTAACCGAGCTGCTGTCCAGGGTGTTGAAGAAGGGCGGGATAGAGCTTAAGCAGGAGGTGGGTATAAGGGCTGCCTACCACGATCCCTGTATGCTGGGACGCTGGTGCGGTGTATATAACTCGCCGCGCAGGCTGCTCCAGGCCCTACCCGGGTTGGAGTTGCTGGAGTTCGAGCGCAAACTGGAGGACTCCTGGTGCTGCGGTTCGGGAGGCGGCGTCAAGGCCAGCGACCCCGAGTTGGCCGCCTGGGCCGCCAAGGAGAGGATAGAGGAGGCCAGGGCGGTGGGAGCAGATGCCATCGTCACCGCCTGCCCCCACTGCGAGAGCCATTTCTCGGGCACCGGTGACATGCGTGTCTACGACATCTTCCAGTTGGTAGCTGCCGGCATGGGAGAGGAGGCGATCTAGATGAAAGGCGGAGACCTTCAGAAGGATCTGAAAGAGAGGAAGATCATAAAGGTGCCCGTCAAGCACGAGATAGAGCCCACGCATAACAGGCCGGAGGACCTGGAGAAGGCCTACGAGGCGCTGCAGGAGGCCATAGGTGAGGAATGGGTCTCCAACGACATCAATATCACCGTGGCCTACGCCCGCGACCAGTCCACGGTGCCCATGAACCATCCTAACATCGTGGCCCTCCCCGCCTCCACCGAGGACGTGGCCAGCATTTTGAGTATAGCCAACGAGCACAGCATAGACGTCACGCCCTACGGCACCGGCCTCAACACCCTGGGGCAGACCATACCCGCCTTCGGCGGCATCCTCTGCGACATGCGGCGCATGGACCAGATCGTCGAGATAGACGAGGAGAACATGTACTGTACCATTCGCCCGGGGGTTACCTTCGCCGAGCTGCAGACGGAGACCCTGAGGAAAGGTTTACGACTCATCAACCCCTCCACCTCGGCAAATGCATCCGTTGTTTCCAACATCATGATGGGCAACATCTCCACCCTGGCCAACAAGTACGGGGTGGGTCTGGACCACATCATCGGTTATACTGTAGTGCTTCCCGATGGCAGGGTCATGGTCTGCGGCCCCAGGGCTTACGGCGCCGACAATGCCCACATGCCGGGACCAGGGCCGGACGTGCGTGCCTTCATCAGGGGCACCCTGGGTTCCATGGGCATACTCACCGAGCTGACCATCCGCCTCTATCCCGATCCCAACGAGGTCAAGATGACTGTGCCTGTCTATAACGGGGAGGACTGGTCCCATATCGCCCCGGCCCTCAAGTCCGTTAGCCAGCGCAATATAGTCATCGAAAACGCCTACTTCCAGAACACCTATATGGGCATATTCATGGGAGAGACCAACCTGGAATCCTCGCGGCTTATCCCCGTCTTCCCCCGCCACTTCGTGGTCCCGGTATGCGGTGGATACTCGGAGGAGGAGGCGGACATAAAGAACGAGGTGAACGAGGAGGACATCCTGGCCGTGGCTCCCGAGTTCGAGTTCATGCCCTGGGAGACGGTGGAGGATATCTCCCAGGGACGCGTCCTGGGAACGGATAAGTTCACCCGGTACTTCCGCGAATCGGTGCGGGTGCAGAGGGTGAAGGGGAGTTTCTTCGTAGGCTTCGGCCTAGACCACCTGGAGAACCTGGTGTTGATCAACGAGAACATGATGCGGGCCATGACCAACAACGTGGGTACGGACGACAACGTGTTCTCGGCCGACATGATCGCCTCCTACTTTCAGCCCTACGACATGGGCCGGCTGGGATTCATAGAGTTCGATATCTTCCTAGACCAGTCCAACCCCGAGGACATGCTCCGTACCATCACCGGCACGCTGGCTGCCATGGGGGCCGCCTTCAAGCTGGGTTCGGGCATCCCCTTCGGCGCCTGGCCCCTGATAGAGGGAGCGGGGCCGCTGCATGATCTCATCGGTTTAATCTTCCCCCAGGCGGGGACCTACGTGGACACCTACCGGGCGATGAAGATGATCTACGACCCCAACAACATATGCCAGCGACGATTCGAGTACGACACCCTGACCATGAAGAAGGCGATACTCTGAAAGAGAGTATGCCGCCTGCGGCGTTTTAACAAGCGCCCGGATACTGCAAAAGGAGGAGAAGTAGATGGCGGATTACGACGTAGTAGTTATAGGGGCGGGATGCGGCGGCATCACCGCCGGCGCCCTCCTGGCCAAGCAGGGACGTAAAGTGCTCGTGCTGGAGCAGAGCGAGAGAGTGGGCGGTTGCTGCTCCACCTTCGAGAAAGACGGCTTCAGTTTCGACGTGGGTGCCTCCATCGTGGAGGTCGTCAATCCCGTCGAAAAGGCCTTCGAGACCCTGGGCACCAGCTTCCAGCAGGAAGTGGACCTCATTCCCTGCGATCCCATCTACAGCTATATCTTCGAGGACGGCTCGCGGGTCAATTACCCCGTATCCCTGGAGGGCACGGCAGAGGTCATCTCCAGCATGTCCCCCCAGGACGGCAAGCAGTGGTACGAGCTCGCCGATTACTTCGCGGACATGATGAAGCAGACCATCGATGCCTTCTTCACCAATCCCTGCAACAACATGGTGGACCTGATGAAGATGGGAATCAGGAACCCGCGCATGCTCAAGTTCCTCCCCCTGTTCATCAACTCCTACCAGGACGTGATCAAGAAATACTTCAAGAACGATATCGTGCAGCAGACCATGTCCTTCCAGTCCTTCTACTGTGGCCTGCCGCCAGAACTAGCACCCGGGTTCATCGCCCTCATCCCCTATTCCGAGCACGAGGGCATCTGGTACCCGCGCGGCGGCATGATCCAGATCCCCAAGGCCTTCCAGCGCGTCGGCGAGAGGTTGGGCATGGAGGTGCGCCTCAATACTGACGTGGACAAGGTCATGGTGCGCGACCGCAGGGCCGAGGGGGTCAGGCTCAAGGACGGGACGGAGATAACGTCGGATGTGGTTGTGTCCAACGTCAATGCCAAGAAACTCTACCTGGAGATGATCGGCGAAGAGAAGCTGCCCTGGCTGGCCCGCTTCGGCATCAAGAGCTACGAGGTCTCCATGTCCTGTGTCATGCTCTACGTGGGGCTGGATTACAAGCCGCCCCTGGAGGCACATCACAGCCTGACCATCGGGCCCCTGGAGATGATGAACGACTTCTGGTGGAACGATTTCGTCAAGGGGCGCATGCCCGAGGATGTTTACGGCCTCATCTGCTGGCCCACCGAGTCCGATCCCTCCCTGGCCCCGGACGGCTGTCACGTGCTCAACATCATGGGCATGGGCCCCTACGATCTCGCCGATAGCGACTGGGACAGTATCAAGCAGGGCGTAGCGGAGAGGATGATCCACGGTCTCTCGCAGACGGCCATACCGGGAATGGAGGACCACGTCAAGGTGCTGGAGGTCTCTACCCCTCTCGACTTCGAGCGCCGGCTGCAGAACCCCAAGGGAGCCATTTACGGCCTGACCATGGACCTGCCCAACCAGGCGGTCTTCAGGCCAGCGGCGAAGTCCAAGTCCATCAAGGGGCTCTATCTCACCGGCGCCTCCACGCATCCTGGCGGGGGAGTGCCCTCGGCCATCGCCTCCGGTTACATCGCCTCCCAGCTGGTGGACAAACACGAATAAGTCTTAAGTCTGAGGTCTGAAGTCTGAAGAGGTCTGAGGTCTGAAGTAGTCGGAAGTCTGTGACGGGAGGATATCAAATGGTACGGGAAGATAATGCCGAGGTTCGTGGGAAGCGTAGTGCAAGGAAGATGCTTCCACTCGCCTTTGTCGCCATTGCGATCTTGCTCGCCTTCCAGCTCACGCAGCTGGACGAGTCCAGGAAGCGTTTCATCATGCACCTGCTCAAACAGGCGCCCTATCTGCCTGGACGCTACTATGCCTAGGGCTGAGGCGCCCTAAGGGCGAACAATATCGTCTACTTTGAGAAATGCGCTGTCTTTTGTTATAATTCACCAACTCCTTGCATGAGCACTGAATCGGGGCAGAAGGAGGTTGGGACAGGGCATCCCCGGTGATTCATACCGCGAATGCAACAGACAGAAGGAAGTGCATCAGACATGCCTATAAACGCCAAGACCCATTACGATACCGTGACCGACGCATGGACCGAGTTCATGGGCGAGAATTTCCATTTCGGTTACTTCGAGAGCGACGATACAGAGTTGGCGTTGGCCACAGAGCTGCTGATAGAGAAGATGCTGGAATACTCCGACATCGATGGGGAGAGCAGGGTCCTCGACGTCGGCTGCGGCATCGGCGGACCCGCGTTCTACATGTACGAGAAATACGGATGCTCTATCGATGGCATATCCACCAGCGAACGCGGCGTGCAAATGGCATCCGCCGCAAGCAGGGAGAAAGGTTATGACAGCGTAAGGTTCAAGGTGGCTGACGGGGTCAGCAACGGTTTCCCCGACCGTACCTTCGATGTGGTATGGATCATGGAGGCTACGCACCTTATCCGTGACAAGAGGGGGCTATTCAAGGAATGCAACCGGGTGCTCAAGGATGATGGTACTCTGGTGTTATGCGATATCATGCAGATGAAACTGCTGCCGGTACACAAAGGGCTCTGGCACTTCGTCTCCCACGGCAGGGGTTATTACACCCTCATGAAGACTTTCGGACCAGCGGAGGTGCTCTCGCCGGGCCTCTATTGCGACCGGCTCATGGAAGCGGGTTTCTCCGAGATAACCGCCGTCGATATCTCTCGCTATACCCTGAACACCATGAGATGGTGGAGGGACAACGCGCTCAATTATGGCGGGGGCAACGAGGCGGACGACGCATATACCGCCAGGTTCATGCGGGGATGCGAGATCCTCGAGGGGTTCTTCCGCAAGGGCCTGTTCGGTTAT
Source organism: Actinomycetota bacterium (assembly GCA_016931915.1). GTDB lineage: Bacteria > Actinomycetota > Geothermincolia > Geothermincolales > RBG-13-55-18 > SURF-21. The sequence goes on from JAFGDU010000097.1 coordinate 80,416, forward strand.
GGAGTGGTACGGGCAACGAAATAGTCTCCCATGACCATCGCTCGCATGAGCGGGCTGACTACGCCTAGAGGTTCACCTTGGAGCCGATGCGCTCCAAACATGCATCGATGTAGCTCGGGTCCTCGATACGGATATTGATAGCGTCCTGCTTGCAGACCATGGCGCAACGGCCGCACCCTTTGCACTCCTCGCCGATTACCGCCTTCCCATCCACCACTTCTATCTGCTTGAAGATGCAGACCTTCACGCAGGCACCGCAGCCGTTACACTTCTCCTCATCCACCTCGACCTCGAGGCCCTCCAGCTTCGTCAATGTGTCGCGTGTCTCCCGGGAGGCAAGTGGCACACTGGTGGACAGGCAGCAGCAGGGGCAGCAGTGGCATACGGTCATGAGATCGTGGTGATATTTCTGGACGCCGAGCATGATGGCGTCGCCCCGGAACTTCCCCACGCATGAGATCAAGCCCATCTCCGTGGCCTGGTGCAGGTGCTCCAGCGCCTCCTCCATACTCACCAGCCTGCCCACCTCGGGATCGACCCTGCGTACAGCCGGACCCAGGAAAGTGCAGCCGAAGTAGGGGTCGAAGTCCTTGCAGTGGTTCTCACTGCGACAGGGGCAGCGCGAGAGGATCAGGTGGTCGCTTGCTTCCCGGATGAAGTGCTCGATTATCGAGGTGGGAGCTGCCGTGCCGACAGGCAGTTCAATATTCTCGTATACGGGCATGTAGGTCAGGGTCATGTTGTCGACATCCAGCGCCTTGCGGCCCAGCTGCTTCAAGATGGGATAATTGCTGAGCTTGAATACGAGGTCTTTGTGCTTATACTGGCTGAGAACGCGATCGAAACTCTTCTTGCTCCTGCCTTTTCCTCCTGCCATCTCAAACTACCCCCTGTTTGCGCGCAGACACGGACTGACAGGATGAATGTTAACACGACCTTTATTTTCGACGCAATGTCGATTTGATCCTGCTTCGGCCCACAACCGTTGTTTGCACAAGATGTCAGAGTGCGTTCAGAGGTTCACCTTGGCGGCGATGCGCTCCACACATGTATCGATATAACTCGGGTCCTCGATGCGGATGCTTATGGCATCCTGCTTGCAGACCATGGCGCAGCGGCCGCACCCCTTGCATTCCTCGCCGATGACGGCCTTCTTATCCACTACCTCTATCTGCTTGAACGTACATGTTTTAACGCATGCGCCGCAGCCGTTGCATTTCTCCATGTCCACCTCGACGGTCACGCCCGGTATCTTCACGACGGTGTCGCGCGTTTCCCTCGAGGCATACGGAATGCTGGTGGACAGGCAGCAGCAAGGGCAGCAGTGGCATACGGTCATGAGGTTATGGTGATCTCGCTGCACGCCGAGCATGACGGCGTCGAACTTGAACTTCCCCAGGCACGAGATGAGGCCCATCTCCGTGGCCTGGTGCAGGTGCTCCAGGGCCTCCTCCATGCTCACCAGCCTGCCCACCTCGGGGTCGACGTTGCGCACCGCAGGGCCCAGAAAGGTGCAGCCGAAGTAGGGGTCGAAGTCCTGGCAGTCGTTCTCGCTGCGGCAGGGACAGCGAGAGAGTATGAGGTGGTCGCTTGCCTCCCTGATGAAATGCTCGATGATGGAGACGGGAGCGGCCGTACCCGCGGGGACCTCCATGTCCTCGTAGATGGGTACGTAGGTGAGGATCGTATTGTCCATGTCCATATGCCGCCAGCCTATCTGCTTGAGGATGGGGTAATTGCTGAGCTTGGCGACGAAATTCTTGTATTTATACATGCTGAGGACGCGGTCGAAACTCTTTTTACTCCTGCCCTTTTTACCCGCCATCGCTATCTCCCCCTATTCGCGCGCAGACACGGACTGACAGAGTGTATGTTAACACAGCCCATATTTTCGACGCAATGTCGGTTTGAGGGGTCAGGTCTTGAATCCTGTAATTTTACCATAGGCTAGGTTTATACCCAGTCGTTCCCTCAAAATTCAAGATTCAAGACCTTACCCTGTTTCGGTCGCGAAGATGGGAGGGATGGACAGATGGGTTATGGAATAGCCCTTGCCCAGGGTCTCTGCCGCCATGCTCCAGGCCCGCTCGAGCGAATCCGCGTACTCGAAGCCCAGGCGTTCCACCACTTCGCGGCTTTTCGCGCCGACCACGATAACGCGACCCAGGTGCTCCATGGCCAGGCCTCCCCAGTACCATACGTAGAAGGGATGCACGCCGTGGTAAGCATGATGCTCGCGGTAGGCGCGTATGAATTCCTTGCGGTCGGCGAAGTCCTCCTCGAAACGTATCTCCATCTCGCTCATGTCGCGGGTCTCGGCCAGGACGCGCTCGTAGAATTCAACGTAGGGGAGGTGGTGACGGTGGTGGAAACCGGGCAGGAAGGGCTGCATGAGCACCAGCACGCCCCCCTTACGCACCACGGGCTTGCGCATGTGCATGTTGAAGACGTAACCCAGGGCGGAGTTCATGGCCAGCAGGGGATTCATGCGTGAGAAAGCGGCGTAGGGGCAGATATTGGGGAGGGCAAGGAACAGGGCGTCGCTCTCTCCCGCAACCCGTACGTTCTGCTGCTGGAAGAGCGCCTCCAGTGTCCGTTCGTGTACCGCATCCGGGTCTCCCGCGTTGACGGCGATGGGCTCATACGCGCTCCTCAGGGCGGACGAAACGGCGGATTTCACCGCCTGTGGAAAGTGGCGTGAGAGCTTGAAGGGCAGGGGCACCCGGCTCTTCTCGAGGGAGAGATAGCCGTCGAGCGTTCCAGGCCAGACCCGGTTATTGAGCACAGTCTCCAAGCTGAGCACCCGCGCAAACCGGGACAGATATCTACCCTGGGCACGCAGGATGGCGTGGAATTCGCTCCCGGGGTCCATGACGGTGCCTCCGCCGGTAAGCACGGAGGGGTTGTGGTGGGGGCGGATGGAGCGGTAAGTCCCGAGTCCCACCATGTAGGACTTCCACCCGCCGTTCATGCTCGTCCAGTTGACGTTGACGTAAATGGTCAGGTCTGATTCCAGGAGCCTGCGATTGACCTCTACGGGATAACCCTCTTCCGTCCTGCCCAGGTCGACGTTGCCGGCCGGGTTCTCCGCATCGTGGTTTTCGATGTATGAGGACCCCATCACCGCCCAGACCCTCTTGCCCAGGATATGCTTGAGTTCCCGCTCCGTCCACTTGCGGTGCAGGCCTACGGCACAGACAAGATTAATCCTCTCCCTCTTCACGCCATGGGAAAAGAGCTCCTCGAGCACGGCTTCCACGGCCAGTCCACGCGGATCTTTCAGGGCAGGTGGCAGGGGAAGGCAGGGGTCGTCGAAGGCGATGGTAACGCGCGATTCCGGGCCTGCAAGGTCCGCAAGGGGAGGACACCCCAGGGGATCGCGCAGGGATCTTTTTACCGCCCCCTGGTAATCCTCCATCGCTGCAATGGGGGGCGGCGCCGCGACGATTCGGGTGCGCTCCGGTAACTCTACCCTGACGATGTCATCGCCGTAGAAGGCCAGCCTGTGCATGAGCCTAGTCTAACCCATAGCTCCCGAGGCCAGTAGATCTTCGGCCTCCCCGGGGCTCTTTTTCAGGACTTCCTCCAGCAGCCAGCGGTTGTCCTGCCCCAGGGCGGGAGCGGGGCCGCGCGGTCTTATCTCGCTCCCCAGGGCCTTCATGGCCGAGCCGAATATGGTGATGGTTCCGGCCCCCGGCTGCTCGAGGTCCACGAGCATCCCGCGGGCGGCCGTGTGTGGGTTCTCCACCACGGACTTGATGTCGTTGACCGGAGCGCCGGGGACACCATGCTCCTGCATAAGCTCCCAGACCTCGCTGCACGTGAGCGTGGACGCCCACTCCTCTATGACCTCCTTCAGTTCGGGCTCGTGGGCGTTGCGCGCCATGATGTCCTTGAAGCGCTCGTCGTCCGCCAGCTCCGGCTTGCCCATGGCATTGCAGAGGTTGTGGAAAGGCTGGTCTCCCACGCAGATGATCATTACGTAACCGTCCCTGGTTGCGTAGGCGTCGAACGGCGTTACGTAGGGGTAGCGGTTGCCGGTCCGTTGGGGGATATTACCTGTGACCGTGTAATCGACGAACTTCGCCTCCAGCAGGTTGATTGCTACATCGTACATGGAGACGTCCAGGTATTCCCCCTCCCCCGTCCGTTCCCGCGCAAAAAGGGCGGCGCAGACGCCGAAGGCGGAGTAAAAAGCGCATGATATATCCACTATGAGGGTACCGGCGCGGGTTGGGGGTGTTTCGGGGAAGCCGGTGGTACTCATGAGCCCGCTCATGGCCTGCAGGACAGCGTCATAAGCTGGCAGGTGGGAAAGGGGGCCGTACTGGCCGTACCCGGAGATCGAGCACATCACCAGCCTGGGATTGATATCTTTGAGGACATCGTAGTCCAGCCCCAGCTTCTTCATGACCCCGGGCCGGTAGTTCTCAACCAGCACGTCGGAAACGGCCGTAAGCTCCTTGAACAACTCGACGGCGCGGGGTTTCTTCAGGTCCAGGACCACGCCACGCTTGCCGCGGTTGAGCACTGCAAAGGAAGCAGAGGTGCCGTCCTTGTAGGGAGGAAAGAGACGTGCCTCATCACCCAGCCCCGGCCGCTCCACCTTGATCACCTCCGCCCCCATATCCGCCAGGAAGAAGGTGCATCCTGGTCCGGCGACGGTGTTGGTAAAATCGATAACCCTAACTCCCTCCAGCATGGAACGCATCTTCATCTACCTCCCCTTGATATCCACTGCATCTATGCCATCCGCTGATTTCATTATTCCCCCTGCGGGCGCCTCTTGAGCGCGGAACGAGCTTCCATGTCTACCGCGTACGTCGTGCTCCCGGGTCGCGCAAAGTTGACTGCGACCCCGCTCTGATAACAGAATAACGGTTATGTTGAAAAGAGTACGGTTGGCCATGCGGCGGCTTCTCACCATGTCCAACCTCTTCGAGAACCTGTACGAGATCTACGGTGACCGCGAGATAATCCGCCTCGCGGAGCCCGCTACCTACCGTATTTTCTCCTCCCCCGAACTGACCTGCGGGGATTGCCTCCGCTTCACCAACCTGGGAGCCGAAGCCTTCATCCGCGAACTCGACCTGAAGAAGGGGGAGCGGGTCGTCTTGTGTCTTCCCGATGCTGCGGAGATGCTCCTTATCTCCGTGGCGCTTATCAAGGCTGGGGGTATCGCGGTCCCCCTCGACCACGAGCTGCCGTCGGGTGAGATCGACAGGTACGTCCGGGAATGCGGTGCGAAGCTGGCCGTGGTGGATGGCAGGCTGTTCGCGGAACGGCCGGGCCTGGCCGGCAGTATGGGGGGTATGAGGGGAATCGTGGTCTCGGGTCCACGCTCACGGGTGCCGGATGGAATGATGTCACTCGACGAAGCGATGGACCGTTCGTCGGGCTTTTTTCTCCCCTACACCTTGAAGCCCGGCAACATCGTCTGCCTTTTCCGCACCATGATGGGGGACGGCTCCATCAAGGCGGTCATGGTCGCCAACGAGGGCCTTCTGGGGCCGCAGCTTTGGGCGGCGGCTCTTCTTCCCACCCGACCGGGTGGTTCATGCGTTCATGCCGTTTCATTGCTGTCGTCGCCGGGATTCACCACCTGTGTGCTCGGGTTATGCATGGGGTTGCACATGTATTTTCTGCAGGATCCACCACTGGAACACGCCCTGAGGACACTGGAAACCGTGAATCCGGTCGCGTTGATGACATCTTCCGGAACGCATGTATCCCTGTTGCAGGCATGCACGCATGGGCACGAGCTCCCGTCGCTTCGCCTCTGGCTTATAAACGTTGGTGAACCGTCGCAGGGGACACCGGATGAGTCCCGGCACCTGCCTTCTCTCTGCCCGGGACCCCTGCATCCTTCCGCGCGTCTGGTCGAGCTGTACTTCGCCGCGGGAAAGGCGACGGTGCTCGCGCTGAAGCCTGCTCTTCCCGGCATCACGTGGCCCGAGGGATGTCCTGGCCTGGTCATCCCGCCCAACCGTGTGCGTATCCTTGATGAACTGGGAAGGCGGGTGAAGCGCGGTGAGGAGGGCGAGCTCGCGCTCAGGGGCCCTGCCGTGACCCAGGGCTACTGGAACGATATCGAGGGGACCCTGGCGGCGAAGCGCGATGGCTGGCTACACACGGATATCAGGGCGAAGAGAGGCTGCCTGCACGCCACGGTGGCGAACCGCTGACCCGTATACGATATATGCTGGACTGCTGAGACGAAAGATATACGGGGTGAAGCAGATCATGTTCAGAGATCCTGAAAGGTGTTAGTCTTCCTGAGCACAAAGCCGCGATGTTTGGGGCTGCCATTGAGTCAATGCACATTTAAAGACGGGAAGGAGTAAGCAGTGGCAAATGTAAAAGGTACGCAGACCGAAAAGAACCTGCTGACCGCTTTTGCGGGAGAGTCCCAGGCCAGGAACAGGTACACGTACTTCTCGAGCCAGGCGAAAAAGGACGGGTTTGTCCAGATAGCGCAGGTTTTCGAGGAGACGGCAAACCAGGAGAAGGAACACGCGAAACGCCTGTTCAAGCTCCTGGAGGGCGGGGACGTAGAGATACAGGCCGCTTACCCCGCGGGCGTGATAGGAAGCACGGCCGAGAACCTGAAGGAGGCGGCCGCGGGAGAGAACCACGAATGGACCGATATGTACCCCTCCTTCGCGGAAGTGGCGCGTGACGAGGGGCTGGACGATATCGCCGCGATATTCGAAGCGATAGCGGTAGCGGAGAAACAGCACGAGAAGCGCTATCTGGGCCTGCTGGCCAACGTCGATGGGGGAACCGTCTTCAAGAAGGATGGGACTGTCGTCTGGCGCTGTCTCAACTGCGGGTATATCCACGAGGGCCCGGAAGCTCCCGACGAGTGCCCGGCCTGTGCCCATGCCCAGGCACATTTCGAGTTGTTGGCCGAGAACTGGTAGAAGGGGTCACGGCGGGGAATCAAGGAGATGAAGTCGCCTATATGAATACGGCGGCGCAACTTTATTATTCGCCTGTTGCAGTATAGTGGAGGGTTCAGATCTGGGCCTGGACGTTTGCATCCTCTGGCTCTTGGCGGTTCTGCTCGACCATCTCCGCCGTTTTTCTTCTCTGGATGTTTCTAAGGGCTGTGATTGCGGCACGCCGTACCTTGTCGCTGCCGTCGTCGCTGTACTGCTGCAGGATTTCGCGGCATTCATCGCTGCCTATCCTTCCCAGGGCGAGAGCCGCAGAGGCGCGCAGCTCGTGTTTGCCCCTACCAAAGAAAGGAAGCCGGGGCCGCTTTTGCAGGATTACCTTGCAGTAGGGTATGGTGGAAAAATCACCTATCTCGCCCAGAGCCCACATGGCCGCACCTTTAACGGCATTTGAGCGCCTCCGCTGCTTGCTGAAGCTGCGTGGAGGCTTTATCACATCCACGAGGACCGGAACGGTGGAGACGTCACGCATGCGTCCCAGTCCGATGCATGCTTCCTTCTGCACCAGTTCGTCACGGTCGTTCACGGCCTCGATCAACAGCGAGATGGTCTCCGGCGTGCGTATCTTTGACAGTGCCTTGATGGTCTCGCGGCGCACCTCGGGGTTCTGATGCTTGATGAAGCGTGCCAATGATTGGATGATGGAGCGGTTGCCTATCTCCGCAAGGATGGAGATGATGTTACGATACATATGCCACGGATTGTATTTTTCGAGGTCGTTGATGAGGGTAAGTATTGCGTCCTTGCCGATATTCTCTAGAGCTTCGAATGTAACACGTTTTACCAGGAGATCCTCGCTGTCTTTCAGCACCTGGATGAGGGGCTGCACGGACTTATCCTCGAACTTGATAAGGATCTCCGCCACCTCGGTGATAGTCTGGATGTCTCCCTCGCGCAGGATATCCGCGAGGTTGTCAAGCACCTCGGGGCTTGCGACGGTCGCTACGGCATCGAGGGCGGTGCGCCTCTGCTCCGGTTTGCGGGTGTCGTCGGCGCTGTTGTGCCGCCAGAAGGTGTCGATGATACTCAGGGCTGCATCGTAGTCCTCCGACAGGATGAAGGTCTGTGCCAGGCTCGCCAGGCAGGTTGCCAGTGTAGTGTATACGTCGTTCAACTCGCGTTCCCGCTCCAGCCTCTCGAGCAGGCGGTCCTTCATCTCGTAGGCAACCGGGAATTCCTGCAGGTGGCGGCTCATCTCGAGGGCTTCGGGTATATTGCGCAGAGTCTCCGCCGTCTTCAGCCTGATCTCGGGGCTCATGTCCTCCAGGTTATCCAGGAGGTTTTCCACCAGTTTAAGCACCGTGTCATGGCGTCGGGCGCGATAGAGTTTCTTCAACAACCTGGGGATGTTTTCGTCGATGGTCATCTCGGCGGTCAGCTCGTCGATATCCAGCGTCAGACCCTCGTTCACAAGCATGTTGCTGATCTGGTATACGAGGGTGCTCGACCCCGCGCCCCCTCTCTCGCTGCTGGTGCCGTTGACGATCTTCTTCCACATATCCGCCTGGAAGATGCGATCGCTCACCCGCGATTCCCAGGGCTTGCCCACCGAGGCCTGGTATATCTCGTCGATGAGGGCCGAGAGGGCTCCAAATCGCAGTTCCTGCTCCGGCGAGAAGGCGGTCTCCGGATCGTCTACCTGCCGCTGCAGCGACTCATGCTCCCGGATGGTGCTTTCGAGCAGGTCGAGAACCTTGTTCTCGCGCAGGCTTTCCAGGATCCTCTTGCGCAGCTCCAGCTCCTGCAGGGCCTCGGGCTTCTCCCGCAGCAAGTAGCCTTTGAGCTCGGAAGGTTCCAGGAAGGCGGCGGCTTTTGCGATCTCCTCCTCGTCCATGCGGTTGAGCTCTTCGTCGTCGAGCTCTCCCAGCAGCAATGCTGTCCTCTCCAGCGTCTCACACACCCTGTCCAGGGCCTCTTCAGGGTCCTCAACCTCTACTACGGTCTCCCGCACGGCCTGGCGAAGCAGCAGGCCCAGACGGGGAGGGTTGTTCATGATGTCATGGATGGCGTCTTCGCCGGTGTTCTGCCGGTTCTCCTTCCCGGTTATATAGTTGACGAACCTCTCGTCCTTGAGCTTTTCGTTGAGGCGGAGGAGTTCCTCCTCCTTGAAGCGCTTTTCCCCCTCCCCCGCTTCCTCCTCGGCCTCGCTTGTTACGACCTCGTCGTCTGTCACGGATACGAAGCGTTTCTCGTTTACCAGTATATGGTGACAGCCTTCGCGCCCCATCTCCTCCGCCATGCCTCCGATCTGTCGCAGCTCCTCCGGCTCCTTGGCCATGATGTACAGGAATTTCAGGAACTCCTCCTGTTCCATTCCCGAGGAGAAAGTGATGCTGTAGATATCCCTGCGCCGCAAGCCGTCGAGGAAGGAGAGTACGGGCGGTCTGACCTGGTCGCGGTCGTGCAGTTTCTCCCCATTGATCAGCAGCAGGTTGTCCGCCTCTCCCAGGGTGAGCTTCCCGGTTTGTGCAAGGAGGGGGTCTATGCGGGCGTAGGCCGTTTCCACGGAAGCTGCGATCATATCGCTCGTGGGAGGGTACATATGGATGTTTATCATGGCGGCATTGAGGGCGATGAGGAGCTCAACCGCTTTGCGCGCCAGTTCCTCACCGGCTTCCACGCCCTTCGGCTCACCTGCGAGTTCGTTCTTCTCTTCGTCCATCACTCAACACACCAGGAATCGATAATTACCTCTCTGACTATTAATTATCGTCAACGACCAGCATAGACATTATATAAATATTTTAACGCTCCCTCCCCTATCTCCTCCATCAGCGCAATTTCATTCGCAAACGAACCCCTCCGTCTGAGCAACCCCAGGCCAGGCCTGGCACCTGTACGTTCGGAAGAAGATCCGTATACGCCCAGCTATAATAGAGCCATGGCTGAGATATTACACATGCAGGATGCAGACCTGTCGTTAATCGTGCGCAGATGCGCGGAAGTTCTCGCCATGGGCGAGCTGGCCATTATTCCCACGGATACCGTCTATGGACTGGCGGCTCGTGCGGATGTTCACCGCGCGGTAGAGGCGGTCTTCAGAGCCAAGGGAAGGGATGCCGAAAAGGCGTTGGTGGTGATGGTCTCCGGCATCGAGGAGGCGGCGGAGTTGACCGTTGAAGAAGAGCGTGAGACCCTGCGGCGTCTGGGAACCTTGTGGCCGGGACCGTTGACGCTGGTGGTGAAGGCAAGCGAGATCCCGTGGAGGGAGAGCGTCGCTCCTTCCACTCACATGCTGGGCATACGTGTTCCGGACAGCCCGCTGCTGCTAAGTCTTCTGAGTATCAGCGGCCCGCTGGCTGTAAGCAGTGCGAACCTGGCGGGCGGGCCGGCACCAGCCTCCTTCGCGGAGATAGACGAGGGGTTGCTGGCAAAGGTCGGTCTTGCCGTGGACGGGGGAAAGAGCGGATCGGGTAGGCCATCCGCAGTGGTAAAGATAAGTGAAGGCGAATTAACGGTATTAAGGCAGGGCGAAATATGCGAGGATGAGTTGATGCGGAGTATGCTCCGATATGGAGAGGACAGCATAGAGTACATGTGCTATCGCGAGAAAAAAGGAGGGACGTAGGTTGCTGGACATCCTTTTCGTCTGCACCGGCAATCTATGCCGCAGCCCCATGGCGGAGGCCATGTTCCAGGCCAGGCTTAACGCCGACTATCCCACCCTGGCGGACTTATCGCAGGTTCATTCCGCGGGGACCTCCGCTATCGAGGGGAATCCCGCCACGTCTTCGGCCGTACAGGCCATGGACCTCTGGGGGATCGACCTGGAGCCGCACCGTGCGACGGAGCTCACCCCCGGGTTACTGCTCGCTGCCGACGTGGTTCTGGCCATGGCCAGGGAGCACCTCCTTCTCATCGGCAGGATGGAACCGCAGGCAACCAAGTGGAGCACCACCATCAAGTACCTCTCCTCCATGTCCGGGAGGATAATCGAGCGCTTGGGGTCGGATACAGTCCGCAACGAGCAGGAGGCAAGGACGCGTCTCATAGGTGTATTCGAGGTTCTGCGGGAGTCCGCTCCAAGCGGGGAATTCATCGCCGATATCCAGTCGCACGGCTCTGATATAATTGACCCCATTGGGAGTTCTCTGCGCGTCTACCTGGGAGTCGCCGAGGACATCGAACGCTCCCTGGACGATATCATGCAGGCTCTTTTCGGCCGTGCCGAGACGGCTGAGAAGAGGGGATGAGCATCCGTTGCAATCTCCTGCAAGCGGGAGAACGGAAGTAAAGGAATGATATGAGAGTAGCCCTTGGATGCGATCATGCCGGCTTCATCCTCAAGGATGTAGTCGCGGAAACCCTTGCGAGAGCTGGACACGAGATCCTGGACGAAGGCACCTTCTCCGACGAATCATGCGATTGGCCTGAGTTCGCCGAGCGGGTGGCCCGGCGCGTCTCCGCCGGCGAAGCGGAGAGGGGAATAGCGATATGCGGCACCGGTCTGGGTATGGCCATGACCGCTAACAAATTGCCGGGAGTGAGGGCCGCGGTCTGCAACGACCTCTACACGGCGCGTTACAGCCGCCTGCATAACGATGCCAACGTGCTGACCATGGGCGCGAGGGTGATCGGATCCGGGGTGGCGGAGGAGATCGTACACATATGGATGGAGACTCCGTTCGAGGGGGGAAGGCACTCCCGCAGGTTGGACTTGCTGGCGGAGGTCGAGAGGCGACATGGAGGAAAGGAAGCATGAGCGGCCTTGACGAGATAGCGAAAGTGGATACCGAGATAGCACAGGTGGTCCGCGACGAACTGCACCGTCTGCGCCATAAAATAGAGTTGATCGCGTCCGAGAATTTCCCCTCGCGTGCCGTGCTGGAGACGGCCGGCACGGTGCTGACCAACAAATACGCCGAGGGATATCCCGGCCACAGGTGGTATGGCGGCTGCGAGTTCGTGGATGTCGCAGAGGAGCTTGCCGTGGCGAGAGCCAGGGACCTCTTCGGGGCGGAGCACGCTAACGTGCAGCCGCATGCCGGCGCACAGGCCAACACGGCCGTATACCTCTGCGCCCTCGAGCCAGGCGATACCATCCTGGGCATGGAGAAGATCGCGGGGGGCCATTTGACACACGGCACTTCCGCCAATATCAGCGGCGTCCTTTACAACGCCCACTTTTACGGCTTGAACCGCGAAACGGAGATGCTGGATTTCGGGGAGATAGCACGGGTGGCCAGGGATTGCCGCCCCAAGTTGATCATCGCCGGGGGCAGTTCGTATCCCCGCGATATTGACTTCGCGGCCTTCAGGGCCGTGGCGGACGAAGTGGGGGCGATGCTCATGGTGGATATGGCCCACTTCGCCGGCCTGGTGGCGGGAAAGGTGCATGCGGATCCCGTGCCCCATGCGGAGTTCGTCACCACTACCACCCATAAGACCCTGCGCGGTCCGCGCGGGGGGCTGATACTCTGCCAGGAACGTTTTGCCCAGGAACTGGACCACGCCGTCTTTCCGGGCGTACAGGGCGGGCCGTTCATGCACATCATCGCGGCCAAGGCCGTGGCGCTCAAGGAGGCCTCCCAGCCCGAGTTCGCCGAGTATGCGCGGCAGATAGTGAGGAACTCCAGGGCCATGGGCGAAGCACTGCAGGAGCGGGGCCTGCGCCTGGTGTCAGGAGGCACCGACACCCATCTACTGCTGGTGGATCTGCGTCCCTTGGGGCTCAGCGGCAGCGAGGTGGAGGAAGCGCTGGATGCGGTTAGGATAACAGCCAACAAGAACAATATTCCCTTCGACGATAAGCCTCCGGCAATAACCAGCGGAATACGTCTCGGCACACCGGCGGTCACCACGCGGGGCATGCGGGAAGCGGAGATGGTCGAGATAGCCGACCTCATCGCACTGGTGGTCAGGAACATGGGGTCGGAGGAAGTCATGCGCCGGGTGCGGGAGAGGGTGGAGGAACTCCTGGCCGGCTTCCCCCTCTACCCCGACCTCTAGGCGCACCGGGCCGACCGCAGTCTCAGGAGATAAGCCATGACCAGGCCGAGTTGGGAAAGGTACTTCATGTCCATCGCGCGGCAGGTGGCTACGCGCTCGACCTGCCTGCGCCGCCAGGTGGGCTGTATCATCGTCCTCGAGAAGCGCATCGTCTCCACCGGTTACAACGGAGCTCCCTCGGGCCTGCCTCACTGCGAGGAGGTAGGGTGCATACGTGACTCAAAGGGCGTTGCCTCGGGCGAGCGGCACGAACTTTGTCGGGGGCTGCACGCCGAACAGAACGCCATCATCCAGGCGGCGATGCACGGCACCGCTGTGCGGGGCGGCAGTATGTTCTGCACCCACAAACCGTGCGTTCTGTGCACTAAGATGCTCATCAACGCGGGCGTGTCCCACGTCTATTACTCCGAAGGGTACGAGGATGAACTGGCGGACGAGATGGCGCGCGAGGCTGACATGCGGTTTATACACCTGGGGGAGGAGTGCGGGCCTTGATCTACGTCCTGGCCTTCGCTGTTTCCCTGGTCCTGGTGCTTGTGCTCACTCCCCAGGCACGACGTCTGGCGATGTGGTTGGGCGCGGTCGATATGCCCCACGACCGCAAGGTGCACGAGAACCCCACTCCGACCCTGGGTGGAGTGGCAATATTCCTGGCCGTTATCATCTCACTGCTCCTGAGTAAGATAGTGGTCAGCTATTCGTCCGCCATGGCCAAGCCACAGGGTATGGTGGATGCGCTATCCTCGTACCAGCTGCTGGGGATCATTCTCGCCGCGACCTTCATAGCGGTGTTGGGGGCCATCGACGATATGAGGCACCTTTCGCCTTGGATGAAACTGGCAGGACAGGTCATGGCTGCCCTGGTCCTGGTCTCATTCGGCGTAGAGATCAGCACCATAGCACTCCCGAGGGGCAACGTCATCGACCTGACCGCAAGTCCCATCCTCTCCATCCTGCTTACCGTGGTATGGATGGTCGCCTTCACCAACATCATCAATCTCATCGATGGCCTGGACGGCCTGGCGGCTGGCATAGCCTTTATCTCCGCGGGAGCTTTCTTCTTCTACGGGTCGCGCGTCGGAGCAGATCCCAATACCCTGCAAGCCATGGTCATCTCCGCCGCTGTCGGCGGCGCATGCCTCGGGTTCCTTCGCTACAATTTCAATCCCGCCAACATATTCATGGGGGATTCCGGGGCACAGTTCCTGGGATTCATCCTCGGGGCCATCAGCATCCAGGGCATCCTGAAGCGAACCGCCGTCGCCACCCTGTTCACCCCCATCATCATCCTGGCCGTACCTATCATGGACACCGGCCTGGCCATCTTGAGGAGGGCGAGGAAAGGGCGGCCGTTCCATTACGCGGACAAGGAGCATATCCACCACCGCCTTCTATATATCGGACATACGCAGCGCCAGGCAGTGCTGATAATCTACCTGTGGACCGCCATACTTACCGGCATCGCCCTCTCGCTCGAGTTCGTGGCGTCCAAGACGGTGGTTCTGATACTCCTCGCCGTTGGCCTGGTGATCTTTCTCGCCACGACGCTGCCGCGCATAGTAATAGGCGGCAGGGAGTTGGAGAAGGAGGAGGAAGAGGAGGCGGGGGTGGAGTAGTCGATCCCTGTCGGTGGCGGTGACACCCAGGCCGACCTGTTGCTGCTGCCGGGAAATCCCATTGGGTGTGTGGACCACGTGCTGGCGCCCGCCGCGGCGTTCAAGGAGGGAAAAGTCCTGCTCGCCACCTACAAGATCCGGGTATAAGGGGGCTGGCCCCAGGCATGTATATCATGGCGAAAACACTGTGCCGGTGTTATCTTTTCATGTGCGGAAAGTATATGCGGCCCGGGAGGAATGGAGGCCGGGGTCAGATTAGACAGCTAATATGACTCAATAGTATAATTACAGTATCCATTAATGGGTGTTGATATATGTGTCGAAACAGACAACGAAAAGTCAGACTGTGATGCTGATATCGGACGCAGCAATATTCGCAAGAGAGGTGCAGGCACAAAATGTCGCAGAACGGAAACCACGCTAGCGGAGCAAGACTCACCCGCAAGGCAAGACGCAACTTCTACCAGGCCCTCGGACCACCCACC
>JAFGDU010000098.1 GCA_016931915.1 Actinomycetota bacterium
CCGGGGATGAACGGCGTGCGCTGCGGTCTCTGTGTCGCGAAGTGTCCCGTGTACCGCCCCCGCTTCCGTGAAGGGCTTGAATAGAACACTCGCTGGTAGACGATCCTCACGTACGCAGACCGGGCGGGAAAGAGGTCTCACCCGGTGGAGCGGACATCGACCAGGAGGTCTCCGTCCTCCGTTATCTCCCACTCCACCTTGCTGCGCACGCCGAATGCCCTCTCGTAGAGGCCCTGCACCAGCCCGACGACCATGAAGTGCAGGCAGGGATTCTCCAGGCGGAAATGCATGTGGTCTGCTTCCAGTTCGATCTCGCGCAGGTTTCCCAGGCCCCGGTAGGCGAACTGTTCTCTAAAATCCGGGACCTCTTTTATCTCGTCGCTGGAGAAAAAGCCTGAGGCTACAAGTTCGCGCTGCGCCTCGATGGCCGCCTGCACGATGGAATCCCCGAGCTCCTTGATGAGCTCGTCGACGATGGCCTCCTGGGTCGCCGTTCCCATGAAGACCATGCGGCGCTTGCTGTCCCTGTTCTCTATTACCCCGCGCTCCAGCCGCCAGGCGTACCTGGACAGTATCTTAGGCCCCCCACATACCGGGCACCTCTCCAGTTCGATTTCACCCTGCTTGAAGTGGGGCTTTTTCCTCTGCAACCTCTCCTTGAACTCCACGGCATGCGAGGATATACGTGCCGTGAGCTCGTATTCCCCCGGCGCCTTCTCCTCGTAGGTAATGGAGACCTCCCTCCCGTCGACAGCCTCCATGGCGCCGGCGAAGTTCCCGCAGAAATGGGGCAGGGAATACGGCTCGCGTATGCGCAGGATTATGTAGTCATCCTTCCCGCGCCTCCTGCGGAAGTCGACCAGCTGAATGTCGCCCAGGCCGTTCAGCCTACCAATGGTCGCTATATAGCGCGCTATGGGTCCCGTTCCCGTCCACCTCGTCAAGGCCCTTACCGGGGCCGGCAGCTCGATATTCACGGATTCAAAAGTTGACCTGCGCTGGCTCTCTACGATGATGGGCTCGATGGAGATACCTATGATCCTCTCGATGCCCTCGAAGGTATCTCGCAGGCTGTCGCTCTCGATGAAGACCATGCGGTGCTCGGGATTGCTTTTCTCGAGTATGGTGCCGTTGGGCATCCAGGCGTGAAGGCTGGTCACTTTTCTCGCGGCACCGCAGGCGGGACAGAGTCTTATCCTGGCCATTGTCTCTCAATCCTCAACTGCATCCGCGGCTCCATCCCGTATTCATTAAACGTTCACTTCCACTATATATTCGACGCCCCCCGGTCATTTCTGAAACAGATAGATCGGGCCGGGCTCTGGTCTGGTATGCCGGGCTTTTTATGGAGGGCTTCTAAGCTGAACGGGCCCGCCACGCATGAGGAATGCGGTCATTCAGGAGGCCGGCTTGACCTCAACGTGGAAGGTACCGTCCCTCTCCATTCCGTAATCAACGCTGGACCGGCTGCCGGTAACCAACTCGTAGACACCCTGCAGTATCCCGGTCAGCAGAAGTGGGACGATGGCGTTCTCCACCACCGCCCGCATGCCATCATCGCCGAGATCGAAGGAAACCAGATTGCCCATACCCCTCTTGGCGAACTGGCGAAAGAGGTATTGCGGCGATCTTTCGAACTCCGCCTGCTGCAGGGTCTCCTTGATGTACAAGCGTTGTGCTTCGACTATGGTCTTGCCGATCTCTTCTCCTAATTCCGCTTCCAGTTCGTGCATTATCGCGTCTATCTCGCGCGGACCGGTGAAGACCATACGCCTGCCGGTGACCGTATCGGTGATCACTCCTTCCTCGAGATCCCACGCGTATTCCTTGAGGTCTAGCGGGACATCACATTGCGGACATCTTTCATGCTTCACATCGCCTGGTTTTATGGGATATCTTTCCATATCCAGGCGGGAGACCAACTCCTCGTACTCCTTGCCGCGCGCCACTGTGACCACATACCCGTTTTCCTTCTCCTCTATGCGCAGATCGGCGGGTATCCCCTCCACGAAGTTGAATACGGCGATGAGATCCCCGCTGAACAGGGAAAGGGAGTAGACGTTGCGGCAGTATACCTTGATGTATTCCCGTTTCTTGAACTCGAGGAGTTCGTAATGGCCCAGGCCAAATATGGCGCCGATATCGGCAGTGCTCTGGTAGACCTTGCCGCGGAAAGCACGCAGCAACGCGCGCTTATAGCCGGGATAGATATTCTGGATATATTCCAGGGACCCCTTGCGCTTTCCCTCTACGATGATACGGTCGAGCGGCAGGCCTACGAGCTCTTCCACCCTTGCGAACAACTTGTCCAGCCCATCAGCCTCGTAGAAGAACACGCGATGGTCCGGGTTCCTCGCCTGGGTTATGGTTCCATCGTCGTTCCAGACATTTCCCCTGGCGAAATCCCTGGGTATCCCACAATAAGGACAACGTTTTATTCTGCTCATGATCGCCCTCCGCACTCTCGTTCTTTGCGCTGCCAGACCCTGTCAAGCTCTTAACCGCCTTGCTGAAGCGACCGCATAGCATTGAGACATGCTGCCCTTATACCCCCGGGGCCGAGAGATTAAACCGTCCCGCCATCATCTTGCCCACAAACATAGAGAGGCAGCAGACGCGAGAAGTCCCGCATCAAAGCAACGTACATGAATGGGAATGCTCCATATGCGTTACTTGATGACGGGGGAAGCATCCGGATCCAGGGGATTCATCCTTATGGCGAGCGAGAAAAGATATGGGTAGTTGGTTCTGAGGTGCTCGAGGTAGACAAGCCACTCTCGCAGCAACAGCTTATATGACCTGGCGATATCGCCGCACAGGTGTTCGTGGTCCGCGTCCGGCAGGTCGGCGATGGCATACCTGTATTTCAACTCCTCGGTGAGGTGGAAGACGGCCCAGAGGAGGTCGGTGAAGGTCTCGTGCTCGAGCAGGGTGGGGTTCTCGAGCAGGGTCAGCAGGAAGTCCCTCTTAGAGAGCAGGAACTCGCGCATATCCTCGAGCTGAACGTCGTCCCGCCCGATGGAGCATTCGTACTCGGCGATCCTGCCGGCGGCATCTCTGAAATCCTCGCTGCTCCACCCCGCATCCGCCTGCAGGCATTCCTTGATCCGCTGACAGGTCGCGTCGAACTCAGCCAGGGAATGCAACAGCTGCATCCCCATCTCGCTGAAGAAAGCCCCGATCACCATGTTCAGCTTCTCCATGCGGTTGCGCTTCTCGCGCATATCCAGGACGCGGTGGACGATAAGGGTCACCAGCAGCACCTCTACCGGCAGGAACGCGATGTCTCCCAGCATGTAGATCCATATATGGTGGGCGTCCCGGAAGATGGCGTAGTGGATGAGGTAGAGGACGATGGTGAGCAGGATCAGGGATGCCCCGAGAAGGACATACCAGTTGCGGTACCACTTATCTTCTCTCTCGAAATCGATAGGTCATCACCCTCCACAATCCTACGGGCACAAGCACCCTGCGGGCGCAAGTAGATGAACCTTAGTCCAGTTAAGATTTTATACTACTTTCGAGGCGGCGCAGATAATCTTCGTCACCCCACCGCAAGGCATATAGAAAGCTTCGAACTCGACCTCACGCTTGCCGGGAGATAATATAGATAAACAAATTAAAGTCTCGGCACGTTTCTGCTTCGCGTCTTTATGCATACTCTGAGAGCGAGTGACGGGCGCTGATGCAGTCAGGTATCTTGGGAGGGAGATATGCAGGAATACGACGTCGTAATCGTGGGGGCGGGTTTCGGAGGGCCCGTGGCGGCAAAAAAGTGCGCCGATGCGGGCTTGAGGACCCTGATGATCGAGAGGTCCGAGAAGGTCGGCGAGAAGGTTATCTCAGGCCTGACCATTCCATTCTACGGTTTTCTGTTCGGGCCGGCCTTCATACGCGACGGCAATCCGCCTATCGAAAGGCCCGTTGACGGGATCATCAACTATATAATCACGGACATCGATGCCGGCGAGATACATATCGAGGATTCCCTGCGCATACCAAAACCGCTCTCCCCCGTCATCGGCTTCGGCTACAACGCCTACTGTCAGCCCTTCTGTCAGTGGGAGGCGGAGAAGGCGGTCGAGGCCGGAGCGGAGCTGCGCACCTCGACCACGGTTGTAGACGTGCTGCGCGAAGACGGGAGGATAGCGGGCGTGAGGACGGATAAAGGGGAGGAGATCCGGGCGCGTATAGTCCTCGACGCCGAGGGCTCCCAGGGGCTGCTGGCGGTGAAGACGGGGGTGAGGGAGAAGTATCCCCCCGAGGTCATCTCGCTGGCCGATATCTACGACTACGAGATCGACAAGGATGAGCTCGACGAACTCATGGGACATACCCTGCGTTTCTGCTGGGGATGGGATGAACAGAGGCTCGCCCCTCCCCTGGGCCAGGGCAACGGCCTCATGGTGTGGCCGTACCGCAACAGCATACATTTCATGCAGGACCAGTGCCTGCGACTGAAAGACGGAGAGGTACCCAACCTGAGAAAGCTCTTCGAGGAATATCACGAGAACATAACCACCAGGCTTCCCTGGTGGAAGGAGGAGGTAGCCCCCCGCATCAAGCTGCGCGCGCGCATTTGGGAGGGGTTCGAGATCTTCGTCGGGCTGGACCGCGAGCTGCGCGAGATGCCAAATCATACTGACGGTATGATACTCATCGGCGATGCCGCGGGGCTGGAGAGCACGGAGTTGTGCGACGGCGTGCCGGCTGCCTGGTTCTCAGCCGATATCGCCGCCGACGTGGCCATCGAGGCCCTGCGCGCCGGGGACACCTCGCGGGAGTTCCTCTCCAGGTACGACGAGCGCATCCGCAACCATCCCATCCTCCAGTGGTCGATAACCGCCACCAACCGCTACAACCTGCGCTTCGCCCAGGAGCACCACGACCTGGAGGAGTTGAAGAAATACGTCCACGACGGCTGGGGCCTGGGCGGCTTCGCCTCCATGGGCACTCCGCTTGCTGAGACCATCCTGCAGTCGCTCAAGGAGGACCCCACCATCATCACTTCCTGGATCAGGATGTACTTCCGCTACTACTTCAACTGGGTATACGAGCGTTTCGACTACAGCGGCGGAAAGGGCGAGCCGCAGCGGGACGCGGCCTCCGAACCCCGCATCGCCCAGAGCATCTTCCGTGGCGCGCTGAAGGCATGCGACGCCGCCCTGGGGTTGCTCTCTCCCGTAACGCGTGCCGCGGCGGACCTCCTCATGCCCCTGTGCCGCTTCGCCAACCCGGTGATGAAGGCGTCGCTGCCATTGTTGGAGGCGCTGATGCGAGGCATGGTGAAGATCGAGCCGGTGATGTCTCCAGTAAGCGTGAGGATCATAGATTTCGTGCGCCGGGCCGACCCCGAGGTCTTCGACCAGCCCAACGACAACGCTCAGAGAGCGAGGGGATGAGAATGGCCAGGACATACGAGGAGCTGCCGGGAGTAGAGTGGGTGGAGGGCGCCGGCGAATTCATCGCGGTGAATGAGGAGAAATGCGACGGCTGCGCCAACTGCGTACGCGTATGCCTGGGGGGATGTTACGAGATAGCGAAGAAGAAGGCGCGTATAAAGAGCCTGGATAGATGCATGGAATGCGCCGCCTGCTGGTATGTCTGCCCCAGCGGCGCCATCGAGTTTTCCTGGCCCCCGGGGGGCACGGGCTTCCGTACCGATTGGGGTTAGACGGGGACATATACCTGGCCAGGCTCATAGGTGTGTCCTTACCGTCATTGCGAGGAGTCCGCGACGAAGCAATCCCTTTGCAGTCGAAACCGGCATGCCCTTACAGGGGATCGCTTCGCATACGCTCGCGATGACAGAAGATTGGTGTTCGTGGGGGTAGCGATCAGGGTAGTGCTTTCTTTATGACTTCTATCACCTTATCCGGCTGAAAGGGCTTGGTGATGAAGTCGATCACACCCTCCTCCAGCGCCTCCAGCATGAGCTGTTTCTCGCCCAGGGCGCTGCAGATGATTATCTTGGCCTGCGGGTTGGTACGCAGAATACTCTTGGCCGCGGCCATGCCATCCATCTCGGGCATATTGATGTCCATGATTATCAGGTCGGGCTTCCAGCGCTCGTAGGCCCAGATGGCCTCCGCCCCCGTTTCCGCCTCCACGATGGCGCTGTAGCCGTTCTCGGAGAGGATGTTGCGCAGCATCATGCGCGTAAAAAGCGCGTCGTCCGCGATCAATATGGTGTTCGCCATCTTTTATTACCGGTTCCCCTCGTTACTCACCAAGCGCCCCGTCCCGACCCTCGTGTCGTGCCGGGGCATCTTTAACCATAATCTTATATGGCCCAGCCTGCAATGTCGCTTAATCTATCGGTTAAACATCCCGTCATGTTGAGCTGCCGCCCAGGGTGAACTCGAAACGCGCTCCTGCGTCGTTGTATACCCTTATCTCTCCCCCATAGACATCGACCACTTTCTTGACTATGGACAGCCCGATCCCCGTCCCACCCTCCTTACCCTTGAAGAGGGGGTTGAAGATCTTATCCAGGTCCTCGGGGGCGATACCGGACCCGTTGTCCCATACCCAGTAGCGGTTCGATCCTTCCCCCGTTTTCTCGCAGCCGATGGTTACGCTCGGCTCCGGGCTGTCGTTATAGGCGAGAGCGTTCGCGATGAGATTGCTGAAGAGTTGATAGACATGGGTGGGGTCGGCCGCGACCCGGTCCAGGTCCCCGGACAGGACCACCCTCACGCCCATATCCTTGATGGGGCCGGCCTTCTCCCGCAACACCCTCCTCACGACCTCCTCGACGTCCACCTCCGTCACTTCTTCCGACAGCTGGCCCGCCTGGGCAAGGCTGAGGAGGTCCTCGATAAGCCGTCGCGAGGAATCGGCGCTGCTTTCGATTATCTCCGCCGCCCGTGCGAGCTGCCTGGCGTTCTCTTCATCGATGGGCCTCTGGAGCATCTCCTGCAGCGCCCTGCTTGCGGAGATAACGATGGAGACGGGGCCGCGCAGGTCGTGAGAGACCACGTAGGCATAGGCGTCCAGTTCCCTATTTATCCTCTTCAGCTCCTCTTCCGACCGCTTGGCCTCGGTGATATCCCTGATTATGCTCCCAATCAGATTGCCCTCCCTGGTACTGATGGGGAAGACCACGGACTCGATTATATGGTGCTGGCCGTCCGGCCGCCGGATCTCGTTCTCGTACGCCTGCCCGAACCATTTCGCTCTTTCCACTCCCCGAGAGTCGAGGATCATCCTCTTCAACGACTCGTACATCTGCGGCGTTCTCATCTCCTCCAGGGCGAGGCCGAACTGCACGTCCCAGAGGAACTTGCCCAGTGCCTCCTCACGCTCTATGCCCACAATCCTCTCCTGGGCGCGGTTCCACTCTACGATCACCCCTTCCCGGTCAACCAGCACGATCCCGTCCGACGATTGCTCCACGATGCCACGGAACTTCTCCTCGCTCTCCAGGAGGGCCTCCTCGGCTTTCTTGGACTCGGTGACATCCCGGGCTACGTTGGTGAAGGCGATGACCTTTCCTTCCCTGTCGTAGAGGGGCGCTCCGGTCACATCGCCGATGGCCACCGAGCCGTCCCTCCTTATAAAGCGCAGCTCGTCGTTTACCACTTCCCCCTGGTACAACCTCTGGATATCCACCATAGTCCGCTCTATATCGTCGGGATGGAGGATGCCCAGCTCCAGCGCGTTGCGTCCCAGGATCTCCTCCTCGGAATAACCTATCAGCTCGCAGGCTATCTTGTTCACGCCGATAATCCTCAGCTCGGTGTCGTAGGTATAGATGGCCTCACCGGTGAAATCGTAGATAAGCCGGTACTTCTCCTCACTCTCCCGCAGCGCTTCCTCCATGCCGCGGTGCTCGATCATCCTCCCCAGGCCATCGGCGATGGCATCTATCAGCACCCTTTCCTCCCTGAGGAAGGGTCCCTCGTCCTTGTCCGGCCTGCGCTCACGGTAGTAGACTTCCACCGAACCGGCCATCTCACCGCGGACCCGGATCTCCCTCACCAACCCCCATGAGGTTGCCTCGAAGTCGGCGCTGCGGTACTCGTCCTGGCCATAGATAATCCTGGCACAGGTTATCTCGGAATAGTGCCACCCCGGGGGCATGAGCTCGACGGTTCCCTGCATTATCTGCCCCGGGTCCAGGTCCTGCCTCTCCACCAGGCTGGAAAAACCGTACAGGCACGCCAGTTCCTTGACCCTTTCCTCGAGGGCGGACGAGTATTCCCGCAAAGACCTCTGCGTCTCCTCGTACTGTATAGCCAGGCCGTCGCACTCCTCTTTCTCCCGGGCAAGGGCATCCTCGAGGTCGGCGACGCGGCGGCGCAGCCGCTCCAGCTCCGAGACCATATCGGAGTCTTTCTTCATTATCCCCGCTCTCCTCCCGCGAAAAATACGAAGGTGATAGTGCATGGCCAAGGCCCGCAATCAAAGCCTTGTTCGTGCAGGCGATTTCCCCATTTATATCATACCCCCTTCCAGTTATTCACTCTCACTAAACCTTTATGCCATGTATTTTCATCCAGAATAAGGTAAGATTATGTCGAGCGGCTTTCCTCGCGACAGCAGGTGCGCGAAGACTGTGCGGAGGCCAGGGGCTGATGGATGAAGGTGGAACTCTGAAAGAACAACCCGCAGAACCGGAGCGGAACTCAGACCTTACCAACCAGCGTGAAAACGCAGGAGAGACGCAAGCGGAGGCGGGTGGGCTATCCACCCCACAAGGTAAGTATCACCGGTTCCTCCTGGAAAACCCCCTCGACATGTTCACCATCATCGACAGGGAGGGACGAGTGCTCTTCAACAGCCCCTCCACGAAGATGATCATGGGCTACGAACAGGAGGAGCTCACCGGCAGGAGCGCCTTCGACCTCATCCACCCCGACGATCGCGAGGCCCTGATGGAGATGTTCAGCAGGGGATTAAGCGAAGCGGGGGCGACCGGTTATTTCGAATACCGCCACTTACACAAGGATGGTACCTGGCACCTCCTCGAATCCATCGCCAACAACCTGCTGGATGACCCGGAGGTACAGGGCATCGTGGCCACCTCCCGAGACATCACCGAGCGCAAGCGCATGGAAGAGGAGTTGAAGCAGCGCGAGGAGTATTTCCGGGCGGTGGTCGAGAACACCGTAGACCTCATCCTGATCATCGACGCGGACGCGAAGATCAAGTTTGCCAACCGGGCGTCCAGGACCCTGCTCGGCTACGAGCCCGAAGAACTCACGGGCAGGAGCGGCCTGGATCTTGTACATCCGGATGAGATCGAGTGGGCAAGCGCCGTGGTGGAAACCGCCGTGCGGGACGACCAGTACTCCCCGCTCCTGGAGGTGCGCGTGCGGCACAAAGACGGTTCCTGGCTGCACATGGAGGGCATCGGCAAGAACTTCCTCGAGCACCCCGCCGTCGAAGGTATCGTGCTCAGCTTCCGGGACATCACCGACCGCAAACAAGCGGAGCAAAGCCTGAGGGATTCCGAGGAGATGTACAGATCGCTTGTGGCTGCCTCCCCGGATGCGGTGACCGTTACAGACCTGCAGGGCAACATCACATTCGTGTCGCCGCAGACTCTGCGGCTGCACGGATACGGCAGCGAGGAAGAGCTGCTGGGAAAGAGCGCATTCACCCTCATCGCTCCCGAGGACCACGTGAAAGCGGCTGCGGGCCTCGAGGGCACCCTCAAGGAAGGGCGCGTAAGGAACCTTGAGTTCAGGTTTCTGCGCAAGAACGGCACGGTTTTCATGGCGGAGTTGAACGCGGCTTTGATCAGGAATGCCAACGGGGAACCCCAGAGTTTAATCGCCTATACCCGGGATATCAGCGAGCGTAAGAGGATAGAGAAGGAACTGCGGGACCGCAACGAGGAACTGGAGGCCTTCGCCCACACCATCTCACACGACCTCCTCACCCCCGTATCCATAGTGGAGGGATACGCCAAGGCCGCACTGGAGGCGGATGCCGAGGGCAGAACCGAGGCGGAGAGGGAGTGCCTGGAGGCCATAGCCAGGGGGGCACGCCGCATGAGCGACCTCATCAACTCCCTGCTGCAGTACGCCCAGGCCGGACACATGGATTTCGAGAGCCGTGGCGTAGACCCGGAGGAGATACTCATGGAAGTACTCATGGACCTCGAGGAGGATATACGCTGCAAGGGGGTGGAAGTCTCTGTCCAGAACGAGCTGCCTTGCGTGAAGGTCGACGCCGTCAAGCTGCGCCAGGTCTTGAACAATCTCATCGGCAACGCCATCAAGCACATGGGAAACATCCTGGAGCCACAGGTCGAGGTGGGGATGGAGGTGCAGGGCAGGACAGCTACGTTCTTCGTGCGCGACAACGGGATCGGTATACCGGCCGAACTGCAGGAAAAGATCTTCGAGCCCTTCCGGCATTTCTCCCTGGCCGGTTCGCAGGGGCTCGGTATCGGGCTGTCCACCGTCAAACGCGCGGTGGCCGCATGGGGCGGGATGGTGTGGGTGGAATCCCAGCCCGGCGCGGGAGCCGCGTTCTTCTTCACCGCCCCCCTGGTCGAATAAACCCGCCTTTGCGATGGGGCCAGCCGTTCAATCTATAATGAATTGGCGGGTATCGGATCTTTTGGAGGTGATGCGTCTTGTCCGCAAGACATGACAGGGTCCTCGCAGCGCTGGAACTCAGGGAACCGGACCGCGTTCCCACCTTCGACCTCATGCTCGAATACGCTACCAACAACGCCATCCTGGGCAGGAAAGCCCATCCCCTGCACAGGCTGATCGCCGACGAGAGGGCTTCCGGGCTCCTGGACTGGTTCTTCTCCCGCGTCAAGAGCTTCTCCCTGTTCGACAGCGAGTTGAAGCGCTTCATGCATCTGGGCGCCGAGGCGGCAGAGAGAATGGGATACGATGCGGCCTGGCTCACCTTCTTCCCCGTGTTGCGCATGCGGGACTCCGGAACCATGCTGGACATGTACGGACGCTTGAGCGATGTCGTCGTCGATGCCGGTGGCAACCTCGGCAATCCCATTTATCGCGAGGGCCTCATCACCAGCCCCGAAGCCTGGCACGCCTGGGACAAGAAGCCCCTGCTCCGCCTCCCCGCGAAGGTCAACAAGGCTTTTTCCAGCCTGCATAAGAAATATGGAGATAAGATGTTCATCTTCGGATTCTGCTCCTACGGCCTCTTCGAGAACACCTGGCAGCCACTGGGATTCGAGCGCTTCGTGGTGGCCGCCCGCAGGGAGCGGGAGTTCCTGGAAAGCATGATAGGGTTCCACACCGATCTCTACTGCGTACTGGTGGAGGCGATGGCCGACACCGGGCTTCCCGCCATGGTCTATACCGACGACCTGGCGTACAAGTCTGGTCCCATGCTCAACCCGCGCCTAATCGAGGAGCTCTACGGTGACTCCTACCGGCGTATCGTGGAGACGGCACACTCCCAGGGGATGAAGATCATCATCCATTCCTGCGGTAACACCACGGCGCTGCTGGAATGGTTCGCAGACTGCGGTTTCGACGGCGTGCATCCCCTGGAGCCCACAGCCGGAATGGACCTGGCGACGGCCAAGGAGATAGTGGGAGAGCGCATGTGCCTGATAGGAAACATCGATATAACCCACATCCTGGTGGATGCGAGCAGGGACGAGGTCTTCGCGGCGGTGCGACAGGCCATCGCCGACGCGGGAAAGGGAGGAGGGTTTATCCTGGCCCCCGATCACTCCCATCCCGACATCTCGGTGGAAAGGTTGCGCTGGATGGTGGAGGCAGCGGAGGAATACGGCAGCTATCCCCTCACCCCGTGAGCGGCTCCCGGTCAGCCCTTAGGGCGCACGCTTTTTTATCGCTCGTGGTAAATACGGCACGTATGATGTCGCGTTTCAAAACCTCGCTCCCGCCAGCCGCCTCGGGATGTCCGGATCGACCAGGGCTATCTTCTTTCCCTTGTAGGTGAAGATTATGCGCGTCCCCTCCGCCAGTTCCATGGCGAATTCCCTACGGTGCCGGTCGACGTAGGATATACTCCTTACCACCGCGTCAGCGGGTGTCCTCGACTTTTCCGTAAGCGGCTTGATCAAAGCCACCGGCCTCCCGCGGCTGGTCAGAAGCAGCTTGTCCCCTTTGAAGAGATGGTCGCGGATCTCCAGGGTGCGGTAATGCAGGTCGTTCATCTTGACGATGATGACCCTTTCTCCGGAAACCATGGCCAGTCCAACCTCCAGTTATTATCAGATAACCTTGCCGGCGTTACCGGCACGCAACCATACCCGAACATTCTATCATCCTCGCCAACGTCGTGAAGCGAACTTACCATAACTTACCATGTAGGTTGCCGAAACAAGCACGCAGATGGAATTCTCACCAGGGCTGGAAAGCGTCAGCCCTTGGTGCGCTTACCACGTCAGCAGGTAAAATGGATAAGGAACGGTGCGAGGTTGTAAAAGGAGAGCGCCTCATGGGAAACGGAGCAGACGATATTCACACTATGCTGCGGGGGGAAGTCCATGCTTGCGTACGCAGGGGGATGCGCTCGCTGAGCTCGTATGAGGCCATGGACCCCGCAAGTATGCGCGAGAGGCTCGGCGTCATGGCCGGCGCCGGCTACCTGGGCATCCTGGTGCCCACCATGGCAGGTGGTGAGGGAGGGGGCTGGCAGGAGGCGGCGATCGTCGTGGAGGAGACGGCCCGGGCGCAGCCCGTGCTGGCGCTGATGCTCTCATCCCATCTCTCCTGCTGCCACGGCATCATGCTCTGGGCCCCTTCCGAGCAGGCAGAACGGTTTCTCCCACCCCTTGCCGCCGGCGCCGTCCTGGGTGGCGTGGCGATAACCGAGCCCGAAGCGGGGAGCGATTACGACGCGGTGCAGACCCGGATGGAGAGAAGCGGCGGGGACGTGGTGGTCAACGGCAACAAGTGTTTCGTTACCAACACGGGACCGGGTTTTGAAAGCGGCATCCTCGCCGTCATCAGGGGAGAAACGGGACTGGCCTCCATGTATATCCCCGCAGACACACCGGGATTCCACCTCGTGCACCATTACCGCTTCGCCGGCTGGGACAATCTCCCCAACCACGCGGTGCTGCTGCAGGACTGCAAGGTCGGCGGCGGCAACCTGCTCTGCGACGGTCTGAGCCGCGATGACCTGCGGCCGTTCCTCGCAGGGGGTAGACTGCTCACGGTCGCGGTCGCGGCCGGAATGTCATGGGCCTGCCTGGAGGAAGCCTCGAGCTACGGTAAGGAAAGAAATCAGGGGGGCAGAAAGATCGTCGAGCACCAGGCCGTATACTTCCGCCTGGCTGACATGGCTACCTCCATCGCATCGATGCATACCTGCCTGCTCCAGGCAGCCGCGTGCATGGACTCCGGCGGGTCATGCCTGCGGGAGATAAACATGCTCAAGCTCTTCAGCACGAGCCGGCTGGAGGAGATCGCGTCGTCTGCGCTGGAGACGGCCGGAGCCTACGGCTACACGGCGGACAGCAGGCTCTCCAGCCTCTACCGTGACGCTAAGGGGCTGCAGCTGCACTGGGGGTCGCGGGATCTCATGCGCATGGAGATAGCGGCCGATCTGGGGCTGGAAACCGCCTGAAGCGGAATATCACTACGCTTCCTCGCCTGTGGCCTCGCACTCCTGTGGGCATCCCTCGGTGCGCCTGGAATGATGGACCAGCTGCGGGTAGTCCTTCAAGCCATCCTTGAGGTAGGCATCGACCGCCTCCTCGACACTGGAGAGCGTGGTGATGATGGGCAGGACGTCCCGCCTCAAGAACCCGACGTAGGCGTTCTCGCCCATACCCGAGGTTATTATCACCCTTACGTCCGGAAGCATGCCCTCGATCAGATCCCAACAATCGGTGTGGCTCTCCTCCATGGAACGCAGATATCCCTTGGCATTCTCGCGCAGCTCCCTGTCGGTGATCCTGCCTTTGTTTATGGTGCATACGAGGAAATACGGCGACAAACCGAAATGAGAGGCGATGACCTCGCCGTCGACGGTCGCAATGGCTACTTTATGTTCCTGCTGAAGCGGCATTTCCCGTCCTCCTCCTGTTCCCCTGCAACCTCCGCCACTTTGGCTCCAGCCAGAGGTAAAGACCCGTGCACGCGGAGAGCAGGCTGAACGTTATATGCAACTTCCTCCACGTCTTTTTTCTTATCATCTTCTTTCTCTGCATGATGAATCCTCGCCTGGTTATTATTATACATATGCTATTTATTATACTACCCCATGTTGCCCCCCGGTTCAAGGGCACGTGCGCAAGGGTCGAAACCTTTGATGACGGATTCAGCGTGATTCTCCGGAATGGGAGAAATAGTACCAAAGGTCGGCTAGAATATAGATATGTCAGGCATATTCCGAGGCCTGACCCCAGTGCCCTGTAAGGGAGGAAGAGTTGCCCAGACCGGTCAAACCCAAGCTCGTGCAGGAAGCGCCCAGGGCGGCGTACTTCAAACCACGCGGCATTCCCATCAACCAGCTGAAAGAGATCATCCTGAAGATCGAGGAACTGGAGGCATTGCGCCTTGTGGACCTGGAAGGGATGTACCAGGAAGACGCAGCAAAGGAGATGGGGATATCGCGCCAGACCATCCAACGCATGCTGGGCGAAGCAAGGGCAAAGGTGATCGACGCCCTCTTCGCCGGCAAAGCCCTGCGCATCGAGGGCGGCAGCTACATCCTGCAGGAGGGCACGGGGAGGTACCGTTGCGGCAGGTGCGGCGACACCGTCCCGGCCGAGTACGGCCGCAGGCGGCAGGGCTGGAAATGCCCCACCTGCGACGAGAAGGGCGAGGAGTGACCGGCTCCCGGGCCGCGCTCAGCCGCCACCGGATTCCACTCCACGAACGCGAGAGCAAGCCAGGATGGGAGTATGGGCGAATACCGCAACCTCGACTGGCGCGATATCGCGCCCCTGATACCCAGGAGCGATGACTACGCCTGGAAGCTCTACGAGAGCGACCCGATCAGAAGACCTTATATCCTCGAGGCCATCGAGTTCCTGCAGCTCCCTGAGGGAAGCCGCGGCCTTGACGCGGGTTGCGGCATCGGCCTGCAGACCATGCTCCTGGCCGACGCAGTCGGTCCGGACGGGCACGTGACCGGCCTGGACATATCGCAGGGCTTTCTCGCCCGCGGCAAGGACGTAGCCGGGAAGGCCGGGTACGGGCGGGAGATCGATTTCAAGCATGGGGACATCTACGGTATCCCCTTCGAGGACGGCACCTTCGACTGGATATGGAGCGCTGACTGCGCCGGCTACCAGACGCGCAAGCCGGTGCCTCTCATCAGGGAACTGGCCCGGGTGGTCAAACCGGGTGGCATGGTCTCCATACTGGTCTGGTCCTCCCAGCAGCTGCTTCCGGGGTATCCCCTTCTGGAGGCTCACCTCAACGCGACCGCCTCCGGGATCGCCCCGTTCACCAGTGGCATGGCCCCGGAGATGCATTACCTGCGCGCCCTGGGCTGGCTCGAATCCGCCGGGCTGGAGCAGCCCCTCGCCCACTCCTTGGTGGGTGAGTTCCAGGCCCCCCTGGAGGAGGCGGTGCGCGCGGCCCTGCTGGCCCTCATAGAGATGCGCTGGCCGGACGTAAGGTCCGACCTGCCACCCGAGGAATGGGAGCTCTTCGAGCGGCTCACCCGCCCCGGGTCGCCGCAGCTTATCCTGGATGTTCCGGGATACTACGCCTTCTTCACCGAGACCCTCTTCTGCGGCAGGGTACCAGCTTGAGAGCGCTCAAGCACCTTCCTGCTCGAGTTTGAAGGCCTCCACGAACATCACCGTGGCCGGGCTGGTCACCGTGGGGTCGGTGATCACGTTCACGCATGCCGGACCCCCGCACTCCAGCGCCCGCTTGATGGCCGGAAGGATGTCCTCGTCCTTGTCCACGAACTCTGAATAGCCGCCGAAGGCCTCCATGACCTTCTCGTAGTGGATGACCCCCAGCTCGGTACCGCACACGCGGCACTCCTCGTAGTACAGCTCCTGGTGGTGCTTGACCATTCCCCACGCCTGGTCGTTGCAGATCACGGCCACGATGGGTGCCCCGTGGCGGCAGGACGTCTCCATCTCCATGGCATTGAGGCCGAAGGAGCCGTCTCCGGTCATGAGGACGACGGTCTTGTCCGGGCGGGCCAGCTTGGCCCCGATGGCGAAGGGCACGCCGGTACCCAGGCAACCGAAGAGGGTCCCGCTGCCGATGACCCCGGACATCTCCTTCGCGCGCAGCCCTATCATGCCGAAGTAGAGGGTGTCTCCACCGTCGAGGATGAAGATGGCGTCGTCGCCGGTAGCCTCCCG
The DNA here is from genome assembly GCA_016931915.1 of Actinomycetota bacterium. Classification (GTDB taxonomy): domain Bacteria; phylum Actinomycetota; class Geothermincolia; order Geothermincolales; family RBG-13-55-18; genus SURF-21. The sequence goes on from JAFGDU010000098.1 coordinate 16,253, forward strand.
CAAGGCAGTGGTGATGCGGAAGGGATGGATGGGGGCGGCGGGAGTCTGCATGGCATCCTTCTCCCCCGCGGTGAGGGCAGCGAAGGTATTCTTCAAGGTGTCCATCCATGCCCCGCGGTCCTTCTCCTCGATACCACGGTTCAGCATACGCAGCGCCACGCTGGCGTCTCCCACCAGCGCGACGTCGGCCGCGCGGTTGCGGTCCACCTCGGTGGGATCGATGTCCACGCGAATCACCTTGGCGTTTACGAGGGGGTCCCCGAAATTGAGCACCCAGTTGAACCTTATGCCCACGGCCAGGACGACGTCGGCCATGGAGGTGGCCGCCAGCACGCCCATGAGGCCCCCGTCCCAGATGGACAGGGGGTGCTCGTCGGGGATTGCGCCGCGACCGTTGTCGAAGAGCAGGGTGGGGATGCCGGCCTTCTCTATGAGTTCCTTGACCTCGGCGGCACATCCGCTGTGTGCCACTCCGCTTCCCCCGATGAATAGCGGCCTCTCCGCGCCGTTCAGCAACTCCACGGCCTGTGCGACCGCATCCTCATCCGGGGCCACGGGATACTTGGTGGCAGCCTTGGCCGGGTAGCTTATCTCCTCCTCCTCCACGGCCAGGTAGAGGGCCTCGGGCGTGATCTCCAGGAAGACGGGACCGGGGCGGCCGGTGACGGCCTGGCGGAAGGCCATATCGAGGTACTCGGGGATCCTGTGCGCCTCGCGACATCTCCCCGCCCACTTGACCACCGGCTTTACCATGCTCTGCTGGTCCATATCCTGCAGGGCGCCCTTGTCCAGGTCGCGCAGGGCTACCATGCCGCTGATGACGACGACGGGGACGTTCTCCATATAGGCAGCGACCACACCGGTGAGGGAATTGGTGAACCCGGGACCGGCGGTGACCAGGCATACCCCGGGCTTGCCCTTGAAGATAGACCAGGAATGGGCCATCATCACCGCGGCCTGCTCGTGGCGCACGTCGATGATCCTGACGCCCAAGTCCAGGCAACCGTCGAAGATGGGGGCGATATGCCCGCCCGAGAGGGCGAATATGGTGTCTATGCCCTCGACGTTCTTCAGGTATTCCGCTACGATATGTCCTCCGTGCACCTCAGCCATTGGTCATACCTCCCTCTTGATTAAAGCCTCTTCTCATTGACGAATGTACACGTGCCAGGCCAGGCCCGGCACGGCCGGGACTGGCGCTGGGACACCGCCGCATTCCGAGCTTATCCATCCAAACGCAACACTCAATCGAGGTTGCCGCATCGCTACACTCCTCGCAATCTGACTTCTCGCTGCACGAGCAGTCAGACTTTCGCGATGCATTCACGCGTTTAAGCAATATTCCTTTTGGACCCATTCTTCGATGACGGCCTTTGCATCCTCCCAGGGAACCCTGGTCCTCCAGCCCAGCTCCTCCTTGGCGCGGCGGTTGCTGACGTCGAGATCCCTTCCCAGAACCCCCACCCCCAGGGCGGTGATGGGCGGACGTACCTTGAACGGCAAAATGGCGGTCTGCACCATCCAGGACAACCTCCATGCGAGTTTAAAGGGGAGCGAACCGAGGGGCTTCTTGCCGATGAGACCTCCCAACCATTTTTCGTATTCCCCCCAGGTGATCTCGTAATCGTCCCGGATATTGTATGTCCTGCCACGGGCCGCATCGCTCTCCATGGCCATGATGATCCCGTCCACAAGGTTCTCCACGAAGACCAGGCTGGCGCTCCACCGCCCGCCGTCCATTAGCGGCAGCGGCCCCTTTCTCATGAGGTCCAGGACCTCCCTCACCCACACGCTCCCCGGCCCGGTGACGTTGGAGGGCCGGATGACGGTGGTGTCCATAAGTTTCCGGGCCATATACGTACTGACGATCTGCTCCGCCTCGGCCTTGGCGTCACCGTAGTGGATGCCCGTCTTCACCAGGGGCGTATTCTCGTCGAAGTCCCTCATGTGTACGCCCAAGCCGTAGGCCGCCACCGAACTCAGGTAGACGAAGCGCTCGACCTTGCCCGCGCATTCCTCGAGGATATTGCGGGTTCCGTCCACCCCGATGGAGAAGAACTGCTTCTTGGTGCCCCAGTCGATGGTGCGGTTGGCGGTGTGGATGGCTTTCTCGCATCCCTCGGCCGCGCCCCGGATGCTGGAGGGTTCGGTGAGATCGCCCCGGAAGACCTCCATACCCGCCGCCTCCAACCCGCGGTCCGCCTCCCCTGGCATGAGCAGGCCCCTCACTTCGTCCCCGCGCTCGAGCAGTCTCCGGGTAAGATGCGAACCGATGAATCCCGCGGCCCCAGTGATCAAGACCCTCATGGCTATCCCCTCCCATACGAACAACCGTGGCGCTCCCCTGACACCGGCGCCAGGTATATCGATTATATCCCGAACGCATAAGGCCCGAAACCACCCCGAGATGGGCTTTCACGCTCAAAAGGGGGTTCCCCACAGAGCCCCGGTTGATTAAGATGTATGCTGAAACGGCAGGCGCGGGGGCAGCACGGAAACGAGAGGATAATGGAGACCGACCTGAAGAAGATAAAGAAAAAGGCAACGGCGCGCGAGGAGGAAGTCGATGCTTTCCTCGAGTGGTTGAAAATATCGCGGGTCTCCCAGCGCAAACTTGACGCTCGCCTGAAGAAACTGATGCGCGGGATCATGCCCGAATTCGACTGCACCAGGTGCGCGGCATGCTGCAAGGAGGCTTACGTGGTGCTCGAGACCGACGACATCGCGCGCCTCGCCGAAGCCCTGGACATGAAACGCTCCAAGTTCCGGGCCAAGTACGTCACCAGGAACGAGGACGGCGACGTGTGTCTTAACAAGCGGCCCTGCCCCTTTTTAAAAGACGACCTGTGCACCGTGTACGAAGCACGCCCCGACTCCTGCCGCGAATACCCCTTCTCCCTCGCGGTGGACAGCAAGGAGAAGATGGACAACATCAGCGCCAACTACACGGTCTGCCCTGTGCTCTTCCATACCCTGGAGCAACTGCGAGACTTCATCTAAGTATCCGCTATGCCCGACAGGTATATTTCCTCCGCGAGGTCGCAGGCCTCCTTCTGTAGCCCGGACATCACGGCCATCCCGTCTCCAAGCTCCAGGCTAAGGTCGCTGCCCCCTTCGTATGCGGGCCATGCGGGCAACCCGTCATCGTTGGGGTCTCCCGCGCGGGCGAAGTTCACCCAATAATGCATGATAGTCGAGGAAAGTCGTCTGTCAGGCTCGCCGTATCCCTCCCCCGTATCCAGCTCCCCGAAGACATAGGGCAGCTCGGACCCGTGGCAGGCGCAGAGATCCCTGCCCTGCTCGGTGGGGGGAACGCGGATGAAACGGTAGAGATAAGCCCTTCTCCCCCGCTCGCTGACACAGCGCGCGAGGAAACGGCTCGGCGCCGCGAATTCGAAGGCAGTGACCATCTCGCTCAGGGCGGCTTTCACGCCCCCCTCGCGTCCGGGCGGGAAAAGCCGCAGCGCTTCCTCCGCCTGCTCCCCCGCCATGCGCCGCACGAACTTCGTGTAGTCGCCGGCGGAGCAATCGAGGCCGGCGAGGAAGAAGTTTGCCTCGTCCCGGTTTGACCCGATGATGAGATCGACGTCGTGTATCTTTCCCCGGGAAAAGAGAGTCTCCGGCCGGTCCGGGAGCAGCCACCCGTCCACCACCGGCCCGAAATCCATGCCGCCGGGCAGCAGCCCTATCTCGAGGCGGGAGGCGGCCAGTATTTCCTCCTCCCCGCGTGCGCGCATGTCGGCCAGTACGTCGCGCGAGCCATCGCTGCCCAAGGCCCGCGCCAGCTTCCCTCCCACTTCCTCGGCCCGTGACAGGGAGCGGTACGCGGGGGGAAGCAGGTGTCTTATCCAGAAGGGAGAGCTCTCGGCTATGGCGCCGCCGAAGAGGCCCTCCGCCAGCGGGCTTGCCACGAGGTCCAGGATGCTGGTGGCGCCCGCAGATTCCCCGAAGAGGGTGACGCGCGACGCGTCCCCGCCGAAGCCACCGATGTTCCGTCGTACCCACTCCAGGGCGGCCAGCTGGTCCAGCAGACCGTAGTTGCCGGATACGCCCGCGGGCGATTCCCGTGAGAGGAGCGGATGGGCCAGGAAGCCTAAGGGACCAAGACGATAATTGATGGTCACCACGACGGCGCCGCGCCCGGCCAGCCCGCGGCCGTTGTACAGGGGAAGGCCGCGGTGGAGCTCCAGCGACGTCGAGCCGGAGAGGAAGGCGCCGCCGTGTATCCAGACCATAACCGGAGGCGGCTCCCCGGTCTCCCCCGCCGCCACCCACACGTTGAGGTACAGGCAGTCCTCCCCGAGTCCCCCCAGGCCGTACCAGGGGGCCTCGGGTTGGGGGCAGGAGTCGCCGAACTGCTTGCAGGGCCGTACGCCCTCCCAGGCGGGCACCGGCTGGGGCGGTTTCCAACGCAGCCTGCCGATAGGCGGCGCGGCGTAGGGGATACCCAGGAATTCCCATATTCCCTCCTCCAGCCTGCCTTCGACCATCCCGGCATCGGTGCTCACCGCACACCTGCACGGGCCGGTCTCCTTGAAGTCCATAACGTATCCTACCCTCCGTTTTCCAGCGCGATTATACTTTCAGCCTTTATTAATGATAGGGCAAACGGCGGCGGCGCGGGACTTAGCTGGAGGTGGGAGGTTTCCTCAACTGGGGCAATAAGGAAAGGACGATCAATATGAACGTTTTCTCAAGGAATATCTCTTGCGTCCGATATAAAGAGACGGTGTTTGCTTCTACTGCTATAAGGGTGGTGAGTTTTCATGAACGAGGAGAGGAGAGCAGGCTTGGGGAAGGGCAGATCGCGGCTCCTATACCAGATAACTCTTATGCTGGTCATAGTGCTGGTGATCATAGGCGTGACCGTCTTCCTGGTCGTCAACGGCGCTATGGATCGCCTGATCGAGGAGGACAAGCAGGACCGCATCGACTCGGAGGCCCAGATCATCTACAACGATGCCGTATATATATCCGACATCCAGCTCGCGCAGATGCTGGTGGATTTTCCGGAACTGGACGTCGCGGAGGTCCTCGCAGCCGTAAAAGAGAAAAGGATGCACGAATTCATTGCATACGCCAACGAAGGGCTGAAGGAAGGCTTGGAGGCGGGGATGCTGGGGGCGGAGACGGTTATGATAGCAGACCCTACGGGCTCGACTTCCCTTGGCTATCCTTTTGCCCTGGCGTGCAGTGATGACGATCTGACATACGAGGAGATCCCGGAGAACATAATCACGGCCTTCGAGGAAGACGAGCACTATATTTACCTGGAGGAGGGCATCCCCGAGCTTGGCTTCGAGGGCGAATACCTGGTAACCCTCGTTTCGTTACGCCCTCAAGGCATCCCTACGGAATATATTTTCCTGGGCATCAGGCCCTTCGCTGAGGAGATCGCCCGCATAGACGATTTCTACAGCAGCGAGAGGAACCGGGTTACCTGGATCCTGGCGTTGGTGATCGGGGGCGGCATCGTCCTCATCTTCCTCATCACCTTCTTCATCCTGCAGCGCATGATCAACAAACAGATAACCCGACCCATAGACGAATTGACCGCCGTAGCCGGAGAGGTTATGGACGGAAACCTGGACGTGGAGATCGATATACGCGAGGGCGAGGAGTTCGAGACCCTCAAGCGGGCTTTCAGGGAGATGCTGGTAAGCATCCGGGACGTATTGAACAAAAGCATTGGTAAAGAATAGTGCGGGAACGGGCTGCCGTTAGTCGGCTGCTGGAGAGTTGGCTGCATCAGGCCGGGGCAATAATACCCCGGCCTGATATCTTTGCAGCGATTCAGGTGGTCCGAACCTCCGGTGCAGGGTTTCGGTTGACCAGCCTGCCGCAGCTCGCCGCGGTCAGAGGTCGGCCTTCTCGAAAAGCAGCATGGATATATAGAGCAATGCGGCGGCCAGAACGGAAAGAAAGAGGATGCCGGGAAGGAGTTCCGCCAGGCCCGCCGCGCCCACAACGGCCTCGGAGGACCGGCTGAAGAGGGCTGTAGGCGCGAGCTCCCACGGGAGCGGCAGCAATCCCAGCAGCAGTGATACTACGAAGAAAAGGACCAGGGAAAGCACCCCGGACAACACCGCTCTTCTGGTTACAACTCCCATGAAGATGGTCAGGGCGAGCAGCATGCACAGGCAGGCGGCACAGGCAATGAGGGATTCCAGCACGCCCCAGAAGCGCAGCCCGCCGAAGAGCAACTCGGTGTAAATGGCGAAGCAGGCATGCCCCAAGACCAGGCCCACGAGTATGAGCAGGGTATAGGAGACGAAACCGCTCCCGATCACGGCCCTGCGGTTTATGGGCTTGGTGAAGAGTATCTCGAAGAAACGGCTGTTTCTCTTGCCGGCCGTGATACCCACTGCCAGGAGCACCACGATGAGGGTGATTATCTGGGTTATATTATCGAAATACTGCGTCGCGGCGCTGAGGGCCGTCGTGTCCCTTAAGATCACCTGGAACTCCTCCGACTCCGGCAATATTTTCGGGAGCACCTTCATCAACACGGGGCTTATGATGCCGAAAACCACAAAAGCCCCGACTATGACGTAAGCCCTGTAAGTCCTGACCGCTTCGAGCAGGTCCTTTCTAAGCTGGTTCTTCAACCCGATCTCCCCTGGTCAGCGAGATATATACCTCCTCGAGGGTTGGCGACCTCTTTACGAATCTCATCAGTTCCAGCCCTGCCTCGGCGATGAGCGCCGGTATCGCCTTTCCCGCGCGTGACACGTCCGACACCACCACGCTCAGGGTGTTTCCATCCACCGTGAGGGTATTCACCCAGGGCATGTCTTTTAGGTTCCCCGCGAGGGCCTCCGCACCCTCCCTTACCTCCAGGATGAAGGCATTGCCTTCGGGGCGGGACCTGATATCGGCGAGGGGCGCGTCGAGGATCTTCACGCCGCTGTCTATCATCAGCACGTCATCGCATATCCTCTCCACGTCCTCCAGAAGATGCGTGGAGACGAGCACCGCAGCCCTGCCCTTCAGGCGCTCGATATAGGTGATGACCTCGTAGCGCCCCAGGGGGTCGAGCCCGGACGTGGGCTCGTCGAGTATCAGCAGCTCCGGCTCGCCCATCAACGCCTGGGCCATCCCCAGCCTCTGGCGTTCCCCCCTGCTGAACCCCTCTATCTTTCTCTTCTGCAGCCTCTCCAGGCCGAACTCCTGCATCACTTCCGCGACGCGAAGCTTTATCGCTTTCCTGTCCCGCGAAAAGAACCCCCCGATGTATTCCAGGAACTCGGGGGGACGCATCCACTCAACGAAGACCGGTACGTCGGGCATATAGCCGATCTTAGCGAGACCCTCCATATCATGCCGGTCCGCCCGCTTTCCGAAACGGAAGACCTCCCCTTCGTCGGGGGAGATGAGGCCGAGGATCATCTTCAGGGTGGTCGTCTTTCCCGCGCCGTTGGGGCCGACCAGGCCCACCTGCCGGCCGGGGCGGACCGTGAAGCTCACGCGGTCCACGGCGGTCAGCTCGCCGAATCTCTTGCTGAGGCCGGTGACCTCCACCACGCTGTCAGGGCCCATAGTCCTCCCCTCCGCCCTCCGCCGGCATGCGTCCCCAGGCCAGGTATATGATGGGCCCGATGATGTTAATGAGCACGATGACGACGACCCACAAGAGTTTGCTGCCGTAGCGCACCCTCTCGCGCCTGGCCACGTCCACCAGGGCGTACACCATGAGCGCGAGTTGGATTATTATCACCGGCAGGAGATAGAGGACCAGCTCGCCCGTTGTTATGCCGTTCCCAGCCTCCACGATATCACCACCGTCTCCTTCCCACCTTTTCCCGTACGTTGGCAAATGATATCGGACACGGACATTCTACCTTGTACCTATGCCTTGCGTCTCGATAGGGGTCGTATCTTTATTTTTGAATTCACAACCAGAAATTGTCAGGCTATTCAAGAATAAAGATGTGACCCTGGAGCCGGACATTGGGTTTGGACAACTCGACCCGCCAGTTGGATGGTAAGATATTGGCATCAGGAGGTTCATATGAGGGATTTCGACTGATGTTTGTTGCAGGAAACGGAAATGGAAAATAGCAACTCACAGCTAGAAAACAATCTCTACGGGCAAAGTCCCGTAAATTGGTGCATCATACTCAGAATACTGATATCAGGTAGTGTATTTGGAAAACCCCTGGTTAATCAAGGCTCTTACAATACCAGGAGGTTGCCATGATAAGTTACAAAGAGTTACGAACGGTTACACCACACGATCCATTCATGTCTGGAGATAACCTTTCCTATTTTGTGGTAGCTTATTTCCCCAAAGCGGATCTCATGAGGATCTTGCGGAGGGGGATGTCTATACCTTCTGAAGAGATCATGGCCAGGGAATTCCCGACTGCAAAGCAGAGGAAGGGTATGATCCCGTTCTTGACCCTGTACAGCAGGTGCAACAATGTCCGCGAGCATATCTTCGATGTCACCGTGCGTCCGTACCTGGAGATCAATTTCTTTTTCCCGGTCATTTACACCTACAAGGGCGAGGAGCATCTGTGCTCGTTCATGCCACTGCTCTACCTCGATCGCCTTTTCCACACAGTTGGCGGATGCCTGCTAGGCTTGCGCAAACAATTCCACCCCAACTTGAGATTCACGGAGACCGACACGTTGTGCTCTTTCCATCTCGAAAACATCCTCAGCGCGAGTTTTCCGGATGATTCGATGCAAGAGGTAGATGAAGTCGACCCGTTCATCACGCAGATATTCAGAAAGCCGACCCTGACCTATTCCTATTTCCACAAGACCGACTTCTACACGACGCAAGTGTTTGATGCCAAGAAGGTGTACAGAGCTTCGGCTGACTTCGAATGGAACTGCAAGGGCACCGTGATCAAGAGCGACGAGCATACCTTCTGCAACTTCGCCGAGTACAGCTTCACGGTTTCACGGGCCATGAGCTACAAGAAATACTTCTACCCGAAATACCCTGTAGATTGGGAGCAAATAACGGAGATCCAGATCTGATCCCTTACGAGCTCGCGAAATAATAGGGGTCATATCTTTATCTTTGAAATCACGACCAGAAATTGCCAGATAATTTAAAAATAAAGATGTGACCCCTATAGTTTAGAAGACGCGGTTCCCGCCTCTGAGAATGTAAAAAAACCAGGCCGGGGCATATACCCTCTGACCTGGTTTTATGGTGGTGGCGAGAGAGGGATTTGAACCCCCGACGCCAGGATTTTCAGTCCTGCGCTCTACCAACTGAGCTATCTCGCCTCTAGATATATAGACTCCCGTGGGAGTAAATATTGGCGGAACCGACGGGATTTGAACCCGCGATCTCCGGCTTGACAGGCCGGCGTGTTAACCTGGCTACACCACGGCTCCGCGAAAAAACCTGCTGTGGGGGCCGTTCGGGCCCCAGCAATTATATTATATTAAGTTGTCACCCCGGACAATCTTAACACCTGGTGCCCCCAACGGGATTTGAACCCGTGTCACCGCCTTGAAAGGGCGATATCCTAGGCCTCTAGACGATGGGGGCATACATCAAATCGTATGCGCTACTTACACCTGCATATATGATAACATCCCTGCCGGGATGTGCCCTGACCCAGGCCATAAAGATTTAAGCATCTTGGCAGTTCAATATCAATCCTTTTTGACCGATAAGTGAGGTGGGAGACGATATATGGGTTTTCCCGCCAGGAAAGGGCTTATTTTTATCTCAAGAGCCCTGCTGTTGCAAAGGACGAGTCCCTATGGAAGATAGCAATAAACGGGATATAGAGCAGAAGGGGGGCGCCGACATCACGGGGGGTGATGAGGCACGGCTGAGGTCCGTCGTCGATATCTTCTCCCGCCTGTCCATCGCCTGCAAGTCCCGCATGCTCTATCCTGCGGAGCACCCCACCGCCATCGACACGGTGGTCCTGCTGCATGCCGTGATGGAGGACTCCCTACGCACCATACCCAGCATAGCGGTGAAGGTCGGAAAGGACAGCCTGGTCTACGAGAATTGGGTGGTGGGGCGCAGGATGGAGAGCCTGCGAGCCCTGGCCTCGCGTATCCGCTCCCTGAACATACAGGAGATATTCATCGATGCAGGCGCATCCTTCCAGGAGGCCGAGGCCTTCGTGGAACTGCTGGTCTTCGACCCCGAGGAACTGGAGAAGGTCGGGGGGGCGGAGGCCTTTTTAACCGCCAAAGGAGTTCACAGCATCGTAGTGGCAGAGAGCGAGGCCCAGAGGGCGGAGGAAGAGGATGCGGAGGCAGAACTTATCGCAGAGGAACTGGCGACGGCGCCAGAGGAGATAGAGAGACCCGAGGCCGCCTCCCCCGAGGAAGTAGGGGACTTACTCGAGTTGCTGCTCAACCCCGAGGAACTCGGCCGGGTGCTCATGGCGTTAACTGGCAAGGACGGCAAGCCCCTGGGCAAGAAGGAACTGGCCGGCGCCATCTTCTTCTTTCTAAAGGATGCCAACGCGATCGTGAGAAGCGAGTACCCGGAAAGGCAGGAGGAGTGTTGGCGCTCGATGGCGGAATCCCTGCTCTTCCTGAATGCTGACGTGCGCAACCTGCTTCTGCTCGGCTATCTCTTCCCCCAGCTGCGGGAAGAGCCCGTATGCTCCGAGATCCTCAAGCAGTTCAACGCCCAGGAGATGGCCGACCTGCTGAGCATCTTCCTTCCCATCACGCCCGAGCTCACCCCAAAGACGGGGAGCCTGCTCAAGGCCATAGGTTTCCGAGATGGAGAGATCCGCAATACCCTGAGGCTGCTGCGCGCTAAACTGGTGGACCTGGGACAGATACCCACCTCACTGCTGGAACCACTGGAAAAAGGGCTCGAGAGGGGCAGGCCCAAGAGCCAGCCCTCCACCAGACTCCCGACTTTCGAGGATATTATGTCGTGCCTGGGTGAATACCGGCCCGAGGAGCTGGACGAGATCCGGCTTATCTCGGTCTACGACCCGTCCCTTGATATGATGGCGGAAACCACCCCCATGCTCCTGGGCCTGCTGAAGGAGGGAGGCGACCTGGACAACTCGGGCAAGGTCGTGGAGCTTCTGCAGCAGAATTTCTGGGGTCTTGCCATGTCCGCGCAATTAGACCTGGCGGCATCGGTGCTGGAGGGCACGCGCGAGATACTGCAGAACGGCGACCCGAATATCGACCCCTTCCGCTCCGAACTCAAACGCATGTTGGAGGAGGCGGCCAGCGAAAAGGCCATGAAGAGCACCATCGCGGCTGCCTGCAGACGGCGTGGTAATCCTCAGGCGGTGGAGGCACTCAAGCGCTACATGGCCGCACTGGGCGAGAAGGGGCTCGCCGCAATGGTCGAGGCCCTGGGTGCGGAGGAGGACATGTCCGTGCGTAAATATATAGTCGACGTGCTCACCGCCATGTGCCGCGACCGCGTCAGCCTCCTGGGTGCTTACGTGGACGATCCGCGCTGGTACCTGGTGCGCAACGTCGTATCCATCATGGCCAGGTTCCATGACCCGGAGACCATCCCCTATCTGCGCCGCACCTTCTTCCACCCCAACCCCAAGGTGAGATCGGAGACCATCCGCGCCCTGGGTTTGACCGGCGGCTATGGGGCGAGCGAGCTGCTCATGCAGGGGCTGCAGGACCCGGACGAGAGGATGCGCATCCTGTGCATCCGCTGGCTGGGAAGGCTCGAGGAGGTCCGGGCGGTAAGCCACTTGATCATGATGCTGGAGGACAAGGAACCTGGCGGTGAGAGCATGGACGTGAAGAAGGAGATCCTGCTGAGCCTGGGCGAGATCAAGGCCCCTGAGAGCTACGAGGTGCTGAGAAAATACAAGATAAAACAGAAAAGGTTCAGCCGTGCAGAATGGCAGGAGCTGAACGAGGCGGCAGCCCAGTCGCTGCAACGGCTGGAGATAAAATTCCCCCACCTGGAGAGAAGAAGATGAACCGGGAAGAGACCGAAGGTATGCAGGAGACAACGAACCGTAAACAAGAAGCCCTTGCCTACTTCCACGCCAAAGGGCAGATGGAGCGGGCGCGGGAGGTGTTGAAGCTTTTCTCCGGTGCCAAGAAATCCGCCTCCATATATCCTCCGAACCACGAGATCTGCATCAATTCCTTCACCGATTTCATGCGCTCCTTCAAACAATACCTGGCCTGGCAGGAGCAGTTCTCGCTGCGCATCGTGGGCGAGGAGTTCTTCTACGAGGAGAAGCTCATGCCCAGGGAGAGTGTCCTCTATTACCCCCTGATCAAGGAACTCAAGGACAAGGAGATAGGCGGCATCACCATCTTGGGCGGACTGACGCCGGGAGAATTTGTCGACTTCCTCTATCTCTTGAACCTCAGCGCGGAGGAGCTGCGGGCCAGGGGCGGCCTGCAGCGCCTCATGGAGCAGAGAGAGGTCGTCAATATCACCCTGGACGAGCCGGGGACCTGGGAGGAAAGATCGCCCGAGATAAAGGAGAGGGGCTCGGCGCGCGAGGAGTATTTCGATGCCGTGGACGTTATCCGGGAGCTGGCCGACCAGGTGATGAGCGACCGCCGCCTCTCGGTGAGTAAGGCAAACCGCGTGGTGGGCGTAATGCTCAACCGCGTAGGCGAGAACCGCTCCGCAGTGCTGGGGCTGGCGACTATCAAGAACTATGACGAGTACACCTCCTTCCATTCCGTAAACGTCCTCATCCTCTCCCTCGCGCTGGGCTCCATGCTGCCCCTCGACCGCAGTTCCCTGATGATCCTGGGCACGGGGGCGCTACTGCACGACCTGGGAAAGATAACCATTCCGCAGAGTATCCTCAACAAGACCGGCCCCCTCACCACGCCCGAATGGCAGATGATGCAGGACCACCCGGTCAGGGGAGCCGACATCCTCATGGCACAGCCGGGCGTTCACCCCCTTTCGGTGATGGTGGCCTACGAGCATCACGCCCGCTACGACCTGACGGGCTATCCCAAGATCAAGTATAAGGACAGCCTCGGGCTCTTCTCCCGTATCGTGGAGGTCTGCGACGTCTACGACGCCATGACTTCCGCGCGCCCTTACCAGAAGGCGCGCACTCCGGACCAGGCCATGCGCGTTCTGGTCAAGGACATGAACACCGTCTTCGACCCCCTGATGGTGAAGGTCTTCGTGGACATGATGGGGGTCTTCCCAGTGGGCACCCTGGTGCGCCTGGCCACGGGCGAGGTGGCGGTCATTTACGAACCCGGGGAGAGCGACGCAATGTGGCCGCGGGTGAAGGTGATCCGCGACCCCGAGGGCGGTGAGATAGAGCCGCGCATCGTAGACCTCCTGTACATGAAGGAAAAGATCGGGGAGACGGGGCAGGCCATCCTGGAGTCCATCCACCCCGAGGATCTTGGCATCGATCCCCTGGAATACCTGTAAGATGTTACCTGAAGTGTTAACGCAGGATATCGGCGAAGTGGAGCTGCAGTACCTGCATTACCCCGGTGACGGGCCTGCCTTGGTATTGCTCCACGCCACCGGTTTCCTGCCCTGGCTCTGGCACCCCATTGCCAGGGAACTGGTTGGGGATTTCCGCGTCATCGCCCCCTATTTCTGCGACCACAGGGTCTTCGATCCCGAGGAAGGGGGCTTGAGCTGGCTTCTCCTGGCCAGCGACCTCACGACCTTTATCAGGCGCCTGGAAATCGACGAGCCCTATATCGTGGGACATTCCATGGGAGCCACCGTCGCCGCGATCGCCGAAGCACACATGGGCCCGCTGGCATCCCGCATGATGCTCATCGAGCCCATCCTCCTGCCCTCGGGTTTCTACGAGGCCGAGATAACGGTCGAACAGCATCCGCTGGCCTCGAAATCCATCCGGCGCCGCAATGCCTGGAGCGACGAGGAGGAAGCCAGGGAGTACCTGGGCGAAAAAGACCTCTTCGCGAACTGGGACCGGGAGATGCTCGACCTGTATCTCCAGCACGGTATGAGCGAGGCAGACGGCGGCGCACTCACCCTGGCCTGCAGTCCCCGGCGGGAAGCGGCGCTCTTCATGGGGGGCATGGAGATAGACCCCTGGCCGCTTCTGGAGAAGGTCGCCTGCCCCGTTCTCCTCGTGGAGGGCGAGAAAAGCGAGAACAGGCTGGTGATAGACCTGAGCCGTGCGGCATCCATCATACCCAATGCGGACCTGGAGGTGGTTACGGACGCCCGGCACCTCGTGCCCATGGAGAAGCCCCGCGAGGTGCTCGCCCTCATACGAGAGTTTGGGGTCAGCCGTTCAATCGACACGTAGGGTCACGTGTCCATATGCTTTCCAGCCGACAATCCGGCAGTTCCCCATAATAATCAGCGGCTAAAATGTGGTGCTCCTTCGTCAGAATATATACTGGTAATAGTCCGTGTACGCCTGACCCTACGTGTCGATTGAACGGCTGACCCCATCTTGCCAGAGGATGCGTACGCGTGCGAAGAGGACGGTGGATACCACCACACAAGCCAGGGCCAGGACCCAGGCCCAGAAATAACTCTCCGACAGGTCGTAGATTAACCCGGTGATCACCGGGCCGGCCGCGCCCCCCAGCGCCCCACCCGTGGTGACCGCCCCGAAAATGGCCCCCATGTTGGCCTTGCCGAAGACCTCCGCGCACACCGCGGGTATAACCGGCCCGTATGCCGCATACCCGAAGCCGAATATGGCCGCGAAGACCATGAGGGACCACACCTCGCGCACGAAGATGAGGATGCCCACGCTTACCAGCAGCACGGCGCAAGCGGGATAGAGCGCGTTCTTCTTCTCCTGCGTGTGGTCCGAGAGCCTGCCGAAGAAGAACCTACCCGCGATGGAGGTGGCTCCGTATACCACTATCGACCACTCCGCCCAGGACTTGGAGATACCATGGTCCGTGGCGTACGGCACGAGGTGGACCATGACGCCGTACATGGCGATGACGATGAGGACGAAGCCCATGAAGAGCAGCCAGAATGAAGATGTGCGCATGGCTTCCCGCAGGGTGAGACCACCCGGGAACGAGGCGGGGGTGGCGGGTTGTTCTCCCGCCGCTGATTCCCCCTCGTCGTCGGAAGGCTTCTCCTTCGGTCTCAGCAGGAAGAAAGCGGGTATGGTGAGGGCGATGGCCA
The DNA here is from genome assembly GCA_016931915.1 of Actinomycetota bacterium. Classification (GTDB taxonomy): domain Bacteria; phylum Actinomycetota; class Geothermincolia; order Geothermincolales; family RBG-13-55-18; genus SURF-21. Next base: position 31,314 of record JAFGDU010000098.1, read on the forward strand.
CGTAGCCCAGGAACTGAAAGGATGCCCTCCAGTCCCACTGCGACTGCACCACCCCGGTGAGGCGGGGGAGGATCATGGTACCGAAGCCTATACCCATGGTGGCTATGCCCAGGGCCAGGCCCAGGCGGCGGCGGAACCACATGGTAACCGAGGTGTTGGAGGGCACGAGCCCGATGCCGTTTCCCCCGATACCGAAGACGATGCCGAAGAAGAACACCAGGGCGAAGAGGCTCTGTGAGCGCGAGCACATCCACAGGCCCACCCCGGAGATGAGGGCCCCTCCCACCATAACCCAGCGCGGGCCGTAGCGGTCCACCAGCCTGCCGGTGACCGGCGCCAGGAAGGCGTAGACCAGCACGCAGATGGTGAAGGGCAGGGACGCCGCACCGCGGCCGATATCCAGGTCCTCTGAGAACCCCTTGATGAGCACGGTTTGGGTGGCGCGCACGCCGTAGTTCACGAACATGACCATGAAGGCCACGCCCACGACCACCCAGCCGTAATACAGCTTCTGCCGGGTCTCGCTCAAGTCATCCCCTTTCAGGAGGGCCGCAACTAACGCGGCAGGCTCTCGCGTAAGCCCCAGTCCCCTACCGCGCCGGGCGCCGCCCTCAGCGCCCGGCGCGCAGGCTGTAATCGCGCAGGACGGCCGCGGCGTCCACCGCCTCCTCCGCGTCGTTGAAGATGGGGAAGTCCACCTGACGGCGCGTCCCTATGCGCACCTCACCCGTACACATAAGGCTGAAGACGAGGGGTTTGTTGTGTCTCTTTATCGCCGCGCCCAGTTCGGGCAGGATGTTCTTCTGCAGGCTCTGGATGTTCCCCCTTATCTGGGCGCCGGAGGAGAGGCGGGCGATGAGGAGCATGATCACGCCGTCGATGGAATCCTGCTCCAGGAGGCGGTCGATGATATATACGCGCGCGTCGGCGTCGTGCACGTCGCCCAGGTCCACGGGGTTGGAGATGTTTATGACCCCCGCCCGCAGGTGCGCCCTGATGTCCTCCACCAGGGACGGGGGCAGGCTGGGGAACTCGAAACCGCGCCGGGCGCACTGGTCGGAGGCCAGCACCAGTATGCCTCCGGTGGGCGAGACCAGGGCGACGCGGTTGCCGCGCAGCGGCGGCAGGTTGAAGACCTTGGCGTACCCCGCCAGGTGTGCCAGGCGGTCCACGCGCAGGATACCCGCCTGCTCGAAGGCACCGCTCAGGACATCGTCGTCATTGGCGAGGGCGGCGGTGTGGGACTGGGCGCTCTCCCTGGTGAGCGGCTCGACGTTCGCCTTGTAGGCCAGGATGGGTTTATCCACGGCACGCGCGGTCTCCAGGAGCTCCCGGCCGCGGGCGACGTCCTCCAGGTACATGCAGATGACCTCGGTGCCGGGGTCCCTGCCCAGGTACTCCAGGAAGTCAATCTCGTCCAGGTCGGTCTTGTTGCCCACGCTGATGAACTTGGAGAATCCGGTGTTGTCGTCCTTGAGGCGCGCGAGGAAGTCAAGGCCTATACCGCCGCTCTGGGCTATGATGCTCGCCCCCCCGCGCGGGAGGTCCGGGGGTACGGGCACGAAGGGCAGACAGAGGCCGGTATGGGCGTTGATGACCGTGAGGCAGTTGGGACCCACGAAGCGGATACCGTTGCGGCGGGCCGCCCCCACCAGCGCGTCGCGGGCGGCTGCGCCGCCTCCCTCGAACTCCTCGAATCCCCCGGCGGGGATGGCCAGGCGGGTGATGCCCTTGCGCCCGCACTCTTCTACCACGCCCGGTACCACGGGCGCGGGGACGAGGACCGAAGCGAGGTCCACGTCTCCGGGGATCTCGGATACCGAGGTGTAGATGGGATAACCCAGGGCCTCCCCGCCCTTGGGATTGACGCAGTATATATCACCCTCGTAACCCCAATCGATGAGGTTCTGGAGGATGTTGAGACCCAGGTTGCCGGGGCGCTCGGAGACTCCGACTATTGCTACGCTGCGTGCTTCGAATATGCGTTCCATGGCGGGATTAATTATAGCATCGCTGCAAGGCTTCCTGTGTCGAGGCGATACTCGCAATGTCTTGTTTTGGAGCCCGCACATGGGATATATAATGTCTTTGGGCCGTTAGCTCAGTTAGGTAGAGCACCGGACTTTTAATCCGGGTGTCCCGGGTTCGATTCCCGGACGGCTCACCATATGATAGAAGCAGGCCGGGAGGGGTATTTGCCCGGCCTGTTCGCTGAAGGGACACGCGGCTAAAAGGAGTGATGCAAGGCATGGAACAGGAAGCGATACAGGACGAATGGCCGGAAGCTTTCAGGACCTGCTGGGGCTGTGGGAGTAATAATGAGCATGGGCTGCGCATAAAGAGCTACTGGGATGGCGATGAGGCGGTATGCGAATGGCAGCCCGAGGACTACCATATCGCGTTTCCCGGCTACCTGAACGGCGGCATCATCGCGACTATCATCGACTGCCACAGCGTGAACACCGCCAACTCGGCCGCATACCGGGCGGAGGGAAGGGAGCCGGGAACGGAACCGTACCTCTTCTACGTCACCGGCTCCATGCACATCGATTACCTGCGGCCGACACCCCTGGGCAAGCCCGTGACCCTGCGGGCGAGGGTCATGGAGATGGGGGAACGCAAAGCGGTGGTCGCCTGCTCTCTCTTTTCCGACGGCCAGGAATGCGCGAGGGGCGAGACGGTCGCCGTGAGGCTCAACGCCTTCGGATAGGCAAAGGGTCGGGTCCAGGAGATGAACACGGAGGGGTTCCGGTGAGAAAAAGACCCAAAGATATCCTGTGGTATGTACTGGCCAGGATGTTCTCTCTCTGCCAGAAGATGGGTGTTAATATCACCCCGGTCCATTACGAATCGACTATTCCCGTGATCGGCGAACTACCCGAAAGCCTCTGGGATAGTAAATCGGAGATGGTCGGGGTCGATCTCAAAGAGGATAGACAGCTGGAGCTGCTGCGCGAATTTTCCAATAAGTTCAGGAACGAATATGAACGGTTCCCGGCGGAGGACTCCGGCCGTCCGGGAGAATATTATATGAACAACCGCTTTTTCGCTGGTTATGATGCAAAGACCCTGTACTGCTTCGTCCGGCATTTCAAACCAAAGAGGGTTATCGAAATAGGGAGCGGGTACTCCACCCTGATCCTGGTGCAATCTCTGCTCAAGAACAGGGAAGAGAACCCGGATGATGACGGTGAACTGCTGATAATCGACCCATATCCTAGAGACTTCGTAAGAGAGTGCTCTACCGCTCTCAGGTCATCGTTGCGGGAAACGAGGGTCCAGGACATAAGCCTTTCCGAGTTCGATGCACTGGGAGCCGATGATATCCTCTTTATCGACTCCAGCCATGCCCTCTGCATCGGTAGCGACGTGCAGTACGAGATACTAGAGATATTTCCCAGGCTGAGACCTGGCGTCATAATCCAACTGCACGACATCTTTCTGCCCGGAGAGTATCCACGCAGTTGGGTAATGGACAGGGTGAGATTTCTGAACGAGCAGTATCTCCTCCAGGCCTTCCTCGCCTTCAACCGGCAGTTCGAGGTACTGCTTGCACCACGTTATATTTACTTTTCTCGTCCCGTGGACTTGTATCAAACCCTTGGAACAGAGCGCGAAAATTTCGCGCTACCTGTAAGCTTCTGGCTGCGCAGGATGCCTGACTGATGGGGTCGAATCCCGGTAATCGAGTTTTCACCCATTATCTGGCAGATTTCTCGATTATCGAGACCCGACCCCATTTAGTTGACAAAGAGGCACTATTGGATATTTAATGTGTAAATAGTTTGTATATAAATAATATGGCTCCGAAATAACAGGAGTACGGACATGGCGGGCGAGAGCGAAAAGCAGGCAAACGGTTTCGAGAAGATAGTGAATGCCGCCATGAGCATCGCGGAGACGTGGAACGAAAAGACCAACAACTGGCTGCGGGAGAAACACATCACCTTCGTGCAGTTCAAAGCGCTCCTGCTGCTGAGCGAGCAAGAGAAACAGACGCTGAGCCAGCTTAGCGACGGGCTGTCACGTACCCGCTGCACCATCACCGGGCTCGTGGACAGGCTCGAGGACAAAGGCCTGGTGAGAAGGAAACGCAGCCGCAAGGACAGGCGGCTGATATACGTATCCCTCACCGACAAGGGGAGGGAGCTGGCAGTGGAACTGAAGGAAAAGGTAGCCCCGGAGATATCGAAACTGGGAGAAATGATAATGGGCAAGCTCACGGACTCGGAGGCCGCGGCCTTGTATGGCGCTCTGAACAAGCTCAGCACCGGCATAGGTGAGGTCCAGATACGCAGCATAGCAATGGAGCAAGAGATCTGAAGCATGGGAATCGCAGACTTTAAACGCAGGACGAAAAACAGCAAGACGGAGGACAAGGGTTATACGCCGGACTCTAAAGCAGAAGTCCAAGGCAGCAGCGCCAGCGAACCGACGGCCGCGCCCCACATGTATCATCATGGGGATGTGGACGGGGATGCGAGGGAAAGCGTGGTGGTCCCGCAGCCGGACGGCAAATGTATAACCGAGATAGGCGCGCGGCTCCGCGATATCCCCTTCTCCCCGCAGCGGCCTTACCTGCTCAGCCTGGCCGACGCGTACCGGCCGGATCTTTCGAAGATAAACCTGGACAGGCGCGGCTCCAAGCCGGACGACGTCCATCCCTATCCCGAGGGATTCGAAAAGGTGGTCTTTCCCAGCCTGGACGGCACCCCCCTGGTGGGGGTCCTGGGGGTGCACCGGGACGGCAGAAAAAGGCCGGGGGTGGTTTTCGCCCACGGTCTCCTCGGCTCCAAGACCAAAAACTACATACTGGAGGCCGCCCTGGAGGCCTATTCTTCCTGGGATTACAACGTCTTCGCGCTGGACATGCGCAACTTCGGGGAGAGCCAGTGGCTCTCTAACTCTCCTACCACTGGGGGCTGGAAGGAAGGCCAGGATATCCTCGGCGCCTGCCGCTTTCTGGGCGAAGTGGAGGAGGTGACCAGCGTAGCCGCCGTGGGGTTCAGCCTGGGCGCCGGCTCGGTGGTCAACGCCGCCTATCAATGCCGGCAACATCCGTACATCACCGGGGGAGCCATGGCCTGGAGCAGCTATGCCTCCATGGAAAAGATGATGTCCCTCATGAGCAGCCGCCCCCCGCTGGGCGATCCATTCTTACCCATCTACATGGCTTTCTTATGTCTTACCGAGATACGCCGCCTGGAAATACGCCGTCAGATGAGCAAGGAAGCCGCCAGCGCCTACCTGGGCGACAAGCCATTCTCCCCGGATTACAGGCGGTACATACGGGAGATATCCGCCCCCCACTACGGCCTCGACGAGGAGACGATGTACGCCCTCTCCAGCCCGAAGGAATTCATATCCCAGGTGGACGTGCCGCTGATGCTGGTCCACGCCGAGGACGATCCCGTCTGCCGCGTCGAGGAGATGGAGGAGCTTCGCCGCTCCGCCGGAGGCAACCCCAACGTCGACATCTGGGTGCTGCCGACCGGCTATCACTGCGGTTTTAAGGGTTTCGACCAGGATTGGTACTGGTCCGTGATGCGCACCTTCCTCGACTACTGGGCGGACCGGACCGAGGAAGCCGATTCAGCCGCGATAGCATCCTAGGGGTTACATCTTTATTTTTGAATTCGTAACCAGAAATTGGCAGGCTATTCAATAATAAATATGTGACCCTCAAACCATTTCTCGATTTTAAGGACCTGACCCCTTATGATGGACACGCGGGAGGTGATACAGGTGGTAATGGAGACCGCGAAGCCGGACATGTCCTGCTATCCCTTCAGGAGGAAGAAGCTCTACCTGGCCATAGTCATACCTTATGTTACAGTTCTCGCCGCGGTCTTCTTCTATCTCCTGGCCAGGAAGAGCGCTCCAGGGGCAGGCAAGCGCTATTTCCCCGGCCTTACATTCCTGTCCTTTTACCTGGGCATTTGCTATTTCCAGGCCTACTGCTGCGCCTGCCAGGAATGTCCCTACATAGGGGAGTTCTGCCCCGCCCTCGCGGGCATCTATCCGGCCAATACCCTGGCCAGAATGGAGTACGGAAAGAAAGGGGCAGTAAAACCAGAGGAAGCCTTCAAGGCCAACGCCACCGCGGCTGCCTTCTGCTGGGGCGGCATGGTGCTCTTTCCCCTCCCCTGGCTGGCACGGCGGAGCGCCAGGCTGGCCGCCGCATACGTGTTGTTGCACGCCGTCTATTACCTGGCACACGGGCTTATCCTCTGCCCGGTCTGCGCCATCCGTGATACCTGTCCCGGCGGCATGCTGCAATCGATGGTGCTGAAGCGGAAGGGGTAAGGGGCCTTGAAATGTAGAAAGTGCGGGGCATGCTGTATCGCCCTCTCCATATCGTCGCTGAACAAACCGGCGGGAGTGAGGTGCGAGCATCTCACGCAGGAAAACCTGTGCGCGCTGTGGGGCAAGCCGGAGAGGCCGGAGGTGTGCTCGGCGTACAAGCCCGACCCCCTCTTCTGCGGGAACAGCTTCGAAGAGGCGCTGGAACTCATGCGCGCCATGGAGGAAGGATAGAAAGCGGCGGCGGTATATACCGAACCGCAGAAAGGAGAAGGTGATGAGCGCAGGGCTGCGCGCGGAACTGACCCAGTCGCTGAGGATGATCGCCTATTCCACGCTGGCCTCTTCCAGATATTATCACTGGATGCTGCGCGAACGTCCCGAGCGCGCAAAGGGCCGTGTCGATATCGGAGACGCCCGCATCTTCTACCTCTCCTGCGGGCGGGGAGAACCGCTGCTGCTGCTGCACGGCGGTTTCGCCTACGCCGAGACGTGGGTGGGACAGACGCCGGAACTGGCCCAACGCTACCGGGTGATCGCCCCCGATTCCCGCGGCCACGGCCGCAGCACCCTGGGCACGAAGCCCATCACCTACCGGCAGATGGCGGAGGACATGGCGGCGTTGGTGGAGAGGCTGGGCCTGGGCGGCGTCCACCTCATCGGGTGGAGCGACGGCGGCTGCACCAGCCTGGCCATGGCTTTGCAGCGGCCCGACCTCGTACGCAGCATGGTGCTGCTGGGCACGCCATTCAACACCGATAACTACAGCGCCGAGGGCTGGCGCCAGATGGAGAGCATCCTCGACCCGCGCTCTCTGTCCATGCTCAGCCTGAGATCCATGCGCCGCATGATGAACCCCGAACCGCACCGGGGCAAAGAGTTCCTGGAGGAGATGTCCCGGATGTGGAGGACCCTGCCGGACTTCACTACAGAAGACCTTGGCCGCATCGAGGCTCCGACCCTGGTCATAGGCTGCGACCGCGACGAGTTCCTCTCCCTGTGGCCCGATCCTCTGCAGGTGTTCAAGGACACCACAGCGGCCATCCCGAACGCCCGGCTGGAGATCGTCAGGGGAGGTACGCACTTCGTAAGCCTGGAACGAGCTCGCGAGGTCAACCGGCTCATCCTCGACTTTCTCGCCTCCCTCTAGGGGGTCACATCTTTATTCTTGAATAGTCTTCCATTTTCTGGTTGTGAATTCAAAAATAAAGATGTGACCCCTAATTGGAACACAACACCGTACCCAGGGGTCGAAAGGATGGGGTTAATGAAATCATAAGGAAATACCATGAAAAGGATCGTATTCAAAGCGTTGACGGTTTTCTTCATCCTGTTCTTCGTCGCCATCGCGATAATCGGATATCTGTTTTATACCGGACGCATGTGGTTCGTCGACCCCCCGCACGACAGGTTCCCGGTAAGGGGCATCGACGTCTCGGAACACCAGGGGAATATCGACTGGGAAAGGGTTGAGGCAGATGGATTCCATTTCGCCATCATCAAGGCGACGGAGGGAATGGACCACCGGGACAGCTGCTTCGCCCGCAACTGGGAGGGCGCAAGTAACGCGGGGCTGGCCAGGAGCGCATATCATTTCTTCACCTTTCGCAGCCCCGGGCTGGAACAGGCGAGGAACTTCATCGCAGTCGTGCCCAATGAACCTGGATGCCTGCCCCCCACCATCGACGTGGAGTTCGGCGGCAACAGCAGGGAGGTGCCCGACAGAGGGACCTTCACCAAGGAGCTCAAGGATTTCATCGGCGAGATAGAGGTGAACTACGGCACCAAGCCCATACTTTACGTGACCTACGACTCCTACGAGGAGTTCATCGTCGGTGATTACGAGGATTGCATCATCTGGATAAGGGACCTCTTCGGATATCCACTACTGGAGGACGAGCGCTGGCTTTTCTGGCAGTACAACTGCCGCGGCAGGGTCGCGGGCATCGAAGGATACGTGGACCTGAACGTGTTCAACGGCGACCGTGCCGAGTTCGAGCGGCTGCCGCGGCAGACCGCGGACCAGCCTTCGTCACCCGAGTGAAATAGAATAGTAGCGTTGGTATCGGCGGGATATGGGAGGAGGCCTGAAATGGCGGAATCGGAACCTCTCGGCTACCGCGTGGTCGGGACCATCAAGAGCGTGAAGGGCGAGTGCGGAGCCGGGCACAAGGAGGGGGATCAGCTGGAGATCAGCGGCTACAGCTCGGGAGGACTGTGCGGCTTCTTCTACCACGACATCTTCCCCTACCTCATGATGCTCCAGTTCGGCGGGGGCTTTCCCGAGGACTGGGGCGACCCAGAGGTGGTCGAGCTGGGCTGCGTGGACAAGACGAACATGGTAACCATAGAGCTGAGGCGCGTCAGGGAATAGCGGCCTTACTCGAGAAGGCCAGGGGAAGAAGCAGCGATCAGATATCCCTGCCGAAGAGCTGGCAGATCCCCTCGAAACCGTGGTTTTCATAAAAGCGGTGGGCATCTGCACGGTGGAAGGCTGAATCAAGTTCCACCCTGCGGCAGCCGTCCTTCTTCGCCAGTTCAAGGGCCCGTTCCAGCAGCATACCTCCTATCCCCTCTCCCCTGCGGCTCTCATCGACTACCAGCTCATCTACGTATCCCAGGAAGCCCTGCCCCCACAGGCTCTTCCTGACGCTGAGGGAGCAGAAGCCCACGAGCTTGCCCTCGCTCACGGCGCACAAGTAATGTTGGGAAGCCAGACCCAGGTTGTGGCGGAAGACCTCCTCCAACGCCTCGCGGCCCAGCTCACGACCCGGCCACAGCTGCCGCAGCAACCCGAGGACCGGCTCGAAATCATCCTCTATGCACTGCCTGATCTCAACCATGGTCCTCTTATGATTACGCGCGGCGCAGCACGGCGCAAGACCCGCCTGTCCTGGGGGTCACATCTTTATTCTTGAATAGTCTGCCAATTTATGGTTGTTAATTCAAATATAAAGATGTGACCCTGAAATGACCACTGAAACTTGGGGCGCCACTATAAACATCCAGCCCCGATGTTTCGATAATCAATAACGTAACCGGCGACGAGAAGAAGGTGGTGATGATCGTGGCGGGAACGTTCGAGCGCAGCACGCAGATACTCAAGGAGAGTTTGGGGGTTCTCAAGCAAGACAAGGAGTTGGTGCTCTTCCCCATAATATCCGGGATCGTGATGCTGATACTTACCGCGTCCTTCGTCGTGCCCCTGGTCATGTTTACCGGCATCAAGGACGGCGAGGTCGAGAACAACGTCCTCTACTATGTCTTCTTCTTCCTCTTCTACCTCGTCGGCTACTTCGTGGTCATCTTCTTCAACACCGGACTCATAGCCTGCGTGCAGATACGCCTCAGCGGGGGAGACCCCAAGTTCAGCGACGGCATGCAGTACGCCGTGGGCAACCTGGGCAAGATAGCCGGGTGGGCGCTGATATCAGCCACCGTGGGCCTGGTGCTGCAGATGATACGGGAACGCGCCGGACTGCTGGGCAGGATAGCGGCGGGCCTGTTCGGGATGGCATGGAACCTCATCACCTTCTTCGTTATCCCGGTCATGATCTTCCAGAACGCGGGGGTCATCGATTCCATAAAACAGTCGGCCGCGCTGTTCAAGAGAACCTGGGGCGAGAACGTGGTCCTGCGCTTCTCCCTCGGTCTTATCATGTTCCTGCTCGGGCTGCTGGGGATAATCCCCATCGCCCTCGCCATAATGACGAAGTCTGCAGCGGTTATAATCGTTGTGGGCGCCGTTGTTGTGCTGTACTGGTTCGCGCTGGGGATCATCAGCTCCGCCCTCAATGGCATATTCGCGACCGCCCTGTATAACTATGCCATGACCGGAACCGTGCCGTCGGCCTTCAGCCCCGCAGTGATCTCGAGCGCCTTCGGGCAGAAGACCACCAGCGGCTTCTTCTCCCGCTGAGGGGGTCAGCCGTTCAATCGACACAAAGTGCCAGGCGTACACGGATTACTCAATTGCTTATGTAGCAAAGCAACCAGTTGCTACGCGAAATGCAGGAAATATGTGGGCTAGATCATAGGTGCTTCTTGTTGAGATTCAGGCTGCAAATATGTGGACACTTGACCCTATGTGTCGATTGAACGGCTGACCCCTAGGTGATGCCGATGTAGGGGTTGGCCTCCTGGCGTGAGGGAGGTACGCCGTAATACCCGATGCCCCTCAGCCAATCCCGTATGGCCGCATTGGAGGCCTCGGGCCTGGTATAGGTGCAGCAGTGACCGCCGCCATCTATGATGACCAGGTCCGCGTGGGGTATCCTTCCCGCCAACTCCACGACGGTCTCCGCACCGACCAGGCGGTCCTCCTCGCCCCGCAGCACCAGTGCGGGCACGCTGATATCCCGCAGCTTCGCCGTGTAGGACACCTTCACGCCCGCGATAATACGATCGAGATAGGCGGCCGCTCCGCAGGCGAGCCCGTAGTCGATTATATAATCGACCAGTTCGGAATTGCCCGGAGAAGGATCCAGCACGAAGCCGCGCCTCCTGCCCACCCAGCGCAGAAGGCTCCTTCGCTGGTCCATGGAGAGGAAGGGAAGAAAGGCGAACTGGTGCACGAAGGAGGCCAGGGTGAAGATGTTGAGGCCGAATCCTCCCCGGCGCGGGCGGTCCATGGTGTTGCAGAGGACGATGCCGGACAGCCGCTGCGGGTGATAGAGGGCAAGCTCCTGGGTGACCATGCCCCCCAAGGACTCCCCCACCACCACCGCCTTCTCCAGCCCCAATTCATCCATGAGGGCGACGACGCTGGCTGCGCAATCCGAAATCGTGCTGGACATGCTCGGCTTCCACACCGGCAGGCTGGTGGTGATGGTACGGTAAGCGTCCGAGAGCCCCTCAACCTGGGGACGCCAGAACTCCTTGGCGCCCTCCATCCCCGGGATGAAGATAAGGGGCCTTCCCTTTCCCGCCTCCATGTAGTCCGGTATCACGCAGCGCCCTACACTCATCCTTCGCTCCTCCGTTTCTCGAGATAGACCAGGGTAAGGTGGTCGTGGACGGGTTCGGTCCTGTAAACACTGTATCCCTTTTGCGCATATATATGGAGGGGTTTTTCGCTGCGGTGCCCGGTGAACAACCTGAAACTCTCCACCTGCGCGAAGCGCTCCTCGATCTCCCCCAGGAGCAGGGTGCCGATGCCGCGGTCCTGGCGGTCCGGGTGCACGATGAGCCTGCCTACATAGCAGGTGCCCTCCTTCTCGTAAGCGCGCACCGAACCGACTATCTCCCCCGTACCCTCCTCCACCGCCTTGAGAAAAAGCTGGCGGTTAAAATCATCCCGTATCTCGGCGAGCGTCTGGGTGAGGGGGGGCAGGGTGAGATCCTCATACAGGCGCCCCTCGCTCTCGTACGCCGCTTTCTGGAGAGCGAGGATCTCCTCCGCATCCCCAATCTTCGCTTCCTCGATTATCACGTTATGAGAATCCCGCAACATGCCTCTTATACCAGAGCTCCGCCTTTATAGACCGCCTTGATGCGCCCCATATTGGAAATATCCTCTAAGGGATCGCCTTCCACCACCACCATGTCGGCGTACTTCCCCGGCTCCAGCGTGCCGATGTCCTTCTCCAGGCCCAGTATCCTCGCGTTCACCGCGGTGGCACAGCGCAGGGCCTCGCAGGGGCTCAGCCCCACCTCGACCAGGTTCTCCAGCTCGCGGTGGAAATAACCGAAGAAGGCGAAGTCGGCGCCGCCGGAGTCGGTACCGCACCCCAGGATACCCCCCGCCCTCCATATCTTGTGCACGTTCTCGTAAGCGTTGGGGAGCAGTTCGCGCGGCATGGTCTCGTCCATGACCCACTCCTTCTCTACCTCCCGCGCGCTGAAACCGTTGTGCATGTACTTGTGCAGGTGCTGCGAGACCAGCCTGTAGCATACCGGCTCCAGGAACTCCTTTCCCCGCTCCTCCAGGTCGCGGGATATGCGCTCGAACTCGAAGGTGTCCTTGTATACGTCAAGGGTGGCGATGAGCGCGGCTCCGGAGGCGACGAATCCCGCCACGTCCTCGTCTGAAAGCAGGCCGTCCATGGGGGTGTGATCGAAGGTCGCGGGGCCGTACTGCAAGCCCTTGCGGAAGGCGGAGAGCCACATCTGGTGGAATGCCACGGGCCTGCCCAGCCTCTCCGCCTCGGCGAAGAAGGCATCGTAACCCTCGTCCTCCCACGTGGGCAGAGCCCCCTTTCCCCTGCACAGGGAGAGGTCGCTGTGACAGGTCTTCACCCAGTCCGCGCCCAGGCCCACCATGCGCCGCACCAGGGCCGCGACGTCCTCGGGAGAATCGGCGCGGTCCACGGCCTGCCCCCCCGCGATGAGCCTGGCAGGCCCCTTCAGGTAGGGCACCCACTCGGGCGTGCCCCCGAAACAGGTTATATAGGAATTGGCGCAGACGATGCGCGGGCCGGGCAAACGCCCCTCCTCCACCGCCCGCCTGGCGCCCTGGATGCGGCGGGGGAAGGCCGCGACGTCCCTCACCGTCGTGACACCACTGTTCACCACCGCCGCCAGGTTCCTCTTGACCTGCCTGCCCAGGGAGGCGATGACTCCCGGGGTGACCTTGGGCACGAAGGGCGTGATGAGGTGCACGTGTGCGTCTATAAGCCCGGGGGTTACGCAGGCGCCACCGAGGTCGACCACCTGTTCCGCCGCGAGCCCATCGCGGTCCGCGGTTATCTCCGCGATCCTCTCCCCCTCCACGCGCACGGCCATACCCTCCTGCGCTTCTTCCGTAACGCCGTCGATGAGCTTCAGATTCCTGAAAAGGACCATCTCTTCCACCCCTCTCCTCACCGTGACGGTCCAAGGCGGGAGCGCCCAACCCCTGCCCGGCGCGGGGCGGTCCCACTGCGAGCTGCGGGCTCATGTCCCGCAACGCCTTCTGTCATCGTTCTGCCAAGCTAGGAGGCCGCGATAGCCAGGACCCATATCCCGAAGATGCCCAGGGTCATGTGGAGGATTATCGCGCCGACGACCTCGTGCACCTTCGCTTTTCCCGCTGCAAACTGCGCGGTAACGGAGAGCATTCATATGGTCCCGCCGAAGAGAAGGAATATGGACAATATCAACCATCCGACGTTCATGATCCCTCCTCCCCCTCCGCGCCGACCGCAGCCGGTATCTCCCTGCCCTTATTGGCTATGCCGAAGAGTATCAAGGCCACCAGGGACACCACGCCGTGGACGAGATAGAAGGGCCATATCTCCCACGTGCCCTTGTCTCCCTGCCCCACCTCCACGATGCCCCAGACCATGAAGACCAGGGCCACGATCACCAGTATGGTGCCGATGAACAACAGCGTTCCCCTCACGCGCATCACCCCTTCATAAGAGTCGATAATTCGCTCAGGCCCAAAGCCGGGCCTGGCCCCTGGGCTTAACGCCTCACGCGCATCACCCCTTAACAAAAGCCGGATATCTACGGTTCCTTTCTACGCCGCTTTCGCACCGCCTTTTTCAGTTTCAGGCCATAGAGCCTGGATTGCACCAACGACCTGGGCTCGAAGCCGAAATAGTAGCGGTGCCAGTAGTATATGGAATCGAGCGCGTCCCTCATCTTGCGGTAGGCGCTGATACGCAGGGGGTAGCGGCGGCGCATCTCCTGCGCCTCCTCGAAGGTATCCACCCGCACCATGCGGCCGTCCGGCCCCGGCACCACGATGCCGGACTCTGCAAGGGCACGATACCTCTCCGCGGTCTCCTCCAGGGTGGGCCCGCACACCAGTGCGCACTGGCCGCAGATCATGGGGATAGGATAGGCGTCAATACCACCTACGCCCATCCTCCTGCCAAACTCGGCCAGGATGCGGTAACGCTCCGCCTCATCCTCCGGAAGGTCCTCGAGCCCGGGGACTCCCTCCATGATCTCCTGCGGCCAGAGTACGCTGCACAGAACGCGCAGAATATCGAAGCGGGGCCATGCGTCCCCCGCCGTCAGGCCGCGCTTGAACATATCCCAGATCAGCTTGAGCGGGTTCCCGCCGTCGGGCGGATTATCCACCCATGATTCGATCCAGTGCAGGCCCCAGTTGGAATAGCGCCTGTCCGCGCTCAGGCTGTGCAGGCCGAAACAGGAGATGTGGCAGAGGTCGATGTTGTTACGGCGGCCGCGCGGATGCAGCTCGCCGCCCAGCAGCAGGTATTCCTCTTCCTTCGCGTCGAACATGCGGCTGGGACAGGATCTGGCGCAGCGCTTGCACTTCATGCAATAGCCATCCACGAAATAACGGGGCGTCAGCGCCGCATCGCTCTCCAGCACGGCGTCTGTGAGTACCGCCCCGAGGTAGATGGAGGCGCCGTATTCCTTCGTCATCAGGTTGCCGCTCCACCCCTGCCCTCCCGCTCCCGCGGCCATGGCCCCCAGGCGCAGGGAGAATGCCGGGCGCGGCCGGAAGACATAAATGGCGCGGCGGTAATCGGCGCTCAAGGGAACCCCTACGGCGCGGTGGCCCCGCGAGACGAGGAAGTCCGCCAACTCCTTTCCGATGCGCTGCAGGCGCTGGTAGTTGAGGAACTGGTCCAGGTTGTGGGGCGCGGGCGAGCGCTTGCACAGGAAATCGTAGATGGCATCGGTGTTCATGGGCAAGGCCATGGATACCACGGACCTCGCGCCAGGCATGGTGTAGGAGAGGTCGAGGGACGGAGGACCGTCCAGGCGCTCCGGTCCCGCGATCCCGACCACGTCTACACCGCGGGCTCGTACGAAATCCTTGATCCTGTCCTCGATGGACGCCATGGAGGCTCCCCAAAAAACGAATAAGCCGGAAACGCCTACGGCAGCCAAGCAATGTATGCAGCAGCTTGCACCGTTTCTTAATTATACAGGTGCCGGGGTCACTCTAGAATTCCTCATCCCGGTCGGCGGCGAAACGGTATCGCCCAGGAGGGAGCGCAGCACCACCTCTTCCTCCGCTGCTCCTGGCGTAGAAAACGCCGCTCCCGCCACCGCGCTTATATGTCATAATGTTGCTGCAAAGGGGATTCTCAGGCGAGGTAAGGAGGCGGAAAGGTGACGGTGAGGGGCAGAACGGTAAGGGAATTCACAGCCGGGGCCGACCTGTGGCAGATAGTGGACGCCTGGGCCCAGCAGACCGGCTACAAGCTCGTCGCCTACGACCAGGTGTCAAGGCTCTACCAGAGGGGCGAGGGATTCCTGGTCGCGCCCCAGAGGCTGCAGGTGACCTATACCGGCGCCGGTTACCGCCTGGAGGCGTACGTGTGGGTGCCCATGTTCACGCGCGTATTCACCCTCATGCTCATGCCCGAGGAATTGCGGTTGGATTCCGGGGGGTTCACCGGGTCGCTTCCGCGCAAGACGGCGCGGGGCCACGTGAACCTGCTGCTGCAGGCGCTGGGGCAACCCCTTATAACGTAGCCAAAATCACCTTCCTGTATTATCCTTGTGATACCGTAGCAACTATCGCGGTCCCATCGACACACCCCTTACAGCAGTCACCCCACAACAGCGATGCCCACGTCTCACGTTGATATCTCGTCAACGAGCCGGAACAAGGGGGATGACCATGCAAGCCGAAAAGACCTTCATGGGCCTGATGCGAGCCCTGCCTCCCTTCATGCGCATGGAGGAGACCAAGGGGTTGGGGAGGACTTTCAAGCAGCAGTGGGGCGGAGGTGGGAACACCTTCAAGATCGTGGTCAAGATCTTCACCGGGGGTCAGGGACTGCTCAAGAACCTGATAGACCTCGGAAAGGTCAAGGTGGGAAAGATCGTTCCCAACTGGACCCTGGCGTTGTGGGATATTCTAGAAGACCGCGAGGCGGCCGTGGACGGCGATACCAGGCTGGACTATGGTGAGTTAGGGGTCCGGGCACTCAAGCTGGCCAATGCCCTGCAGGGTCTGGGAGTGAAGCCCAAGGACCGCGTGGCCACCATGATCTACAACAGCGTAGCCTTCCTGGAGATACTGAACGCCACGAGCCTCATCGGGGCGCCCATGCCCTTCGTCAACTGGCACCTGAGGGGGGAGGAACTGCGCAAGACCATCAACCTGCGCAAGCCCCGGGTCTTCATCTTCGACGCCGATCTCCTGCAGGAGATACTGGAGATCAAGGACGGCCTGGAAGGCATCGAGCATTTCGTGGTGCTGGGGGGCGGCGGCCCTCCACCCCGGGGAATGCTCTCCTACGAAGAACTGCTGGAGAGGGCGCCGGCCGTCAGGCCGGACGTCAACTTCATCGCCTCCCTCAACCCCTATACGGGTGGGACCACCGGAATACCCAAGAGCTCCAACCTATACGACAGCCTGAGCTACGCCCTATCCGACCTGGCGGAGGCTCCGCGCGAGACCTTCGAGAACTTCCTCCCCTACTCGTCCAAGGCTTTCAGCTACTTCTACTGGTTCGGCGGCGACCGCATATGCGATCCCATCAGCAGGAACATCAGGACCCTCATCGTCACGCCCGTGTATCACGCCGGGACGGCGGCGGGATGGGCGCCGTGTTTCATGCTGGGAGCGACGGGCGTCTTCGTGCGCAAGTTCGACGCCGAGGAGTTCCTGCGGCTCATCGAGGCCGAGCGCATCAACTGGGTCTTCGTGGCTCCCACCATCCTGCAGCGCGTGCTGGCCCTCCCCGACGAGGTGAAGAAGAAGTACTGGCTGGGCTCCATGCGCTCCGTCATCTGTGCAGCGGCTCCCTGCCCGCCGCAGGTGAAGAGGGATATCAACCAGCTGTTCCAGGAGCGCGGGGCGCCCGGGCCGGTTTTCTGCGAGTATTACGGCAGCTCCGAGACGGCCATCGTCACCGTCCTCTTGCCCGAGGATTACGAGGAGGAACCGCGGCGCATCAACAGCGTGGGCAAGGCGCGCTGCGGCGACCTGGGTATCTTCATCGAGGAAGAGGGAAGATGGGCCGCCCCCAACGAGATCGGGAAGGTCATGGGCCGCACCGCATCGACCCTGGCCCTGCGCTATCCCGGCTCCGAGGACAAGCTGCACGAATCCATCCGTACCATCGACGGTGTCGAATGGTACGACGACGGCCTGCTGGGTTACCTGGACGAGGACGGCTTCCTCTACCTCACGAGCAGGTTGAAGGAGATGATCATAACCGGCGGAGTAAACGTCTATCCCCTGGAGATCGAGGGGGTCATCCTGCGCCACCCGGCCGTCTTCGACGCGGCCGTGGTGAGCATGCCCCACCCCGACCTGGGGGAGGTACCCGTAGCCTGCGTGCAACTCCACGAGGGCAGGGAAGCGAGCGCCGACGACATCCTCGCCTTCTGCAGTGAGGAGGGCCTGCACGGTTACCTGCTCCCCGCCATGGTGGAGTTCCTCCCGGAACTCCCCCGCCATATCGACGGAAAGATAATCAAGAGGGAGCTCGAGAAGCTCTACTGGAAAGATGAGGAGAGAAAGGGCTAGTAGGCCCGTTCGAGCCTGCAAACCAGCTGCGATCCTGGAATGGGAGGGGTTTGAAAGGAAGGGATAAGGAGGGCACATGGAACTCAAAGAAGTCGTAGTAGTGGAGGCCGTGCGCACCCCGACGGGCAGGTCCGGTTGGGCCGGAGCCGCGAAGGGCGGCGTGTTCTCCAACGTATCGGCGCAGAACCTGCTGGTGACGGCGCTGCGAAGCCTGGTGGACCGGGTGAAAGAAAGGGCGCCGGGGTTCGACGAAGTACAGATCGAGGACGTCGCCGTGGGATGCCTGAGCCAGATCGGCGAACAGGGCCTCAACGTGGGCAGGGTCGGCTTGCTCGCCGCCGACTTCCCCGAGGAAGTGGCGGGATGGACGGTAAACCGCTACTGCAACGCGGGCCTGCAGGCGATCAATTCCCAGGCACACGCCCTCATGTGCGGGGCGGGCGATATCGCCGTCGCCGCCGGGGTCGAGAACATGAGCCACTACGGCATGGGGTCGGACCTGCAGGCGGCCATGCAGGCGGGAATGTCCGTCACCCTCCATCCCCGGGCCATCGAGCGCGCCGCCCTGGCCCCCATGGGCGTGAGCGCGCAGATGCTGGCCGACCGCTACGAACTCGACCGCGAGGACATGGACCGCTTCGCGCTGTGGAGCCACCAGAAGGCCGTCCTGGCCATGCGCGACGAGGAGAGCTACCGCAAGCGCGTGGTCCCGGTGGAGGTGGACGGCGAGGGCGGAGAGAAAAAACTGGTGGAGTTCGACGAACCCCCGCGCGCGCAGGCGGTGGACGATCCGGACGCCGCCCTGGCGAAGATCGCCTCCCTGGCCCCGCGTTTCCGCGACGACGGTACGGTGACCGCCGCGACGTCCTCGGCCATCGTGGATGGAGCTGCGGCGGTGATGCTCATGACCGCGGAGAAGGCGGAGGAGTTGGGCCTGGAGCCCATGGTGCGCATAGTATCCACCGCCGTGGCCGGCTCCGAGCCGCTGATCATGCTGCTGGGACCCGTGCCCGCGATGCACAAGGCTCTCGACCGCGCGCACATGACCATGGACGATATGGACGTGTTCGAGCCCAACGAGGCCTTCGTGCCCCCCGTACTGGCCTTCTGCACCGAGTTCGGCATAGAGTTCGACGACCCGCGCATAAACCCCACCGGCGGTGCTTGCGCCATCGGCCATCCCATCGGTTGCACCGGGGTCCTCTACTTCACGGAGATGGTCCATCACATGATGCGCAACGACCTCAAGTACGGACTGCAGACCCTTTGCGGCGGAGGGGGCGTCGGCATAGCGACGATAGTGGAAAAAGTTTAAGCCGGGGGTCAGCCGTTCAATCGACACATAGGGTCAAGTGTCCATATGCTTTCCAGCCGACAATCCGGCAGTTCACCACAACAATAGCGCAAAAGAGCTTGATGCTCTTTCGCCATATGTATTCTTGGAATAGTCCGTGTACGCCTGACCCTATGTGTCGATTGAACGGCTGACCCCAGTTGACAGGTTTTGGATTTTGTCCTACAATCGCAACCACTATGAAAGAGAACTTGCGTATTTACCGATGGTGGTGGAGCTCCTCGTAGAGAGGGCTCCGGCTGCCGCGCGTTCTCCGATTAGACCGTAAGTTAGAAAAAGGCCGTGAATCCTCTCTGAAGGGGTCACGGCCTTCTATATTCCCACCCCATACAGGCCGTGTACCCGAGGTGCACGGCCTTTAATTATTTGCAAAAGGAGGAGATGGACATGGAGACGTATACTTACGCCTACGGCACGCAGAACAGGGCACCCGGACTCTACTACCCGGGCCAGGAGGAGTTCGTGAGCGAAGCCCGGCGGCACAACCTGATCACCGTATCGCGCACGGTGAGCGCGGACACGGAGACCCCGGTCACGGCCTTCATGAAGCTGGGTGGGGGCAAATACTCGTTTCTGCTGGAGAGCGCCGAGGGCGGCGAGCGCTGGGGGCGCTATTCCTTCATCGGCTGCGAGCCGCACGCGGTGTTACGCTGCAGCGGCGGCATGCTCGACTTCCCCCTGGGGAAGCTGACAACCCCCGGGGGATCCAACCCCATCGACTTCCTCTTCGAGACCATGGGCGCCTTCAATGCCAGCGACGGCGGTGGAGGGCTGCCTTTCCGTGGTGGGGCGGTGGGGTTCATCTCTTACGACATGCTTCCCTACATGGAGAAGGTCAGGATCGTGGCCCGGGGCGGGCTGGGGCTGCCGGAGATGATGTTCATGCTCACCCGCACCTCGGCCGCCTTCGACCACCTGGCGGGGCGCCTGGTGCTCATGGCCAACGTCCTCATACCGCAGAACGCGGGGGAGGGAGAGCTGCGCGCTCTCTACCGCCAGGCCATCGCCTCCCTGGAATCAATGGCCGGCGCCCTCTCCGCCAGCGTGCCGAGGGATGCCTCCTCGGACGTCTATTTCCTCTCGCAGGAGACCGATTTCCAGGGCGTCGACTCCAACTTCACCCGCGACGAATACGAGGCGGCGGTGGAGAGAGCCAGGGAGTATATCTTCGCCGGGGATGCCTTCCAGGTGGTGCCCTCGCAGCGCTTCTCCTTCCCCCTGCGCTGTTCGCCGTTCTCCGTCTACCGCAGCCTGCGGTCCGAGAACCCCTCGCCCTACATGTTCTTTCTCCGCTTCGACGACCTGTGCCTCATAGGCTCCTCCCCGGAGCCCCTGGTGCGCCAGTACGGGGGCCAGGCGGTCATCCGGCCCATCGCCGGAACGCGGCCGCGGGGAGTGACCCCGCAGGAGGACGCGGCCATGGAGGAGGAGCTGCTGGGCGATGCCAAGGAACGGGCGGAACACGTGATGCTCGTGGACCTGGCCCGCAACGACCTGGGGCGGGTATGCAAGCCCGGCTCGGTGCGGGTGGAGCGCATGATGGAGGTGGAGCGCTTCTCCCACGTCATGCACCTGGTAAGCGAGGTGAGCGGCGAGTTGCGGCCCGGGTGCGGCAACCGCGAGTTGCTCGCCTCGTCCTTCCCCGCCGGCACGGTATCGGGCGCGCCGAAGATACGCGCTTGCGAGATCATCGACGAACTGGAGAAGGACCGGCGGGGGCCCTACGCGGGCGCCGTGGGATATATCTCCTACAGCGGGGACATGGACACCTGCATCGCCATCCGCACCATCGTCGCCCACGGCGGCCTGGCGCACGTGCAGGCGGGCGGGGGCGTGGTCGCCGACTCCGACCCCGCGCGCGAATACGAGGAGACCCGCAACAAGGCACGCGCTCTCCTGCGCGCGGTGCGCCTGGCCGAGGCCAGGGAGGGGGTGAGGTTGTGAAGAGGGTACTTCTCATCGACAACTACGACTCCTTCACCTTTAACCTGGCCCAGGCCATGGAGGTGCTGGGGGCGGAGGTGATAACGATGCGCAACGACGCCGCCGAGACCGGAGAGCTCGTGGGCTACGGACCCACACACCTGGTCATCTCACCCGGCCCCGGTACTCCGGCCGAGTCCGGCATCACCCTGGGCGCGGTTGAGCTCTTCGCTGGCGACATCCCCATCCTGGGCGTATGCCTCGGCCACCAGGCCATAGGGCAGTGCTTCGGGGCCAGCCTGGTGAGGGCGCCGCGCCCCGTGCACGGCAAGGTCTCCACTATCTCGCACGACGCGAGCACCATCTTTCAGGGTCTGGAGAACCCCCTTACCGCCACCCGCTACCATTCCCTCATCCTCGAGGACATCCCGGCCGAGCTGGAGGTAAGCGCACGCTCTGAAGACGGGCTGGTGATGGGCGTGCGCCACCGCGGCATGGCGGTGGAGGGGGTGCAGTTCCACCCCGAGTCGATCCTCACCCCGAGCGGTAATTCCCTGCTCGAAAATTTCCTGACCATGGGGGTGGGACCATGATCGCGGAGACGATATCCCGGCTGACGGCGGGAGAGAGCTTGAGCCGGGAGGAAGCCCGCGAGACCATGCTCTTTCTCATGCAGGGCGAGGCGAGCGACGCCCAGATAGCGGCCCTGCTGACCGCGCTCAAGATGCGGGGCGAGACGGTGCAGGAAATAGCCGGCTTCGCGCAGGGCATGCGCGAGGCGGCCACGCGCATCAGCCCCGCGGCCTCCCCCCTCATCGATACCTGCGGCACCGGGGGCGACGGCCTCTGTACCTTCAACATCTCCACCGCAGCCGCCTTTATCGCCGCCGGAGCGGGGGTCTACGTCGCCAAGCACGGCAACCGCGCGGTGAGCTCGCCCTGCGGCAGCGCCGACGTCCTGGAGGCCCTGGGCGTGGATATCACCCTCGAGGCGGACAGGGTGCGTGAGTGCATCGAGGAGGTGGGTATCGGCTTTCTCTTCGCCCCCTCCTTCCATCCCGCCATGCGCCACGTGATGCGCGCGCGGCGGGAGATGGGCGTCCCCACCGCTTTCAACCTGCTGGGACCGCTCACCAACCCCGCGGGCGCGGAGTCCCAGCTCCTGGGCGTGGGTGCGCGGCAAAAAGCGCCGCTCCTGGCGGAAGCCCTGGCCGAACTGGGCACGAAGCGCGCCATGGTGGTGCACGCCGAAGACGGCATGGACGAGTTCTCCACCACCTCCCCCACCCTGGTGTGGGACATAGGTCCGCAGGGGGTGCGTACCATCCGCTTCAAATCCGAGGAGCTGGGGATGGCGCGGGCCTCCCTGCAGGATATCGCGGGGGGCGCCACGGCGGAGGCCAACGCAGGCATCATCAGGGACGAGGTCCTGGCAGGACGTACGGGCCCCCGGCGCGACATCGCGGTACTCAATGCCGCCGCCGCCATCGTGGTGGCCGGAAAGGCGGACGACATCGCGCAAGGCATAAGCGAGGCGGAACGGTCCATAGACTCCGGGGCGGCCCTGGGCAAACTGGACGAGCTGGTGGAGTTCTCCGCCGGAGGTGGATGAGGATGTTCCTGGACGAAGTAGCCGAACTGACGAGGAAGCGCGTGGAGCGGGACAGGGCGCTCGTCCCCAGCGATGTGCTGTGGGAGGAATGCGCTCACCGCAGGCAGCTTCCATCCTTCCGCGACGCCCTGCTGCGGTTGCCAGGCGGGAGCATAAACGTGATCGCCGAGGTCAAGCGCTCGTCCCCCTCGCGCGGCCCCATCCGTCCCGACCTGGTCCTCGAGGACCTGCTGGGATGCTACGAGAGAGGCGGGGCCTGTGCGATTTCGGTGCTCACCGAACCCGAGTTCTTCGGGGGCAGCCTTGACGACATCTACAGGGCATGTTCCGCCACCGCCCTGCCGGTGCTGCGCAAGGACTTCATCCTCGATCCCTACCAGCTCCTGGAGGCGCGGGCCGCCGGGGCGGGAGCGGTACTGCTCATCGCCCATATCCTCGAAGACGGCGAGCTCATCCGCCTGCTCTCGGAGGCGGAGGGGTTGGGCCTGGAGGCCCTGGTCGAGGTGCACGACGAGGACGAGCTGGAAGCGGCACTGGACGCGGGCGCGAGCATCATCGGCATCAACAACCGCGACCTCAAGACGCTGGAGGTGGACCTGGAGACGACCACCAGGCTGGCGGCGCTGGTACCGGAGACGAAGGTGCTGGTGAGCGAGAGCGGGTACACGCAGGCCGGAGAGATGGCGGACCTCGCGGACCTGGGGGTGGACGCCGTCCTGGTAGGCGAGTTCCTGGTAAAACAGGATGACCCGGAACGAGCCGTGCGGGAACTGATCGGAGGCGGCGACAGTGTGGCTTAAGGTATGCGGCATCACCAGGGTGGAGGACGCGGCAGAGGCATACGCTCTCGGATACGACGCGGTGGGCATGGTCTTCGCGGAAAGCCCGCGGCGCTTGAACGTCGAGCGCGCTAAGGAGATCTGCTCCGCGCTCCCCCCATCTATCCTGCGCGTAGGAGTATTCGCCGGACTGGAGGGCGAAGAGGTGAGAAGCCTGGCGGAGTACTGCGGGCTCGACCTGGTGCAGCTGCACGGGGTGGAAGGGGAGCACGTAGCCGCCCCCTTCGGCTCCAGGGCCATCGTGGCCAGGCGCCCGCGCCTGCCACACGACCTCGAGGGCATGAAGGAAAATGCCGGCGCCTTCGCGGTGCTCATCGACGCCTGGGACCCGGTGCTCGCCGGCGGCACCGGGCGCACCTGCGATTGGGACCTTGCGGCCCGGGCCGCACGCATGGTGAGGGTGATCCTGGCGGGAGGCCTCAACCCCTCCAACGTGGGAGAGGCGATAGGCACAGTCAATCCCTTCGGCGTGGACGTCTCCAGCGGCGTGGAGAGCGAGCCGGGGATAAAGGACCACGCGCTGATGCGGGATTTCGCCCGCAAGGCGCGCATAGCCGCCGCCGTGGCGGCGGAGGAGGACTCTTATGTCGACAAATAAGACCGTGGAGCGCGGCGGGCATTTCGGCGCCTTCGGCGGACGCTACGTCCCAGAGACGCTCATCGCCCCCCTGGCCGAGCTGGAGCAGGCCTACGCGGAGGCGATGGCGGACCCCGCTTTCCAGCGTGAACTAGCCCTGTACCTG
Source organism: Actinomycetota bacterium (assembly GCA_016931915.1). GTDB lineage: Bacteria > Actinomycetota > Geothermincolia > Geothermincolales > RBG-13-55-18 > SURF-21. Next base: position 55,480 of record JAFGDU010000098.1, read on the forward strand.
CAGGATTACGCCGGCAGGCCGACGCCGCTTTACGAGGCGCGCCGCCTCTCGCGCGAGGTGGGTGGGGCGACGATCTTTCTCAAGCGCGAGGACCTCTGCCATACCGGCTCGCACAAGATAAACAACACCCTGGGCCAGTGCCTGCTGGCGCGGCGCATGGGCAAGAGCCGCATCATCGCGGAAACGGGAGCCGGCCAGCACGGCGTGGCCACGGCCACGACCGCCGCCCTGCTCGGCCAGGAGTGCGACGTGTACATGGGAGAGACGGACATGGAGAGGCAGTCCCTTAACGTGTTCCGCATGGAGCTGCTGGGGGCGCGCGTGATCCCCGTAGCCACCGGCTCGCGCACCCTCAAGGACGCGGTGAACGAGGCCCTGCGGGACTGGGTGGCCACCTCCGACCATACGCATTACTGCCTCGGTTCGGTGGTCGGGCCCCATCCCTTTCCCCTGCTGGTCCGGGACCTGCAATGCGTCATCGGCAGGGAGGCGCGGCGGCAGCACCTCGAGCGCACGGGCCGGTTGCCGCAATGCCTGGTCGCCTGCGTGGGCGGGGGCAGCAACTCCCTGGGGCTCTTCCATCCCTTCCTCGCGGACGGCGTGCGCATGGTGGGCGTCGAGGCGGGGGGAAAGGGTGTGGGCCCGGGAGATCACGGAAGCACGCTGTGCCTGGGCTCCGCCGGGGTCCTGCACGGCACCCGCAGCTACCTGCTGCAGGACGGTGACGGCCAGATACTGGAGACACATTCCATCTCGGCGGGACTGGACTACCCTGGCGTGGGGCCGGAACACGCCTTCCTCAAGGACAGCGGCACGGCCGAGTACACCAACGTGAGCGACGCGGATGCGCTGCGCGCGACGGAATTGCTCTGCCGCACCGAGGGCATCCTGCCCGCCCTGGAGAGCGCCCATGCCGTGGCGGGCGCGGTGGAACTGGCGCAGGGGATGCCGCGGGACACCTCCCTGGTGGTTTGCCTCTCGGGCCGGGGCGATAAGGACGTGAACACGCTCATGGATATAAGGAGGGGCGAGAGTTGAGCCGCATCGACGACGCATTCAGCGCAACGAAGGATAACGGGTGCGCCCTCATCGGTTACGCCACCGCCGGGTTCCCGGACAGGCGTACCTGCCTGTCCATCGCCTCCTCCCTGCTGGAGCACTGCGATATCCTGGAGCTGGGAATCCCCTTCTCGGACCCGGTCCTGGACGGAGCGGTGATACAGGAATCATCGCGCCGGTCCCTGGAGTCGGGATTCAAAGTCGGCGACGCCTTCGCTATCGCCGCCGAACTACGGGCTGCGTCGGAGAAACCCATCCTGGTGATGACCTACTACAACCCCGTGCACCGCATGGGACACGCATCCTTCGCCGCGGAAGCGGCGCGGGCGGGACTGGACGGGACGCTCATCCCCGACCTGCCGCCGGAGGAGATGGCGGCATGGAAGGACGCCGCGGACGGCGAGGGGCTCTGCAACGTGCTCTTCGCTTCCATGACCACCCCGGAGCGGCGCCTGAGCTTCCTGGGCGGGCTGACCCAGGGCTTCCTCTACTGCTTCGCCGTCAAGGGGACCACCGGCATGCGCGAGAGCCTGGCCGGCGGGCTTGGAGACTTCATGGCGCGGGCCCGCGCCTTCTGCACGGCCCCCCTGGCACTGGGGCTCGGCATCTCCACGCCCGGCCAATGCCGCGACGCCTCCGCGCTGGCCGACGGTGTGGTGGTAGGGAGCGCCCTGGTCAAGGCGGCCATGGACGCCGTGGAGCGTGGAGGCGATCCCGCCCTCGAGGCCGGCCGCCTCGCCTCGCAGCTCAAGGGCTCCCTGGCAGGGAACCAGGCCGCGCAGGCCGAAGAATGATTGCGACGGGCAATCTCCGATAGCACGGCTCCGGTACGTATCGTCCGTGCCAGGGGCAGCGGCCGCACAGCGGAAAGGAGGCGGTTACGGTGACTGGAGCGCTGGTGGCAGTGGCCATCGTCCTCGTGGTTCTCATCCTGTACGTCCTCTCCGGGATACGCGTGATCAACGAGTACGAGCGGGGGGTCAAGTTCACCTTCGGCAAGTTCAGCCGCGTGTGCGAACCGGGGTGGCGCCTCGCGCTGCCCATCTTCCAGCGCATAGTCACGGTGGACATGCGCGTCACGGTGATGGACGTCCCCTCCCAGGTAGCCATCACCAAGGACAACGTCTCCACCACCATCAACGCCGTGCTCTACTTCAGGGTCTTCAAATCGGAGGACGCCATAATCAGGGTCAGCGACTACTTCTATGCCATCTCGCAGCTGGCACAGACCACCATGAGGAACGTGGTCGGCGAGGTGAGCCTCAACGAACTACTGCAGAAGCGCGAGGCCATCGCGGCCCGCATCAAAGACATCGTGGACAAGGAGACCGATCCATGGGGGATAAAGGTCACCTCGGTGGAGCTCAAGGATATCCAGCTGCCGGAGAACCTGCAGCGCGCCCTGGCGCGGGCCGCCGAGGCGGAGAGGGAGAAGGAGGCGGTGATCATCAAGGCCGAGGGCGACCGCATCGCTGCGGACAACATCTCCCTGGCGGCCCAGATTATCGAACGTACAAAGGGGGGGATGTTCCTGAGGACTCTCTCCACCCTTACCGATCTCTCTTCCGACCAGAGCAACACCATCGTGTTCCTGCTGCCCTTCGAGATCCTCAAGGCCATAGAGAGATTCGGGCCGGCGGACTAGGGATTTCCACCCTTAACCCGACTGAGTGGCCCGCGCATGCGCCGAGGTACCCGCGATATCGCGCAACCCGCAAGGCTCTTTCGCGTTCTCGTTTATGCGTCCCCGTAGAGCAGCCTGAACCAGAGTCTGTCCCCACGGACGTAATTGCATCAAGCAATTCCGCGCAAGCACCGACAATAACCTAGCAGCAACGAAGCCGTGAAGGCTGTGGTGCGGTCGAAAATGGCGTCGCTTCAAGAGAAACGAGGCGTGAAGATGGTGAATAAACTCCTGCTCCTGGCGATGGCGGTGGTGCTGTGCGCCGTCCCGTGCTCCTGCGGGAACGGCGGCGGCGAGGCCACAGGCAGCGGCGTTCAGGCGCCCGTCGCCAGCTACCCGGAGCAACCCGAAGGGGCCACGGACGTCCTGGCGGAGGGCAGGCTGTACAAGGCGGGAAAGATAAACGTCCTGGTGCTGCAGGGGACCTACGAGCAGATGGGCCGGCAGTACGGAGCCCTGCTCAAACAGGAGCTGAACGAAAATTACCGGGGCATGGTGGAAGGCCTGCAGGACATCGAGGATCTTTCCATCGAGGACCTGCAGGAGCTGGGGGAATCCGTATACGAGAAGTACCCACAGAAGTACAAGGAGATCATAAACGGGCTCGCCGAGACCTCGGGGCTGGGGCTGGAGAAGGCCAAGGCCCTGAACATGCAGGAGATGTACGTAAGCGCGGCGCTGGTGAACTGGGCGCAGACCCAGGGGATGCAGTGCTCGGGGATGGCGGCCTGGGGCCCCTATACCTCGGGCGGCCCACTGGTCTTCGGCCGTAATTACGACCTGGGGTTCTTCAACGCGCAGTATGCGACCATGACCGTCTACAATCCCATCGACGGCAGCATCCCGGTAGCGAGCTTCACCTTCGCCGGATGTATATACGTCACCTCCGGCATGAACGGCGCGGGCGTGTTCCTGGAATTGAACAACGGCTCGACTTCGGACTGCAGCGATTTCATGGATACGCGCCCCTGGGCTCCCATCGACCTCTTCTCCTTCCTGGAGGGAGCGAGCGACCTGGAGCAGCTGTCGTACTTCTTTGAGACCACCCGGCCGGACCTGGCCTATATCGTGAACGCCGCCGACGCGGATTCTGCATGCTCGTTCGAGTGGGCTACCTCGGGGGTGAAGAAGCGGCTGCCCGATCAGGAAGGCCTGCTGGTCGCCACCAACCACTTCGTGGACCCCTCCTGGGACATTCCGCCGCCGGGCGTGAACGCCCCGGACGTGGATTTCTCAGTGCAGCGCCGCGTGAACCTGCTGACCCTGGGGGAGGAGAACAAGGGCGCTTTCGATCCCGAGGTGATGATGGAGGTCATCTCCACCGCCCTGGAGGACGGCGGGGCGTTCCGGGCGCCCAACCTGACCAGCTACGAGATAGTTGCGGTGCCCGCCGAGCTCACCGTGTGGGTGCGCGTCCCGGAATATCAGGACTGGGTGGAGATAGACCTGGGACGGTACTTCTCCTGGAGGGAATGATCCCCGCGGGATCGCAGCGATGCTGCGCCCGCTGCCGTGTATCCATCTCCGAGTTCGGAATCCCCGCTCAGTCGAACTTGACGTAGGAACGGATGCGCTCGTAGCTCTTGTCGAGGAAATCGGGGTCGTCGATACTCACCCTGATGGCATCGTTGGGGCAAGTGGTGGCACAGCGCCCGCAGGCCCGGCAGTGCTCCCCGATGACCGCCCTGCCCCCCTCCAGGCGCATAGCCTGGATATAGCATTGCTCTACGCATTCCCCGCATCCCGTGCAGTCGTCCGTGACCTCGATGGTAACTCCTTCCAGGCGGGGGAACATGGGGTCGAGCACGTCCAGGCGGGCATAGCGCGTGAACCGGGTTATACAGCAGCACTCGCAGCAGAAGCATACGGTGAGCAGGCGCGAGCGGTCCTTTATACCGAAGAGGAAGTTGTCCACCCTGGCCTTACCCACCACGGGCACCAGTCCCGCGTCCACCGCCGCGCGGGCATGTTCCTTGGCCTCCTCTACCCCCACCTCGTGGCTGACCGAGAAGGGGGATTCCATGGCCGAGTCGCCCATGAGCAGGCAGCCTATCTCCACCGGGTAATCCTTGCACCCGAATCCCTTGCGGCACCCGCAGTAGTCGTAGACGACGCGGTGGGAGGCTTCCTCGATGAAGCGGTCCAGGAGGGCAAGGGGCATGGGAACGTTGTCCGGCATATGGATATCCTGGTTGATGGGCAGCCAGCGCATGTCGGTCTTGTCGGGGTTCGTCCAGGGATGGATGCGCGGCGGCAGCGGCAGTTTCCCTCCCCACTTGAGGACCGTCTCCATAAATCTCAGTCCCCGGTTGAGTTTGCCCGCGTCTCCCTCCTCGAGGATCTTTTTACCGTCCATCCGCTACACCTCCAAAGCCGCTGAACGCCTCCCCACTCTATAAGAACCTTTTCGGCATCCCCTCCGGCTCCCTCAAGGATGCCCCCTCCCCCAGCAACCCGCGAGCAGACACGGTACCGCGCAGATGTCTTACACCGGGACATGGCGCGTGGGATAATTAAGGCGGTCGGCCGGGGGTTGAAACAAGGAGGATGGTGCCATGAGCGGGGAGCGCATGGGTGTCGGTATCATCGGCTGCGGGCGTATCTTCGACCTGCACATGCGGGGATACGAGGGCCGCGAGGACGCCGAGGTGCTGGCGGTTGCAGACGTCTCGGAGGAAAAGAGGCGGGAGCGGGCCGGGAGTTACGGTATCGCCGCGCGGTACGGGGACTACCGGCAGCTCCTGGAAGACCCTTCCATAGATCTGGTGGAGATACTCACCCCCCACCACCTGCACCGCGAGATGGCCATAGCCGCGGCGGAGGCCGGGAAGCATATCTCCCTGCAGAAGCCACCGGCGCTGAGCGTAGGCGATTTCGACGACATCATCGCCGCGGCAAAGAAGGCTGGAGTCGTCCTGCGCATCTACGAGAACTTCGTCTTTTACCCGCCCATCGTCAAGGCCAGGGAGCTGATAGACGAGGGGGCCATCGGCACCCCCATAAACATCCGCATGCGCTCGGTGGGCGGCTCGGCGGCGGGCGGCTGGGAGGTCCCGCTGGAATCCTGGGCCTGGCGCGTCGACGAGAAGACCTGCGGGGGCGGACCCTTCGTCTTCGACGACGGTTACCACAAGTTCTCCATCGCCCTCTACCTCCTCGGCGAGGTAGAGAAAGTGTTCGCGTGGATGGAGGCCATGCCAATGGGCGAAGGCCTTTGCGTGGACGCTCCCAGCATATGCATATGGAAGCACAAGGAGGGGAGCCGCTTCGGCAGCATCGACTTCGCCTGGGCCTACGACCTCTACATCAAGTCGAATTACTACTCCGCGGACGACCGCGTGGAGGTGACGGGCACCGAGGGGATATTGTGGGTCACGCGGGGACACGGCAACATGCTGGATATCCCTCCCCTGCTCCTCTACCGCGAGGGCAGGCTCACCGCCTACACCGACCTGGAGGCGGACTGGGGCGCGAGCTTCCGCGATTGCACCCGCCACCTGCTCGATGCGATGCGCGAGGGCGGTGACCCCCACCTCACGCCCGGGGAGGGGCGCCGGGTGCTGCAGTTCGCCCTGGCGGCGATCACCTCGGCGCGGGAGGGGCGCGAGGTGCGCCCGGACGACATGACTTGAGGCGATGGCCGACATGCATCCGGGATGCCCGCAGGGTACCCCTCAGGCAGTGAACGACCGGTGGTGAGGTGAGCAAGGAACGGGACCGTTTACTGAGCAAAGGAAGGGAGCCTATGAACAAGACCTTCTATTACGCATTGGCCTTCGTGGTGGGGGTGATAATCGCCGCCCACCTGGCCATGAACGCGGACGTGGGCGAGAAGATAGAGAACGCCCGCGCCGCAAACGCCGCTTTCTGGAGCATCGGGGCGGTGGTTGCCGTCATCATCTGGCTTGCCGGCCCCAACCGCTCCGCCATGAGCAGGCTCAAGGAGATCAACCCCCTCCTGCTGCTGGCGGGGGCCATGGGAGCCGCACTGGTGCTTGCCATCGCCATCATCATCCCCAAGATCGGTGCCGGTCCCACGAACGTGCTGCAGCTGGCGGGCCAGGTCATAGCCGGGGTGCTCATCAGCCAGTTCGCGCTGTGGAGTTCGCCCCAGGAATCGCTAAGCGTGCTCAAGATGGTCGGGGTGGTGGTGATGGTCGGGGGCGCCTACATGGCGGTGGCGTTATGAATAGACGCGACCGCCGGATAAAGATGCACACTGGACGATAGGATTTCCTGCAGGGAGGAGAAACATACATTGCCGTTAAAATAATTGCTGACCGTTTCGGGTTGCGATATACGGCCGAGGGTCGGCTGTTGCGGTATCGATCAAGGGGGCTCAAATGGAAGATACCACTGGGGCTGAAGAATACAGGCAATACGGCTACCGCTGGGTGGTGCTGCTGGTCTTCGGCCTGGTCCTGTGCGTCCAGGCTTTTCTGTGGATAAGCTTCGCGCCCATCGAGAGCAGCGTGGAGCAGGTCTTTGGCGTAAGCGAGACGCTGGTAAGGCTGCTGGCCCTGGTGGGGCCGGTGATGTTCGTCTTTCTGGGCTCCTACGCCGGGGACATCTCCGACCGCCGCGGCTTCAAGTTCGCGGTCTCGCTGGGAGCGATCATCATCTCGGTGTTCGGCGTCATCCGGGCTATCGTGCCCCACGTCATCGACTCCGGCACCGCGCAGTACTGGATAGTGCTCGTCTGCCAGGCCGTCATAGGCAGCGGCGCCGTCTTTATCCTGGTCAACCTGTCCAAGATGCCCATCAAGTGGTTTCGGGAGGAGAACCGGGCAACTGCCATCGGCCTGGCTACCCTGTTTTTCTATCTGGGTACGGCCATCGGCATCCCGCTCGTGAACGCGTTGGCGAGTATCCCCGAGGGAACCACCGACGTGGCGGTGATGAGCGCGGGCGTGAACCGTATCCTCTGGGTGACGGCAGCCGTCATGGTCGCGGCAACCGTAATCTTCATTCTCATCTCCAAGGAAAATCCTCCCACTCCCTCGGGAGCCGTACCGGAAGAAGCGAAACTCGGTACCTGGGAGGCACTCAAGCGTTTCCTGAGCCTGCCCACTTTTAGGGCTCTGGCCTTCGTATCCCTTATCGGCTACGGCGTTTACCTTGGTCTTACGGTTACCATGGAGAAGATCATCGGATACCACGGCTTCTCCTCGAGCTTCGCATCCATCGTGGCCGCCGGCATCACCATTGGAGGCATAATCGGTGCGGCCACCATCCCGGGTATATCCGAGAAGGTGGGGTTGCGCAAACCTTTTCTCATCATCGCGGCCCTGGTCACCCTGCCCATGGGCCTTGTTATCGGCTTCGTGGGAGTCAAGGCCCTCGATGTGATCGGCGCCTTCCTGCTGGGCCTCTTCCTGCTGCCCGCCCTGCCCATAACCTTTACAATCGTGGGAGAGATGGAGGAGATCGGCCCGTTATTCGCCGGATCGGCAGTGGGTACGCTCATGGCCATGGGCAACATCGGCTCCCTCCTGGTGCCACTGGCCATGGAGCTGTTCAAACGGGAAACGGAGGCGGGAGTGACCGACTACCGTTTCTCCATCGTGTTCCTGGGGGTGCTGGGAATACTCGGACTCGTGGCCGTAATCGTATGGGTCAGGGAGACCGGCCCCCGCGTCAGGGGCAGGAGCGAGAGCGGCAAGACCGCAGCGGGATAGACAGCAACAGCCGCGTTAAACGCTGCCTGGAGCGCGGTATCATGTCCTGATCGCCCTTGTGTCCTTTAGCCAGGCCGGCCGCTGTCCGGATCGCTGCCCTTGTTGATGAGCGGCGAGCAATATCCTTAAGCGATCATTTGAAGGGGCGTTGCACCAGTAGTAAAATGAATTATATTCAGTATTTGAATATTGCTCATTTCATGCACGGTCTTCACGCTGTCACGGGGCGGTTACCAGGGAAGGAATCCAGGCTTCCCAGGCCAAGAGGAACGGATAAAGCGGGCCAAGTCGTAACAGGACGATAAAGGGAGTGATCAGCATGACGGAGTTCATCACCGAAGTCGACTGGGGAGAACAGGCTGCCGAGGCGCCCTATCCCACCATACCGAAATCCGAGTTCGAGCTGCGCAACAAGCGGGCGAGGGAATTGATGGAAGAGCACGGGTTGGATGCCATGATCCTCTTCTCGCCCGCCAACGTCTATTACTTCACGGGTTTCCGCGACCCATGCCTCATGGAGACCCACCGCTGGCGATACTGCGCCATCCTTCCCCGCAAGGGCGAGACCGTGCTCATCGTGGAGAACGTCTTCAACAACAACGCACGCCAGACCACCCACGTGAAGGACATCCGCACCTGGTGCCGGATCAAGGTCTGGTGGCTACCCACCACCTTCGAAGAATGCCTGAAGGGCGCCTTAAGAGATCATGGGGTCGATAAGGGAGTACTCGCCTGGGAGCGCGGGGACAGCTTTGCACTCAACGTAGCCCTGGACGAGCTGGACGCGTTTCGTTCCGCACTAGACGGAGCAACCTACGCCGCGGCAGACCCGGTTATTTGGGGATGCCGCATGATCAAGACGGAATGGGAGGTCGCCCTCATCCGCGACCTGTGCGACCGGGCAACCCGCTGTGTCAAAGCCGGCTTCGAGGCCATCAAGCCCGGCGCCACGGAACGAGATGTCCAGAGGGCCATGTGGAGCAAGTGGATGGAAGAGGATATGTTCGACTGCCCGGTGACCATGAGCTTCGTCTTCTTCTCCTCCCCTTCCGAGCAGGGCATAGCCGGTTGGCGCTACGTATCACCCCAGGCGGAACGGGTGCTCCAGGAGGGGGATACGGGGTTTTACGATTGCGGACCCACCATGAAGGGATACTGGACCGACTTCCAGCGCATCTTCCACATCGGGGAGCCGCCTCAACGTCAGCAGGACCTGATCAAGATGACCCTGGAAGCCTACCAGATGACCATCGACAACATCCGGCCGGGCATGCGCGCCTGCGATGTCTGGGACCTGGCGCACCGCGCTATCATCGCGCAGGAATGGATGCAGAGCGAGCCCATCGACTTCGTCGGGCACGGCATCGGATTGGGCAACCACGAGTATCCCTGGCTATCGGACGATGATTTCACCGTCATCCAACCTGGGATGGTGCTTTGCGTGGAGATGGGGTGCTACGACATCCCGGACCTCAAGGAGCTGGGTTACATGATCGAGGACATCTACCTGGTGAAGGAAGACGGCCTGGAACTGCTCACCGGTGGCATGCCCCAGGATATGTGGGTGGTCGAGTGAGAACATAGCGACGCGAGCCTCTCACGGGAGTAACCATATGGGAGTCAAAGATAGGAAAAAGAGGGAGAAGGAACAGCGGCGCCACCAGATACTGGACGCCGCGCGAGACCTGTTCATGCACAAGGGCTACTTCGACGTGAGAATGGACGACATCGCCACAGGAGCGGAGGTGGCTATCGGTACCCTCTACCTTTATTTTCACAACAAGGACGAGATATACGCCACCCTCTGCGAGGAAGGCCTGGACATACTGAACCGCCTCATCGAGGACGCGATACGGGAGGAGGGAAGCTTTCAAGAGTGCCTCGAGGCCATAGGGAGATCCTATCTTGGCTTCTATATGGAGTACGGTAGCTACTACGACGTGCTCAGCTTTGTGGGCATGGGCTTCAAGCAGGTCGGCCTGTCCGAGGAGCTGGAGAAGAAGATCACGCAAAAGAGCGACGCCGCGATATCCAAGCTCGAATTCGTGGTCAAGCAGGGCATGGAAGCGGGAGAGATCGCCGAGGGCGACAGCAAGGAGGTAGCCTTCTTCCTTTGGGGACTCCTGGAGGGCCTGATATTCATCCACCGGCGCGGTTACATGGATGCCTGGGCGGTCGATCTCGCCAGGACATCCGCCGTGGGGATGGAGGCCATATACAGGGGCATCTCCAGATGAGCCCCATACGTCCCGGCCTTAAACCGCGGTAACCTCCTGCGTCGCTTCACCCTGCCCGGTGAGGTATCATACTGGTCGCTTGCGAGTAATGATAAAATCATTGCGGCAGGAGGTGCATGAGTAGAACACCGCCTGGCAAAAAACTTACGGGCCGAGAGACAACATGAAGGGGAGTAGAACTTATTATGGTGAAAGAGTCCAAGGAACATGAAGGTCTTCTCAACCGGGTCTCGGGTATCTTCGGGGTGGTAAAATATTTTCCCGATGACCTTAGCGACGAAGAGGTCCAGGGTTTCCTGCACGTGCTTCCAAAGGACATCGCCAACACCCTTACAGCCATGCTGGCCCCGCCGCGCGTGCGCAAGGCCAGCATCGCCTGGCTCAAGAGCCTGCAGGAATGGTTCGATGGTGCCCTCGAAGCAAAGAGGGAGGGGAAGAAGATCATCCTCGCGCCCTTTAACTTCCCCCCCGAGTTCATACGCTGCTTCAAGAACGCCTACCCCTTGACCAGCGAGGTGCTCTCTACGGCCGGAGTCGTGACGCTGGAGGGACAGGGTGAGAGGTACTGGGACTACGCCATGGGGCTGGGGGTCCCCGACTACCTCTGCTCATCCAACACCATCGAGCTCGGCTCGATGCTGACCCTCGCCGATCTAGAGCCGGACGCCATCATTTCCGCCGCTCCCGGGAGCTGCGACGCGAACGCCAAGATGCACGAGCTCGCGGCACGCACCCTGGGTATACCGCAGTTACTGCTCGAAAAACCCGTCGACGATTCCGCGAAGGGGAGAAAGGCTTACGCGAGCAACATAAAGGCACTGGCGCGCGAGCTGGAGGAGTTCCTCGACGAGGAGTTGGACGAGGAGTGGATGCGCGCGGTGCTCGAGAGGGCCAACCGGGCAACGGAGCTCTACTTCGACCTCTTTGATCTGCGCAAGATCCGCCCCAGCCCCTGTCCCAACCTGTTCCCCATGTATGCCTACGGCACCAGGTTCTCCTTGTGGGGGACGGACACGGCGGTGGAGTTCATGGAACTCCTGGTGGACACGGTAAAGAAGAGGTTGGAGGAGGGACAGTACCCGGCCGAGGAGGAGATCGCCCGCCTTTTCTGGACCTATACCTATTACTACTGGGACTGGCAGGGGTTCTTCAACGACATGGAGGAGAAGGGGATCACCATCCTGGGAGACCTGCTGGGGTCGTCCATTGCTCTCCCCGTCGACACCACCTCCAAAGAGAGCATGATCGCGGGCCTGGCAGAGACCTGTTCCCAGTACGGCATGACCAGGCAGATGGGCGCGCCGTCCATGTCGGCCCAGTGGATAGATGATATAACCAACTGGACCACGGAGCTCGATGCCGACGCATGCGTCTACTGCGGGCACCATTCGTGCAAACAGACCTGGAGCGTCTTTTCCATAACCCGCGGCGAGATAATGAAGCGCAGGAAGATACCCACCCTCATGCTGCAGGGCGACTCCTGGATCCGGCGCATGCTCCCCATGAGCGCCATAGACGAGCAGATCGATGAATTCGTGAAGACGGTGGTGAGAAAGCGCTCGACGCCCGCCCGCATGGTGGGATAGGGGTCCTGGCCCTTAGAACGCCGTACCCCGACTGCAGGATTTACGGGGGAGTCCGTTATCCCTGTATCGGTTTCCCATTACCCCCCAAAGTATTTCTTGTACTCCTCCGGGGTGGATATGAGGCGGAAGGTAGCCTGGGCCTGGGCCACCATGTTTCCGGATGAATCGAGGATCTTGAGGTCCAGGGCCTTGTCCGCCTTGCCCTCTTTCTTGAACTCCTCCATGAGGGCCGCGGCCTCTTCTTCAACAACCCTCGCGGTGCACCGGAGTTCCCCCCTGGGGGGATGGGAAAAACGTATGTTGAACACCGTGTTCAGTATGATCACCTCGCGAGGGTCCAGGTACCTGAAGATGGCCATGCCTCCAGTGGTCTCCGCCAGTCCGCACATGGCGCCGGCGTGCACCAGTCCGAAGGCGTTGTAATTGGCAGGGTCGTCCTCCATGACCGCGGTGATACGGCCTTCTCCCTCGTCTATCTCTCTCAGTTTCATCTGGGCCCTCTGGGCGAAGGGGCATCCCTTCTCCACCACCTGTACCATCATCTCCTTGTCCATCTCGATATCACCTCCAAGCGAAGTAAACACATGTATCGTTATTAATTCTTCCCCGAGACCTGACGGAGATATCACTGCATGGCATCAGGTTAACTTTTTGGGGTCAGGTCTTTGGAATTGACATCTCAAGTGGCGGACAGCATATAAGGCGCCATATATGGAGACGCAATTTTCAAGACCTGACCCTATGCAAAGTACTGCATGGTGCCGTCGGGGATCACCGCCACGCGAGCCTCGGTTGGAAACTCCTCCTCCAGCAGCGCCAGGGTCTCATCCCAGTCGCGGGTCATGGCCACGCATTCCTCGGGGGCGAAGAGGTCGCACATGGTCCTGTCGGGGTAGCGGGAGCAGACGATGATCTTGATGCCTTCGGGGGGTGGTCCCATCCTCATGTAATACTCGCCTCCGTATTCCTTGCCGAAACTGCGGATGAGGTAGTGGCACACCTGGCCCTCCGGGCTGTTGACCACGAATACGATGACCCCGCGGGCGTAATTCACGCTCAATATGGACATGAGCATGCAGATGGCCATCTCATTGTATTTTGCATAGGCGTTGGCGACCACGATGTCCATACCCGGGCTCGGCGCGGTGGCATAATGCTCCCTGGCGGCCTCGACTCCAGCCGCGTATTCCGCAAGGGGTTCTCCCACGAAAAGGTCGCTTATCTCACCGCGGCCGTTGATGAGCGCGTCGACCTTCACCTGAAGTCCGGACATCTTGACCACATCGGCGATCTCCGCGTACATCACGTTACCCTCGGTCTTCCCGAGCCCCATGGTCTCAGGGCCCCTTAATGCAACCTCGCGGTGGAAGGCCTTGATGGTCTGCACACCGCAGATGCCGGGAAGGACGATCTTGCCGCCCCCGCCGAAACCGACGTGCACGTGGGGGGTTATGCAGCCGATGCCTATGCGCAGGTCGCAGAAGATGAACTCGCGGTTGATATATACGGGCACACCGCTGGGGCTGTCTCCCAGGTATTCGCAGTTCTCGTAGGGGTTGTGGTTGTAGATGGGATATCTCTCCACTACCTCGTCACCCAGTTTCTTGCGGAAATCGATATTGGTCATCGCCCCGTGCATCCCCAGGGCGGGGATGAAACGGATGTCTGCATCCGGGACACCTTCCTCCTCGAGTGCGGCGAGTATGGGGGGAAGAACGGTCTTCACCGGTGTGGGCCGCGTGATATCGTCGAAGACGACGGCTACCTCGCGGGCATCACGCGCCAGCTCGCCGATGGTCGGCGACCCGATGGGATTGTCGAAGGCCCGGGATATCCCCTCCGGGTCCAGGGCCGGCTTCTTGAATCCCGGCGGCTCGAGGATCTTCACTTCCCAGCGATCCGGAAAACTCAGCTCAGCGGGTTGATTGCCGTACCACAGCAGGTCGGGCACCGTAACCGTCTTCACGGTATACCTCCTTTGTGCATCGAGCACGCCCATGCGCGGATTTCGTGTGGACGCGTGATTTTATTGCCCGGTGTGTCAGCGCCTGGACATCTCCGCATGTCCCGGCCCGATACCTCTCGAAACTCCTATAGATCGAACGGCTGACCCCAAGCCCGGTTATTGCCAGCCCTTATCGCGCATATCCTCTTGCCCGCCCTCTTCCTGCCGCGGGCCGGCTACCGTTTGTCGCGTTCCCCTGCGTACCTGGTGGTATTCGAAGAATATCGACGCCAGCACTACGAAGATGCCCAGGACCACCAGGGCGATGAGGAGAATCGAGGTGTAGCCGGCCGGCTTCGACCTCTGGTACTGTTCGTAGACCTCCACCGTCCCGTCCGAAGCCTGGGTACTGTCGCGGTTGGCGACGCCCCAGAACACGGCGGCCAGCAGGAAGAGCAGGGCCACCAGGACGACTATGCGCACTACCAAGAAGAACTTATTCATAAGGCAATGTTACATTATCGAGGGCTTGTTTACACACCCACCCGCCCCTCTTAATGCTTCAAACTCAAGACTATTCCCGTCTTCAGACCTCGGACCTCTTCAGACTTCAGACCTCAGACTTCAGACTTCCTATTAGTGTCGGAAGTGGCGCTTGCCGGTGAGCGCCATCACCAGGCCGCGCTCGTCGATCACCTTGAAGGTCTCCTCGTCCCGCATGGACCCTCCAGGCTGGATAAAGGCCTCCACCCCCGCGTCCGCCATGAGGATCACCGAGTCGGGGAAGGGGAAGAAGGCGTCGCTGGCGCACACCGCACCTCTTGCCTTGTCGCCCGCCGTGCGCAGGGCAAGGTAGGCGGCATCGAGGCGGTTCATCTGGCCAGCACCTATCCCCACCGTCGACTTGTCCCTGGTGAGGACGATGGCGTTGGAGCGCGTATGCTTGGCTACCTTCCAGGCGAAGATAAGCTCGTCCCATTGTTCGTCGCTCGGCTTGCGATCCGCGACGAATCCGACCTGGCTCAGATCGTCCTCGCCGGCGTCGTAGTCCTGCACCAGGAGACCCCCGTCCACACGCTTGAGGTCCTTGAGCGTGGAATAAACCTCCCTCTCCATGGGAAGGCGCAGCAGGCGGATATCCTCCTTGCTCTGCAGCAGCTTGCGCGCGGACTCCGCGTATTCGGGGGCGATGACCACCTCCACGAAGATGGAGTTGATGAGAGCGGCCGTTTCCTCGTCAATAGGTCGGTTGAAGGCCATCACGCTGCCGAAGGCGCTGACCTCGTCACACGCGTAGGCTTTCTGCCATGCGGTTGCCAGCTTCTCGGCCATGGCCACGCCGCAGGGGTTGTTATGCTTGATCATCGCCACCGCCGGCAGCGGGAACTCCTTCGCCAGGGACCAGGCGGCGTCGGTATCGAGGACGTTGTTGAAAGAGAGCTCCTTGCCGTGCAACTGCTCGGCAAAGACTATGGCGATGGAAGGGGCCCCTATCTCCTGGTAAAGGGCTCCCCTCTGGTGAGGGTTCTCCCCATAACGCAGCTCCGCTTTCTTCTTCAGCACCAGGTTTAACGTCTCCGGGAACTCTTCGAACGCCCGGGAGAGATAGGCGTAGATGGCGGCGTCATAGCCGGCGGTATGGTGAAAACCCTCGGCGGCCAGGGAACGGCGAGTCTCAATGGAGAGGTCGCCGTCGTTGCGCTGCATCTCCAGGAGGATGGAGGAATAGCGTTTCGGGTTGGTGACTATGGCCACGCCGGTGAAGTTTTTCGCCGCCGCGCGGATGAGGGCCACCCCCCCGATGTCTATCTGCTCCACCGCCTCTTCCAGGGTGGTCTCCGGACGAGCTATGGTCTCGGCGAAGGGGTATAAGTTGACCACGACCAGGTCGATGGGCTTGATGCCCATGCCGGCTATCTCCTCCATGTGTGCGGGATTGCTGCGGTCCGCCAGCAGGGCGGCGTGGATGTGGGGATGGAGGGTCTTCACCCTGCCGTCCATCATCTCGGGAAAGCCGGTGACCTCGGAGATGGGGACGACCTCTATACCTTCCTCGCGCAGCCTGGCCTCGGTCCCACCGGTGGAGATGATCTCCACCCCCAGCTCCTTCAATTCCTTCGCCAGGCCCACGACTCCAGCCTTGTTGGATACGCTTATCAGTGCCCTCTCGATCCTGGCCATAGATTATCCCTCCTCAAGCGATCTTGCGGTTACGACGGGTTCGATACTGACCGCCCGTTTGAACAGGCCACGCTAATCCTCCCCGGCGAGGATACGCACGTGCCTTCCCTCCACGCGCAGGCGCTCCTCGCAGAACAAGCGGATGGCCTGAGGGTAAAGACGGTACTCCACCTCATGGATCCGCTGATGAAGTCTCTCTTCATCGTCCCCGGGAAGAACGGGAACGGTATCCTGCAGTATGATGGGGCCGGTGTCCAGTCCCTCATCGACGAAATGTACGGTGACCCCGGTCACCTTCACACCGTAAGCGAGCGCATCCGCCACCCCCGAGGTGCCGGGGAAAGAGGGCAGGAGGGCGGGATGGATGTTCACGATGCGGTTGCGAAAAGCCCCCACCAACTCCGGCCCTACCAGGCGCATGTACCCGGCCAGCACCACCAGGTCCACGCCGTTCTCCTCCAGGATACGCACTATCTCCCGGTCATAGGCGGAGCGGTCTGGAAACGCATCGGGATCCACGAAGACGGCGTGAAGACCGTGCCGACCCGCGCGCACCAATGCATATGCATCCTCTACGTCGCTGATCACCACCACGATACGAGCCCGCATGCCGTGTTCCTCGATATTCACGGCGATGTTCTCCATGTTTGTGCCGCTGCCAGAAACCAGCACACCCAGCCGACAGGGCTCGCTCACGCCCCTACCCCCTTACTCTTATCTCAGCAGGTAATACATATACCGCCCGTGCCCTCGCGCAGCTCTCCTATGCGGGCGGCGCGGTAATTCGCCAGGCTCAGTACGGATAAGGCCTGGCGTAAATCACCGACGTCCACGATGACCACCATGCCTATGCCCATATTGAAGGCCTTGAACATCTCGACCTCGTCGACCTTGCCCATATCCCTGATGATCTTGAAGATGCTGGGCGGATGCCAGCCGGTCATATCTATGGTGGCATCGACACCACCGGGAAGCACGCGCGGCACGTTCTCTATCAGCCCACCGCCGGTGACATGGACTATGCCCTTCACGTCTATTTCCTCCCTCAGGCGCAGAATGCCGGGGGCGTAGATCTCCGTGGGAGTGAGGAGCTCGTCGCCCAGGGTGGCGGACAATCCGCGCAGGCGGTCGCCGGGATCGAAGTCGTTGAGCTCGAAGAATATCTTGCGCGCCAGCGAGTAGCCGTTGGAATGAAGGCCGGTGCTCATCAACCCGATGACGACATCCCCGGGTACGATGCGCGAGCCGTCGATCATCCTGCCCCTGTCCACGACCCCCACGGCGAAGCCGGCCAGGTCATACTCGTCCTCCTCCATCACCCCCGGATGCTCGGCGGTCTCGCCGCCGATGAGCGCGCAACCGCAGCGCTTGCAGCCGCGCGCGATGCCGGAGACGATGTCCTTTACCTTGCGGGGGTCCACCTTACCCATGGCCAGGTAGTCCAGGAAAAAGAGGGGTTCGGCTCCGCAGGTGACGATATCGTCGACGCACATGGCAACCAGGTCGATACCGATGGTGTCGTGCCGGTCCAGCATCTGCGCCACCTTGAGCTTGGTGCCCACGCCGTCCACGGAGGACACCAGCACGGGGTCGTCGTACCCCTCGAACCTGGCTGAGAAGAGGGCGCCGAATCCTCCCAGCTCCGAGAGCACCTCGGGCCGCAGGGTTGAGGCCACGTCCTCCTTGATCAGCTCCACCGCCTTGCTGCCAGCCTCTATATCCACTCCCGCATCGGAATAGGAAAGCGGCCTGCTGGATTCCTCGATATTTCCTTCCTCGTTCAATCTTTCTCCGCCTTTCATCTGTCTTTATTCGACTATATCCTTGCCCCGCGCCCGCACTGCAGCGCCTTTACATCCGCGGGATATCGCGACCGGCATGCCCGGCGGGGTCTATTGTACACCCACCCTGCCACCCTCCAGCCTGCACTTGGTCATGAAGATGTCCTCGGGGACGGGTATGGGATATTCGCCATCGAAGCAGGCCGTGCAGAAATCCTCTTTGGGGCGGCGCGTGGCCTTCACGAGGTTGTCCATGCTCAGGTAATGCAGGGTATCGGCGCCGATGAAGCGGCGTATATCCTCCACCTCGCGGGAAGAAGCTATGAGTTCCTTACGGATGGCCGTATCTATGCCGTAGAAACAGGGGTATTTATCCGGGGGAGAAGAAATGCGCATGTGCACTTCCTCGGCCCCGGCATCCCTGAGCATCTTCACTATCTCCTTGGTGGTGTTGCCGCGGACTATAGAGTCGTCCACCACCACCAGGCGTTTTCCCTTGATGTCACGTATGAGTGGGTTCAGCTTCAGGCGCACTCCGAGCTGGCGGATAGCCTGGGTGGGCTGGATAAAGGTACGGCCGATATAGCGGTTCTTGATCAGGCCCTCGCCGAAGGTCACGCCCGAAGCCTGCGAGTAGCCGATCGCCGCCGGCACCCCCGTATCGGGGATGGGCATGACCACATCGGCCTCCACCGGCGCTTCGTCGGCCAGGCTCATGCCCATGTGCTTGCGGGCATGGTAGAGATAGGTGTCATACATAATGGAGTCCGGCCGGGCGAAATAGATGAACTCAAAGATGCACAGCGACGGCTTGCGCGGCTCCATGACCGTCTCGAAAACGAGGCCGTCATCGCCGATGGCGGCGATCTCCCCGGGACCAACCTCCCTTATGAAATCGGCGCCGATGATGTCCAGACCCGCGCTCTCGCTGGAGATGGCATATCCGTCCATGTACTTCCCGACGCAGAGGGGCCTGATGCCGTAGGGATCCCTGGCCCCGATGATCTTGTCCTCGGTCATGATGGCCAGCGAGTAAGCGCCTACCAGGCGGGGCAGCACTTCCTTGACCGCGTCCACGATATCCGGCTCCTTGGAGCGGGCCAGCATCACCGCGATGACCTCGGTATCCGAGGTGGAACGGAAACGCATTCCCTCCGCCTTAAGCCCGTCGCGCAGCTCCACGGTGTTGATGAGGTTACCGTTATGGGCCACGAACACCGAGCCGCCCCGGCGCGGTACCTGCACCGGCTGGGCGTTCTCCCAGTAGGCCGAGCCGGTGGTGGAATACCTGACGTGGCCGATGGCCAAGTGCCCCTTGAGGTTGTTGAGGTCCCTCTCGCTGAACACCTGTGACACCATGCCCATGTCCTTGAGCATCAGCGCCTCCCTGCCATCGGATACGGCGATGCCGGCGCTCTCCTGCCCGCGGTGCTGCAGGGCATACAGGGCGTAGTAGGTCAGTTTCGCCACGTCATCCTCGCGGGTATAGATCCCGAACACGCCGCAGGATTCGTTGATCTCGAAACTCATGTTCCGCTTCCACCTCTCGTCAACGTATACGGTGCTTGCAGACTCAGTCTATCAGCCTATGCCTTCAACCGCTCCTCGAGGGCTTCTTCCCTGGCCGAACGCATCTCTCCCACCGCGAGGTCTATCCAGTCGTTGATGATGAGCCTGTCCCCGCTGGTGCGTCCCAGGACATGCACCGGAACCTTGCGCCCATCGGCCAACTTGCGCAGCGCCTCCAGCTCTTCCTCCCGGATAGTCACCACGAAGCGCGACTGGCTTTCGCTGAACAACCAGCTCACAGGCGCCAGGGCGGATGCGAACTCCAAGCTCGCCCCTATCCCGCTGCAACTGCACTCCAGGAGGGCGACTGCAGCCCCTCCCTCGGAACAGTCGTGGGCCGAGAGGATGATGCCCCTTCTTATACCCTCGATGCAGGTGGTCTGGACTCCTTTCTCCATGCGCAGGTCTACGGCGGGGGGCCTTCCCGCCACCATACCGTGGACGAGCTTCAGGTATTCCGAACCCCCCAGTTCATCCACGGTATCGCCCAGCATCACCACCAGCAGGCCCTCCTCGGGGAAGGCGATGGTGCGCCGGTTGTCCAGGTTTCCGATCAGTCCGACCATCCCCACCACCGGGGTGGGGTAGATGGCCGTCCCGAAGGACTCGTTGTAGAAACTCACGTTGCCGCTGACCACGGGCAGCTCCAGGTACCGCGCCGCGTCCGCGAGGCCTCGCACGGATTCCTTGAACTGCCAGAATATGTCGGGCCGCTCCGGGTTGCCGAAGTTGAGGCAGTTGGTGAGGGCCATGGGCACGCCTCCCGCCGCCACCACGTTGCGCGCCGCCTCGGCCACGGCGATCTGGGTCCCGGTATAGGGATCGAGATAGACGTAGCGGGAGTTACCGTCGACGGAAACCGCCAGGGCCTTGCTGGTGTCCTTTACCCGCAGCACGGCCGCGTCGGAACCGGGATAGATCACGGTGTTGAGCTGTACCATGTGATCGTACTGCTCGTAGACCATCCTCTTGTCACACAGGTTGGGACCGCTCACAAGGTCCAGGAGCACCCGGTTGAGGTCGGGAGGATGGTCCACGGCTGCGATGTTCACGGACTGCACCTCGTCGATATAGGAAGGCTTCTCGGCGGGACGGTCGTAGACCGGGCCGCTGGCCAGGGAGGATGCCGGCACCTCGACCACCTTCTCGCCGTACCAGTTGATCTCGAGGGTGTCCCCCTCCGTCACCTCGCCTATGACCACGGCGTTCAGCCCCCATCTCTCGCAGATGCCCAGGACCTCGTCGAGCTTTTCCGGCTCCGCGATGGCCAGCATGCGCTCCTGGGATTCCGAGATCATGATCTCGAAGGGGTCCATCTCCTCCCTCAAGGGGACATGCTCGAGGTCTATCCTCATGCCCACCCCTCCGCGCGCCGCCGTCTCCGAACAGGCGCAGGATATGCCGGCCGCGCCCAGGTCCTGCAATCCCACCAGGAGGTCCTTCTCCAACAGCTCCAGGCAGGCCTCGATGAGCAGCTTCTCGGTGAAGGGGTCGCCCACCTGCACGCTGGGCCGTTTCTCCTGGCTGGTCTCGTCGAATTCCTGGGAGGCGAGTATGGATGCGCCTCCGATACCGTCGCGTCCGGTACGGTTGCCCATGAGCACCACGGCATTGCCCACGCCGGTGGCAAGACCCCGGATGAGGTTCTCCTTGGGCATGATCCCGATGCACATCACGTTGACCAGGATGTTGCCCTCGTAGCACTCGTCGAAATAGATGTCCCCCGCCACGGTCGGGATCCCCAGGCAGTTACCGTAACCAGCGATACCGGCGATGACGCCGTTGAAGAGATAACGCTGGCGGGGGCTGTCGAGGCTCCCGAAGCGCAGCGGATCGAGGCAGGCGATGGGACGCGCGCCCATGGTGAAGATGTCGCGCACTATGCCCCCGATACCCGTGGCCGCCCCCTGGTATGGTTCCACCGCGCTGGGATGATTGTGGGATTCCAATTTGAAGGCGACCGCCAGTCCGCCCCCGACATCTATGATGCCCGCGTTCTCCCCCGGACCCTGCAGCACGTAGGACGCGCGGGTAGGGAGCTGGGCGAGGACCATCTTCGAGCTCTTGTACGAGCAGTGCTCGCTCCACATCAGCGAGTACATGCCCAGCTCCACCTTGCTCGGCTCCCGGCCCAGGAGCCTTACTATATCGCGGTATTCGTCCTCGCTAAGTCCCAGTTCCTCGTAAAGTTCTGCCATAGCCCAACCCTACCCTCTTCCTCTGTAATGCGCCATGACGGACTCCCATATCAACAGCCCGTCCGTGCTGCCCAGGATGGCCTCGGAGGCGCGTTCCGGATGGGGCATGAGTCCGAAGACGTTGAAACCCTCGTTGCAGATACCCGCGATATCGTCTATGGAACCGTTGGGATTGGAGGGACCGCCCGTCTCTCCAGCCTCGTCGCAATAGCGCAGGATCACCTGGCCCTTCTCCACCAGCCTTGCGTGGGTCTCCGCGTCAGCGCTGTAGTTGCCCTCGCCGTGGGCGATGGGTATGCGCAGGACCTGCCCGGCCCGTACGGCATTCGTCCAAGGCGAATCAGCGTTCTCCACGCGCACGTTCACAAAACGGCAGATAAAGGAGAGGCTGGTGTTACGCAGCATGGCCCCGGGGAGCAGCCCTGCCTCCAGCAGGATCTGGAAGCCGTTGCAGATGCCGATCACCAGCCCGCCGCCGCGCGCGAAGTCGGCCACGGCATCCATGACCGGGCTGAAGCGAGCGATGGCACCGCAGCGCAGGTAGTCTCCGTAGGAAAACCCTCCCGGGAGCACCAGGCAGTCGTAGGCGGATACGTCGGTCTGCTGGTGCCAGACGTACTCGACGTCCTCCCTCAACACCTTGTCGATGACGTAGTAACAATCCATCTCGCAGTTGGAACCGGGGAAAACGACCACGCCGAATCTCATCTGGCTACTCTCCTCTTCTTCCGCGACTCACCGTACCCTCAATCCTCCACGTCGATACGGTAATCCTCGATGATGGGGTTGGCCAGCAGCCTCTCGCACATCTCCTCCACGCGCTCCCCCGCTTTATCGGCCTCGACGCCCTCCAGTCTCAGGGTGATGTACTTGCCGATCTGCACGTCGGATACCTCACCGAAACCCAGCGATTTCAGCGCCCCCAGGGCTGCCTGTCCCGCGGGGTCGAGCACGCCCTTCTTCGGGGATACGTAAATAGATACTCTCAAACCTGTTTCCTCCTCCTTCACCCGCCTGAGCACCTCGGCGTAGGTCTCCTCCACCCTGCCCAGGTCCTGCCGGAAACGGTCCTTGTCCATGATCTCGCCAGTCTCTGCGTCCCAGAGACGGCACACGTCGGGGCTGAATTCGTCCCCCAGGTGTATCCTGCCCTCCCTGAGCCCGAACTCCAGCTTGAAGTCGGCGAGGGTAAGGCCGCGCGCTGCGAAGTAGGGGACGAGGATATCGTTGACCTTTAGGGCGATGGCCTTTATCTCGTCGAGCTCTTCATCCGTGGCCAGCCCCAGTTCGTGGATATGCTCGCGCGAGAGCATGGGGTCTCCGAGTTCGTCGCTCTTGTAATAGAACTCCACCAGGGGTGATCTCATCTGCGTGCGCTCCGCGTATCCCAGCCGCTTGGCGAGGCTTCCGGCCGCGTAGTTGCGTACGGTGATCTCCACCTTGAACATCTCCAGCCACCAGGTCACGATCTCGGTTTCGGAGAGGAGCTTTATATGATGGGTGTGCACGCCCTTCTTGTCCAGGTAACGGAAGATAATGTCCGACATCTGCGCGTTGGCCCTGCCCTTTCCGGCTACGGTCCCCCGCTTCCTGCCGTCGAAAGCGGTGGCATCGTCCTTGAACTCGTGGATCACTTTCCCGGGCTCGTCGGTGGCGAATACCTTCTTGGCCTTCCCCTCGTAGATGAGCTCTTTCTTCTCCATCCTCTCCTCACCGGTTTCCTATAGCTCCAGCCTCTCCAGGCGGGCGTAAACCTCTCCTATATTCCTGAGGTGTTGCTGCAGATCGAAGCAGGCGTCCAGCTCGTCCCGGCTCAGGTTTGCCGCCACTTCTTCGTCGGCCGCGAGGAGGGAGCGGAAATCCTCTCCCGTCCTCCAGCACTGCATGGCGTTGCGCTGCACCATGTGATAGGCCTCTTCCCTCGTCAAACCCTTGTCCACCAGGGCCAGCAACACTCCCTCCGAGAAGACCAGGCCGTGGGTGAGCTCCAGGTTGCTGCGCATGTTCTCAGGGTACACGTGCAGATCGCGTATGATGCCCTGGAACTTGACCAGCATGTAATGGAGGAGGGTGGTGGAATCGGGGATGATGACGCGCTCGACCGAGGAGTGGGATATGTCCCGCTCGTGCCACAGGGCCATATCCTCCATGGCGGCCAGGGCGTTGGCTCTCAGCACCCTCGCGAGCCCGCAGATACGTTCGCACAGAATGGGGTTGCGTTTGTGCGGCATGGCGCTGGACCCTTTCTGGCCGCTGCGGAAGGGCTCCTCGACCTCCAGGACCTCGGAGCGCTGCAATCCCCTTATCTCCAGCGCGAACTTGTCGAGGCTGGAGCCGGCTATGGCTATGGACGTCATATACTCGGCATGGCGGTCGCGCTGCAATACCTGGGTGGAGGATTCGGCGGGCACAAGGTTTAACCTGTCGCAGACGTAAGACTCGACCCAGGGATCGAGGTGCGCGTAGGTGCCGACGGCGCCCGAGAGCTTGCCGCAGTTTATCGCCGCGCGCCCTCGCCGCAGCCGTCCCAGAGAGCGCGCCGTCTCGAAAGCCCACAGGGCCATCTTGAGCCCGAAGACCATGGGCTCGGCGTGCACGCCGTGGGTGCGCCC
>JAFGDU010000099.1 GCA_016931915.1 Actinomycetota bacterium
GAATTGTCAGCGTGTGAAACCACGCTGGAGATGTTGAGAAAAGCGAAGGAGGATGAACAGGAGACCGCCTTCGACCGCGTGCAGTATCAGAAGGGGTGCGCCTTTGGAGAGGCGGGCACCTGCTGCCGCATCTGTAACATGGGCCCCTGCCGCATCAACCCCAAGAAGCCCGAGGACAGCCGTGGCGTATGCGGGGCCAACGTGGACACCATAGCGGCCCGCAATTTCGCCCGCATGGTGGCAGGCGGGGCATCGGCCCACTCCGACCACGGCCGTGCCGTAGCGGAGACCATGATCATGGCGCTCAAGGGCGAGGCGAAGGACTACGGCATCAAGGACCGCGTCAAGCTGCTGGAGATCGCCGACGCCCTGGACATCGAGATCGGTGAACGCGAGATAGAGGACATAGCGCTGGAAGTCGCCGAGCGCTGTCTGGCCATGTTCGGGCAGCAGGAGGGCGAGTTGGCCATGGCCCAGAGGGCCCCCGAGAAGCGCAAGGAGATCTGGCGCCAGCTGGGGATCTTTCCGCGTGGCATCGATCGCGAGATAGTCGAGACCATGCACCGTACCCATATAGGTGTCGACCAGGACTACGAGAACATCCTCAAGGGATGCGCCCGCGCCGCCCTGGCCGACGGCTGGGGAGGTTCCATGATAGGGACGGAGCTGCAGGACATCATGTTCGACACCCCCGTGCCGGTGGAGGCCAAGATCGACCTCGGCGTGCTGGACGAGGAAAAGGTGAACATCATCGTGCACGGGCACGAGCCAATCCTGTCCGAGATGATCGTGCTGGCCGCCAGCATGCCGGAGATGCAGGAGAAGGCGGAGAAGGTCGGTGCGAAGGGGATAAACCTGGCGGGCATATGCTGTACCGCCAACGAGGTCCTCATGCGCCACGGGGTCCCCGTGGCAGGAAACGTACTGCAGCAGGAGATGGCTCTGCTCACGGGCGCGGTGGAGGCCATGGTGGTGGACGTGCAGTGCATCTACCAGGGTATTGGCCAGATAGCCAACTGCATCCACAGCGACATCATCACTACCTCCCCCAAGGCCAAGATGCCCTATGCCAAGCATATCGAGTTCCACGAGGACCGCGCCCTGGAGATCGCCAAGGAGATCGTGTCCTCGGCCATAGACAACTTCAAGAACCGCGGCAAGGTATCCATACCGGATAGAAACCAGGCTCTTATCGCCGGTTTCGACCACGAGTACATCAATTACATGCTGGGCGGGAAGTTCCGCGCTTCCTACCGCCCTCTCAACGACGCCGTCATAGACGGCCGCATCCGCGGCGTGGTCGGCGTGGTGGGCTGCAACAACCCGCGCGTGAAGCACGACGATATACACGTCAGGGTGACGCGGGAGCTCATCGCCAACGGTTGCCTGGTGGTCATGACCGGCTGCGCGGCGCAGTCGGTGGCCAAGGCGGGCCTCATGCTGCCAGAGGTGGCGCGCGAGATATGCCCGCAGGGCCTGTGGGAGGTATGCGAGGCCGTCGGCATCCCGCCGGTTCTGCATGCCGGCTCGTGCGTGGATAACAGCCGCATCCTCATATCCCTGACGGCGATGGTCAACGAGGGCGGCCTGGGCGACGACATCAGCGACCTCCCCGCGGCCGGATGCGCTCCCGAGTGGATGAGCGAGAAGGCCATATCCATCGGCGAGTACTTCGTCGCCTCGGGTGCCACCACCGTGTTCGGAGTGAGCTGGCCGACCACGGGAAGCAAGAACGTGACCGATTTCCTTTTCGAGGGATATAAGGACATCCTCAAGAGCAGCTGGGACTACGAGCCCGACCCCGAGAAGATGGTCGGCAAACTCCTCAGCATCATCGACAGCAAGCGCGAGGCCCTGGGTATCTCGGCCAAGCGCGAGAGGGTGCTATACGATATGGCTATGCGGAGGGAGTTGGAGATCTAATGAGTAGGATAATCGCAACCGCAGCTATCAAGGGAGCCTACAAGGAGGTGGCGGAGGCCGAGCGCCTGTTCAACGAGACGGTCGAGGCGGCCGGTGCCACCGCTGCTGTTGAGTTCCCCAATACGGGCTATTACCTGCCCATCATCTACGCTCTTTCGGGTCACAAGGTGGAGAAGGTGGAGGACATGGCCAAGGCCCTGGAATTGGCCAAGGAACTGCTTCCCCCGGTGCCCAAGCAGGGCCACTGGTTGCCCTATCTCGGGCATACCCTGGACGCGGGCGTCGCGACCCTCTTCGCCGGGGAGATAATCGAGGGGTGCAAGTACGTCAACAACCCGCCCGTGGACGACATGTGGCTGGGGGCGGCCGACGACGTGATCATGCGCGAGCGCGGGGTGGAGTTCGTGGACGGCACCGCCCCCGGGTTCTGCGCCCTGACCGGGCTGGCCTCGAGCGCCGAGATGGCGGACAAGATCGTGGTCGAGCTGCTGGAGAAGAACCTCTACGTGTGGATGTCCGGGCATATCCAGGGCAAGACCATCACCGAGCAGCTCATAGAGCGCGATCGCCAGCTGGGATGGGACACACGCATCGTGCCCTACGGCAAGGAGATGACCTCGGCCGTTTATTCCCTGGGATTCGCGGCCCGGGCAGCCATGTCCTTCGGCGGCGCCCAGCCGGGCGACTTCACCAAGGTGCTGCGCTACAACAAAAACCGCATCTTCGCCTTCGTGCTGGCGTTGGACTACGTTGACGAGCAGAAGTACGCCTACGCGGCGGGGGCCATAAACTACGGCTTCCCCACCATCGCCAACACCAAGATCCCGGAGATCCTGCCCACCGGCGTGTGCACCTACGAGCACGTGGTATCGGACATCCAGGAAGAGGAGATCGTGCAGAAATGCGTGGAGGTGCGTGGTCTCAAGATCCAGATCGCCGAGATCCCCATCCCCATGGCCTACGGTCCCGCCTTCGAGGGCGAGGTCATCCGCAAGGACGACATGTACATGCAGTTCGGAGGGAACATCACCCCCGCCTTCGAGTATGTGAAGATGAGGGAGATCAGCGAGATCGACGACCACGACATCCAGGTCGTGGGCCCGGAGATCGACGATGTCAACGAGGGCGACGCCCTTCCCCTGGGCATCGTGGTGGAGGTGGCGGGGCGCAAGATGCAGGAGGACTTCGAGTCCATCCTCGAGCGCCAGATCCACCACCTCATCAACGGCGCCGAGGGCATCTGGCACATGGGCCAGCGCGACATCGTGTGGACGCGCATCAGCAAGAAGGCGCAGCAGAAGGGGTTCAAGATCCGCCACTACGGCGAGATCATCCACGCCAAGCTCATCAACGACTTCCCCTCCATCGTGGACAAGGTGAAGGTGACCATCTACACCAATCCCGAGGACGTGGATAAGTGGGAGGCTACGGCGCGGGAGGCCTACCGCTACCGCGACGAGAAGACGGCGGGTATGACCGACGAGTCGGTGGACACCTTCTACTCCTGCACCCTGTGCCAGTCCTTCGCGCCCACCCACGTGTGCATCATCTCTCCCCAGAGGCTGGGGCTGTGCGGCGCCTACAACTGGCTGGACGGCAAGGCGGCCTTCGAGATCGACCCCACCGGCCCCAACCAGCCGGTTAAGAAGGGCGATGTCGTGGACGAGGTCAGGGGCTCCTGGCCCGCCATCGACGAGTTCGTGAAGGACAAGTCAGGCGGCACGGTGGAATCGGTGTACATGTACACCATGATGGAGGACCCCATGACCTCCTGCGGGTGCTTCGAGTGCATCGTGGCTTTCCTGCCCCTGTGCAACGGGGTGATGATCGTCAACCGCGAGTACACGGGGATGACCCCCTGCGGCATGGCCTTCTCCACCCTCGCCAACACGGTGGGAGGCGGTAACGTAACGCCCGGGTTCATCGGTATCGGCAAGGTGTATATAACCTCCAAGAAGTTCATCTCCGCCGACGGCGGCTTCAAGCGCATCGTGTGGATGCCCAAGGAGCTCAAGGAGACCCTGTCCGAGCAGCTCGCCAAGCGCTGCGAGGACGAGGACGTGGCCGATCCCGATTTCGTGGACAAGATCGCCGACGAGGAAGTGGGGACCACCGAGGAGGAGATCCTACCCTTCCTGGAGGAGAAAGGCCATCCCGCCCTGGCCATGGACCCGATGTTGATGTAAGGAGAGTAGAGGAGGGGGAACACCATCCCCCTCCTTGATCAAGCATAACGAGGTGGGAAAACCGCTGATCTAGTAGGAAGGAGTTAGAAATGGGACTTTCGGGCTTGGATATCTTCAAAAAGCTACCCAAGACCAACTGTAAAGAATGCGGCTTCCCGACCTGCCTCGCCTTCGCCATGAAGCTGGCGGCGGGACAGACGGCGCTCGATGAATGTCCCTACGTGACGGACGAGGTACGAGCGGAGCTGGCCGAGGCCAGTGCACCGCCTATCCGCGGGGTCACCGTGGGAACGGGAGACGAGGCCTTCAAGGTCGGCGAGGAACTGGTGCTCTTCCGCCATGAGAAGACCTTCTTCAATACCGCAGTCTTGGGTATCTTGATAAGCGATGACATGGACGATGCAAAGGTGGACGAGCTCCTGAAACAGGCCAAGGAGTGCGAGCACGAGCGCGTAGGCGTCACCCTCAAGGCAGGCGCCCTGGCGCTGAAGGCCGCTTCGGGCGATGCTGGCAAGTTCAAGGCGCTGGTGGAGAAGGTAAAGGGCGCCTCAGATAAGCCCCTCATCCTCATGGCCGAGGACATCGAGGTCATGAAGGCAGGGGTGGAGGCCGCTGGGGATTCCCGGCCGCTGCTCTACGCCGCCACCGAGGCCAACGCCGACGACATGGGAGCGCTGGCGAAGGAGAAGGACCTGCCGTTGGCCGTTAAGGCCGCGGATCTGGACAAGCTGGCGGAGCTCTCGGACAAGCTGACGGGTATGGGCCTGAAAGACCTGGTGCTCGACCCGGCGCCGCGCAAGCCGGGCGAGACCTTCAAGGACCTGGTTGCCATGCGCAGGGCCGCTCTCAACGACAAGTTCGCCGCCTTCGGCTTCCCGACCATCACCTTCCCCTGCGAGGAGACGGACGACGAACTCTACGAGACGGCGCTGGCGGGAATGTACATCTGCAAGTACGGCGGCATAGTCGTTCTCTCCCATGCCGAGCAGTGGAGGATGTACCCACTGCTGGTGCTGGGGTTGAATATCTACACCGACCCGCAGCGGCCCATGGCCGTGGACGCGAAGTTCTACGAGATCGGCGCTCCGGACGAAAACAGCCCCGTGCTCCTGACCACCAACTTCTCCCTCACCTACTTCATCGTCTCCGGCGAGATTGAGGGCAGCAAGATCCCGGCCTGGCTGGGAGTCGTGGACGTGGACGGCCAGTCGGTGCTCACCGCATGGGCGGCCGGCAAGTTCGTCCCCGAGGTCATC
>JAFGDU010000100.1 GCA_016931915.1 Actinomycetota bacterium
ACGATTATCCCCTGGTCGGTTGAGCGCCGCACCAGCCTGCCGATGCCCTGGCGGAAGAGGGTGACCGCCAGGGGCATGTAGTAGGAGCCCCAGCCCCCGCTCCCCTCCTCGTCGTGGTGCTCGACGCGGCCCGCCACCACCGGGTCCCGCGGGTGGCGGAAGGGGAGCTTCACCATGATCACCGCGGAGAGCGATTCGCCCGGCACGTCCACTCCCTCCCAGAACGCCTCCGTGGCCAGCAGCACGGAGTCGCGGTCGGCGCGGAACCTCTCCAGCAGCAGGGCGTTGGGCATCCCGCGCCTCTGCCGCAGGCAGCAGAGGCCTTGTTTCTCCAGGCGGGGGCGGAGCTCGGAGTAGAGGAACTCCACCTGCTGATGGGAGGTGAGCAGGACCAGGGCCTTGCCGCCGGTGGCGAGCAGGGCCTCCTCAACGACGCGGCTTATCCCCCGCATGTAGCTGCGGAAACCCTCGCCACCCGCCCTGGGCTCGGGGAGGTCGGTGACGGCGACAAGGCGCACCTGGCAGGAATAGTCGAAGGGGGAATCCAGCGCCAGCAGCCGCAGCTCCCTGCCATTCCCCTCCGCCAGCTCCAGTCCCGTACGGCCCAGGAAGAAGGAAAAGCCGTCCCTCCCTCCCGGCACGCGCAGGGATGCCGAGGTCATAATGGACGATTCCAGGCGGGAGAAGAGAAGGGAGGAGAGTTCCTCCCCCACCCTCACGGGCGCGCTGCGCAGGCGGACGGAAAGGGACGCGGGGTCCCTGCCGTAGGCGCGGCCGCGCTCGACCCAGCGCAGGTGGCGCTGGAAATGCGGGGATTCCGGCTCGCACAGGAACACCTCCAGGGCCGCCGCTGCTTCAGAGGCCCGCATGGAGAGGGCCTCCGCCTTTCTGCAGGCCCGCACGGCCTCCTCGTCCCCCTTGTCCTGGGGGGAGAGGGCCTTGCCGGCGAGTTCCGGCAGGAGAGCGGAGAGGCGGGAGAGGTCTCCCGCCAGTTCGGACCCGGTCCCACGCGCCTGTTCCCAGGCGGGGTGTGCGAGCAGGCGCCTGTCCAGGCGGTGTTTCGCCGCCTCGTCACCCTTGCCTGCGGATGCGGGAAGCATGGGAGAGATGATATCCAGGCACAACTCCTCTGCCCGGGAGAGGGACCTGTCCGCGAGTCCGTAGGCCTCGTCGAGCAGGCGTTGTGCGTCTGGTGCGAGCGCGTTGCGGCCCCACTGGGCCAGCAGCCCCCTGCGCCCGGACAACTCCTCGGCCGTCCTCGCGAACTCATCCAGCGCGAAGGAGAGGCTGAAGGCATCGGTGGCCACGTCCTCCAGGTGGTGCGCCTCGTCAAGGACCAGGGCCCGGTAGTCGGGCAGGATGAGGTTGGACGGTCCCTCCTCGGGGGAGTACAGCTGGGACAGGAGCAGAGCGTGGTTGACCACCACAACCTCGCTGACCGCGGCCCGCGCCCGCGCCTTCTCCACCCAGCAGCGATCGAAGTATGCGCAGTGCGAGCGGAGACAATCCTCCGCGCTCGAGGCCAGTTCCCGGGTGAGCTCGACGAGGAGCAGGCGCAGGCCGAGGGATATCTCCTCCAGGTCGCCTGAGTCGGTACGGGTCAGCCACGAGGCGAGGAAAGCGTAGGACTCTCCGGGGGTATGCTCGCCGAAATGGAGGACGGGTTCTCCCCGCGCCAGCTGACCGCACCACTCCGCCCATTTGCGCATGCAGAGGTAGTTGTTCCTCCCCTTGAGCAGGGCGAATTCCACACTGCCGAGGGCCCGGGACAGCATGGGCAGATCGCGGTGGAAGAGCTGGTCCTGCAGGTTGCGAGTGTAGGTCGAGACCACCAGGGGGCCCCCGCCCGCACGGGCGTAAAGCACCCCGGGGACGAGATAGGCGAGGGACTTCCCCACGCCCGTTCCCGCCTCCACCACCAGGAAAGCCCCATCGTTCAACGCCTCGGCCACCGCCCCCGCCATGGCCGCCTGCTGCGGGCGCGCCTCGTGGTCGGGGAACGAAGATGCCAGGGCACCGCCGCTGGCCAGTATGGAGACGGCCTCCGCGGGATCGACACCACCGTCTTTCATGCGCGCGCTCTCGCCGGCACGAGAAGCGCCTTCTCCCCGCCGCACATGGTCGCCGATCTTGGGGATGGTCTCCGCAAGGTCGGGGAACGGCGCGCGCCCGCGATGCGTGGGAAGGAGGTAGCGCCACGGGCTGTCCACTTCGTCGAGGGCGCCACCCATGGCCTCGCGGGTCCGCCGCGGAACTTCCTCCCAGGCCTCGCGCAGCCGCATCAGGATACGCAGCAACAGGCGGGCGTCATCCAGGGCCCTGCAGGACAGCCCCTCGCCCAGCAGAGAGGCGGCGAGGGCGGGGAGGGAATGGTCTCGCAGGTAGGGCGAGACCAGCCAGGCCAGCTCCTGGGAATCCAGTATCGGGCCTGCCGGGGGCTGGCCGTAGCCCTCCATGACGGCGAACTCCATCGCCATGCCCTCGTGGGCGATGACGTGCCTGCGCCCGAGGAATTCACGCAGGGCTGACAGTGCGGCATGGGGTTCCATGCCCCCGCGGTATTCCTCCTCGCCCAACCCGCTGCGCTCGAGCAGGCTGGCGGGAACGGGCACGCCCGGGTCAATAAGGGTGCTGAAGCATTCCGTCTCCCTGCCCTCCCGCACCTGGAGCGCCGCCGCCTCCACGGGCAGCGCGGTCTCGGGGTCGGGCCCGGTGGTCACGACCTCCAGGATGCAGTAGTCGACTGACCAATCCTTCAAGTGGGACCTTCCGTTCTTCCTGCATGGCTTGGCCGCTTTGCGGACAGCATTACCGCCGCGGGGCGAAAAAGCCGTTATCCGCCCGATCAATTCTACCTCCGGCCACTGACGCTCCCGGCAGCGGTGCAGGAGGTAAACCCACACGCATGGAGAAGTCAATACTTAAAATGACCATACATGCTCCGTAATGCGTGCAGGACAGTGTCCGAGCACCGTGTACATGAGGAGGGAGAGAGGATGAAGATCGTCGACGCAGAGGCTTATATATGCCATTTCCCCCTGGCGGAGCCCTTTTATCCCAGCTGGATACCGGGCCTGCCGTTGCAGAACAACAGCGCCGTGATCATGCGCCTGATGACGGACGAGGGCATAGATGGGGTATGTACGGGCATGGCGTTTACCACGGAGTGGAAGGGAGCTCCCGAGCTCATCAAGCTCTTCCTCATCGGGAGAGACCCCTTCCAGGTCGAGGATTTCCTCCAGGTCCTGCGTTCGGCAAAGGTCATCGGTTTCCGGCCGTGGTTCATCGAGGTGGCCTTCTGGGACATCATCGGCAAGGCCACCGGCCAGCCCGTGTACCGGCTCCTGGGGGGCTCGAGGGACAGGGTCAAGGCGTACGCCTCCACCGGCGAGCTCCGGGACCCCGAGACCAGGGCGCAGGATGCCCTGCGGCTGGTGGAAGAGGGATTCAAGGCTATCAAACTGCGTATACGCAACGAGGATATTCGCAGCGACCTGGCCGTAGTGGAGGCGGTGCGCATAGCGGTGGGGGACGAGGTGGACATCATGGTGGATGCCAACCAGGCCTGGCTCATCCACGGTTTTGCCGGCTACCCCAAGTGGGACCTGAAGCGCGCCATGTACGTGGCCAGGGAGCTGGAGGAGCTTGGAGTGGCCTGGCTCGAGGAGCCGCTGCGCATGCGGGACTACGAGGGGCTCTCCATTCTCAGGCGTTCTACCTCGGTGGCCATAAGCGGAGGGGAGCTCAACGACGATATCGACGATTTCCGGGAACTCATCGGCCGCGGTTGCTACGATATCATCCAGCCCGATGTGACCTTCGCCGGAGGAATACTGACCTGCCGCAAGATCGCCGGCATGGCAGAGGCCGCGAACATAACCTACAACCCGCACACCTGGACCAATGGTCTGGGCATGGCCGCCAACCTGCAGCTCATGGGGGCGATACCCAACTGTACCTACTGCGAGTTTCCCTACGATCCTCCCGGCTGGGTGCCGGAGGGGAGGGATGCCATGTTGACGGAGCCCCTGGCCATAGACGAGGAGGGTTTCGTGGCCGTACCGTCACGTCCCGGCCTGGGAGTGGAGGTCGATTGGGAGAAAGTGCGCGCCCACGGCGAGAAGATCTGATAGACCTCCCCGTCATGGATTTCGTGCCCGTCGCTGTCCTCATGGATAGCGGTAGCCGGAATTGAATGCGCCTTTATGAGCCGGTCGTCCCCGCGGCAAGCGGCGGCGAGCTTGTACTGAACTAACAGTTGGAGAATAATATTGTTCGAGATCGACGGATCACACAAAGGAAGGATTGGACGTATTGGACGAGAAGCTGCCTAGCGGCCCCATGAAGATGAAACAGCTTTCCCAGGCCTCCGGGCTTCCCGTGAGCACCATCAAGTTCTACATGGCCAAGGGTCTGTTGCCCGTGCCGGAGAAGGAAAAGCCCAACGTC
Source organism: Actinomycetota bacterium (assembly GCA_016931915.1). Classification (GTDB taxonomy): domain Bacteria; phylum Actinomycetota; class Geothermincolia; order Geothermincolales; family RBG-13-55-18; genus SURF-21. The sequence continues at coordinate 4,450 of JAFGDU010000100.1, forward strand.
GTCTACTACGACGAGGCTTTTCTAAGGCGCCTGCTGGTGATCAAGAACATGCGTTCTGAAGGCATGTCCATCAAGAGCATGAAGAGCATACTCGATAAATATCCCTTCGAGAAGGTCTCGGACTGGGACGATTTCCGCAAACAGGCACGAGAGAAAGAGGCCCACGAGCTGGAGGAGGAGGAGCGCCTCGCGGCCATGAGCGACGAGGAGAGACGCACGGAAGAGATACTGAGAGCCGCCTTCGGGGTCTTCTCCATCAAGGGGTACCACAACGCGACCGTCGACGATATCGCCCAGGAGGCCGGGATCAGCAAGGGTACCTGCTACCAGTATTTCAACGGCAAAGAGGACATCTTCATCGCCACCATGGAGAGGACGCTGGAGACGCTGCTGGCCGAGGCGGAAGCGGCCGCCGGTGAGACCAGGGATGCACTCACGCGCCTGGGTATAGAGGGACTGACCTTTATCTCCAAGTACAGCGACCTGCAGTTCATGTTCATGGGCATGATATCCGAAGCCTTGGGCGGAAACGAGAGGCTCAAGAAGAAGGCCTCCGAGGCGTTCGGGAAGGTGGCCGAATTCCTGTCACGTGACATCGAGCAGGGTATCGCCGAGGGTGCCTTCCGTCCCGTGGATCCGAACGCCGTGGCCTATGCCTTGCTCGGCATCGCGGAAGTAGTGGGCAACCGCTACGTGGTGGAAGAGGACTTCGACGTCCTCTCCTTCTTCATAAACCTCATGGACTTCCTGCAACACGGCCTGTACAGGGAGTAAGAAGGGTCGTATCTTCGTTTCTCGGTCATGAGCGAGCCCTGCGTTTCCTGTGAGTATCTCTGAGACCGAAAAGCGAAGATACGGCCTTATTGAGGGTTTACATCCCGGTTATCAGTAAGTATAATAACACTCACAAGTCAATGTTACTATCCACATGGAGAAGGACGAACGGGATGCCGCGGACCGCTATCATAGGACCACCGTCGCTATTTCCTTCGGGCACCCGCCCCGGCAAATAAGGCGGCACATGCAGGTCCTCTATATCTGAGTTAGTGCCGAATAAGAGGAGGTTCAAATGGCGGATTACGATGCGATTGTGATCGGAGCGGGCCTGGGAGGATTGACCACCGCTTCCCTGCTGGCCAAGAACGGCTTCAAGACCCTGGTCCTGGAACAGTCGGATATCATCGGGGGATGTTGCTCCACCTATGAGGCCAACGGCTACAAGTTCGACGTGGGCGCCTCCATCGTGGAGATAATCCACCCCATGGAGAGGTTCTTCGAGCTCATGGGGAAGAAACGCGAGGACTATATCGAACTGGTCCCCTGCGACCCCATCTATTCGTTCATCACCCCGGACGGGCAGAGGTTCTCCTACCCCACGGATATCGACGAGACCACCAGGGTCATCGAGTCGATCGCCCCCGAGGACGTGGAGGGATGGAAGGAGTTCTCCGGCCTGGGCTTCGAGATGATCGACAAGATGATGGACGCCATGATGCTCTCGCCCATGAAGACCCTACCCGAGGCCATGCGCATGGTCATCAAGAACCCCGACGCCATGCGCTTCCTCCCTCTGCTCATGCGCACCCATCAGGCGGTGACCCGCAAGTATTACAAGAACCCCATCATCCAGTCCTCGGTCGCCTTCCAGTCATACTTCGCCGGCGCGCCGCCGGAAATCGGCTCGGGTATCTTCGGATTCATCGCCCTCACCGAGCACATGGGCATCTTCTACCCGCGTGGCGGCATGATCTCCATCCCGGAGGGGATGAGGCAGGCGGGGGAGGACCACGGCCTCGAGGTACGCACGGGGCAGAAGGTGGAGAAGATCCTGGTGCGCGACCGCTCTGCCCAGGGCGTGCTGCTGGAGGATGGCACGGAGATAACTTCCAAGTTCGTGGTCTCCAACGTCAACGCCAAGGTGGCGTACCTGAAGATGGTCGGTCCCGAGAACCTGCCCAGGTGGGCGGTGAAGGCCATCGACAGCTACCGCCATTCCATGCCCTGCCCCATGATCTACGTGGGGATGGACACCAAGCCGGACCTGGAAGCCCACCACACGGTGGTCACCGGCTCCATCGATGCCATGAACAAGGTGTGGAACGATTACTACATGAGGGACCTCATCCCCACCACGGCCATGAGCCTGGTTTGCTGGCCGACGGAGGCGGACCCGTCCCTGGCGCCGGAAGGCCACCACGTCCTCAACTTCCTGTGCAATGCGCCGGCCCCATACGCCCCTCTGGGAGACAACTGGGACCGCATGAAGGACTGGTACAGGGAAGAGGCCATAAAGAGCCTGGAGAAGCACGTCCTTCCCGGAATACGCGACCACATAACCTACATGGAGGTCTCGACGCCCCTGGACTTCGAGCGCCGCCTGCTCTCGCCCCAGGGGTCCATCTACGGTCTCTTCTCGGATATGACCTCGCTGGCCCTCTTCAGGCCGCACGCGCGTTCGCGTGCCATCAGGAACCTGTATCTCACCGGCAGCTCGACTCACCTGGGAGGCGGGGTGCCCACGACCATCGCCTCGGGCATCATAGCCTCGAGCTACATACTGAAGGATAGAGGATAGGAGGAAATAAAGATGAAAAACGTGAAGAAAATCCTGGGTGTCGCGATGTTGCTGGGCCTGGCCGCCGCTTATCTTAGCGCGGACGAGAGCACCAAGCGCTACCTCAACCACGTCGGCAAGCAGGTCCCCTACCTGCCCTACCGCTATTTCATCTGAGCGGCTGTAAAGGAGACGATTATGGATTACGACGCCGTGGTCATCGGCGCGGGGCTGGGAGGTCTCTCAAGCGCCGCCGTTCTGGCCAAGAACGGATACAAGACCCTGATCCTCGAGAACACCGGCCAGGTAGGCGGTTGCTGCTCGTCATACGACTACGACGGCTACCGCTTCGATATCGGCGCGAGCATCGTGGAGCTCGACTGGGTCATCGACGGCCTCTTCAACAAGGTGGGCAAGAAAACGGAGGACTACATCGATTTCATACCCATCGACCCCATTTACGGCTTCTTCACCGCTGACGGCCGGCGCTTCTCCTATCCTGTCAGCATAGACGGCACGCGTGAGGTCATCGCCCAGTTCTCTGAGGAGGACGCCCGCACCTGGGACCATTTTTCCGAAGTGGGTTCCGAGGCTATCAACTTCGCCTTCGGCAAGGTGATGTCGGAGTCCATGGGTACCATGAAGGATCTCATCAAGGTTGCCATAGCCAACCCCAAGCTGATCAAATATTTCAAGTACATGATCCTCAACTTCGAGAGCGTGCTGTGCAAGTTCTTCAAGAACGATACCGTGCGGGCCTCCATGAGCCTGCAGTCCTATTTCGTAGGGTTGCCCCCCTCCCTCTGCCCCGGCTACGTGGCCTTCCTCGCCTACTCCGAGCACGAGGGCATCTATTATCCCCGGGGCGGAATGAGCGGCATCCCCGAGGGTATCGCCGCTGCCTACAGGGATTTCGGCGGGGAGATAAGGTTCAATTCCCGCGTGGACGAGGTCCTCAGCGATGGCAAGCGGGTTCGCGGCGTGCGCCTGGCGGATGGCACCGAGATCGCCTCGAACATCGTGGTTTCCAATATCAACGCCAAGACCCTCTACCTCGACCTGGTGGGAGAGGAGAAGCTGCCCGCCTGGGCCAAGCGTGCCATAAAGAGCTACAACGTCTCCATACCCGCGCCCATGATCATGCTGGGCCTGGACTCAAAGCCCGACCTCGACGCCCACCATTCCTTCTGCTACGCCACCCTGGACGAGATGAACCGCATCTGGTTCGAGGATTATGCGAGCAACCGCGTGCCCGACGGCGGCTTCATGCTCATCTCCTGGCCCACCCACGCCGACCCGTCCCTGGCGCCGGAGGGGCACCACTGCCTGAACATGGTCTCCTTCGCTCCCTATCACCTGGCTGAAGGGGATTGGGACAATTACAGGGAGAAATATCTCGACACCATGCTGGGCCTGCTGGAGAAGAACTTCAATCTCAACCTGCGCGACAGTATTCAGGTAGCCAAGGTGAATACGCCCAGGGACTTCGAGAGGATGCTCCTCCACCCCAACGGCGCGGTTTACGGGCTGCAGAGCGACATCACCTGCTCCGCTGCCTTCCGGCCCAGCGCCCGTTCTCGGGTTCTGAAGGGGCTGTACCTCACCGGCGCTTCCACGCACCTGGGTGGGGGTGTGGCACCGACCATCGGTTCCGGCGTGGTAGCCAGCGACTTCATATGCAAGGATTTCGCATGAGGAAGAGGGTCTCCCGCATGCGTGGCAGCGCAGATCAAAGCCATACGCCGGGTAGCAAGAGCCAGGGCGCCTAGCCCTGTGGGGTCAGGTGTTGCGTTCCGCCCACCCTCCGTTTCGTATTGTGGAGGGACTGCACGGCGAAACGCCAAGACCTGGCCCCATTCACCATTACCTGAGACAGGGGTTTATTTCATAGGGGGTTGCTCAGACGCTCGGTTCCTTTATCCGTTAGAATAGGGAGAGATGGCGACTGAGCGGCTGCAAGGGGAGGACGGGCTGAATGTCCATACCGCTCAACATCCCGAATTATTTCGAGATCCTTGCCATAGCGGGCTCTCTGGTCATAGGGATCCTCGCCCTGGCGAACTACAGGCACGAGCGCAGCGGCAGGCTATTCGGGATCCTCTGTATAGGCCTCACCGTATGGAAGGCATTGGATTTCGCCGACCCCGATCTGACCACAGCGGCCCTGGTGGACTCGGCGGGCTGGGCAGCTGGCTCTCTTACCGTGGCGCTCGCCTGGCACTTCGTGGTGTCGTATACTTATCGTGGTATACATGAACCGCGCTGGATGTGGTCGATCTTTTATTTCTCCGGGCTGATACTGATGGTGATCCCCTTCATCGGATCGCTGCGTCATAATACGGCTTACCAGGCGCTCTTCGCCCTCAACTACATGACGGGCACCACCGGCATAGTCGTGCTCACTTTCCGCGCATATGCGCGGGAGAGAAGCCGGGAGATGATATGGGCGATACTGGGCACGCTGTCCATAGCTATCGGCGCGGGCATCCATATCGTCACCATACTCTTCGACCTGGGGGAATGGCATATCCAGACCTACGGCATGCTGGCCTTCGAGATCTTCTTCGCCTACGACATCATGGTGGGGGGATTGTTGCGAGAACGGCGGGAACACCTGCACGCCCTGGAGGTGCTGGGACTAAGGGAGAAAAAGCTGGAGATGGCGGAGGAGGGGCTGCAGAAACTGATGGACTCGAGTTTCGATATCATCTTCACCGTCAACCGGGAGGGCGATATCCTGGCTATCTCCACGGAGGTTGACGATATAGGCGGCTTCAAAGTGGAAGACCTGCTCGGCAAGGGGTATCTGGATTATCTTTCACCTGATGACCGGGGAAAGGTAACCGACGCCGTGATCAGGGGTATGGCGGGCGAGAAGATCCGTTACATGGAGGTCACCCTTGCGCAACCGGGGGTGGATCCCCTGGTCTTGCAGATAACCGCAACGCGACTGCAGGGAGAGGACGGCATAGCGCTGGTCATCGCCAGGGACGTCACCGGGGCGAGGGAGATGGAGCGGGAGCTGCTGGAGAGGAACCTCCTGTTGGAGGAAGCCAACCGGCGGCTGCGCGAGCTCGATACCCTGAAGACGGAACTGGTGGGGGTCGTAGGCCACGAGCTGCGTTCGCCGCTTACCGTAATATACAGCTACGCGGCCGCCCTCAAGGACCACTGGGAGAAGATGGACGAGGAGCGCAAGCTGGAGTGCATAGACCATGTCCTGCGAGAGTGCAACCGCCTAAACCGCATGGTCGAGAACGTACTCGATATGAGCCGTATCGAATCGGAACGGCTCTTCCTGCACCGGCAGCGCGGCGACTTGGTAGCTTTGCTTAACGACATAACACACGAGATGTCCGTAGCTCCGGGCTCCCACCACACCCGCCTCATCACCTCCATGCGTCGGCTGGAGATCGAAGCGGATTGGGACAAGATAAAACAGGTGGTCATCAACCTTCTGGACAACGCCTTCCGTTTCAGCCCGCCCGCCTCCGAGGTGGTCGTCACCGGAGACGTGCAGGACGCCAAGGCCGTAGTGAGGGTAAAGGACATGGGTCCCGGCGTACCGCCGGAGAAGAGAGACCGCCTGTTCGAGAAGTTCACCCAGAGCAAGGCGGATGGGATGGAGCGGGGTTTGGGGCTTGGTCTGTATATCGTGCGCACCTTCGTTGAGGCCCACGGGGGCGAGGTATGGATCGAGGACGAGGAAGGCATGGGAACGGTAATCGCCTTCTCCCTTCCCATGGACGGGGAGAGCGGCTGAGTCCATCGCATGCAGCGGCTGGAAATGCTTGGTAAGGGCAGGAACGTGAAGGAGGTTAAGATGTTCGGTAAGAAGAAGCAGGCACTGGTGGTATACCACACCAAGACCGGTCATACGGCTGGTGCGGCCGAGGCGGTCGCCAGGGGGCTGGAATCGCGCAGGGTGAAAGCCACCGTCAAGCGCGTCTCCGAAGTGGACCCGACTGAGCTCTCCGATTATTCCATGATCGCCGTGGGCAGTCCTACCCGGGGGGGGAAACCGGCGCGCGTGGTGAAGAAGTTCCTGCGCGGCCTGGACAAGAAGGCGCTGAAGGGCAAAACCGCGACGACCTTCAGCCCCTATTCGTTTATCAGGGGAAAAGCAACCTTGCGGCGCATAAAAAAGCTCTTGAGACGCCGCAAGGCCAAGGTGCTGCGAGGAGTGGCGTTCAAGGCAGGGGCGCCCTTGAGCCTGTGGAAGGGGCCGGAAGCCTCCGATAAGGACGTGCTGCGCCTGGAGGAGTTGGGGAAGAAGCTGGCCAAGAAGGGCAGGTAGCGGGAAGCCCCGGCCGGGCGGATCCCGCTCTATGCGAGAACGCCTGGAGCCTGGAGGGAGATAGCTGCAAAGGGCGCGGTTTTGGATGCGGGATGAACCCAGGCAAGCTGTGCCCGAGGGCGACCTGTCATGCGCAGGTCAGGCGCGGCCTCCCGCTATCCAGATAGCGGTTAAGTTCGGCCCCCAGGTAGATGATGTATCCCACGTAGTATATGACGATGATGGTAAGCACCACGCCGGCGAAAGAGCCGTATATTGCCGGCAGGTCGCCTATCTTGGTGTAGTACCAGCTGAGGACCATCTGCACGGGGTTGATGAGCACGGCGGAGAAGAGAGCACCCGCCCATACCACGCGCCACCCCAGCTTGACGTCGGTTGAATACGAGTAGATGAACGCAAGGCCGACGAAGAGCACCAGCGTGGTGACGAGGAACACCAGGATCGGCATCAGGGAGCCTATAAAATTGAAATACCTGCGCGCGATAAACAAAGCGACGTGCATGCCGAACCCGACAAGCGCGACCGCTCCGACGAAAAGCAAGGTCAGCAGGCTTTTCATCTTCTTCTTCAGGTACTTGGGTTTCTCCACCCCCCAGATGCTGTTGAGCCAGGCCTGGAATGAATCGAATACCTTGGTGCCGGTGTAGATCAGGCCCAGGGCGCCGACCAGACCGAGTGTCCCCCTCAGGTTGACGGAGGCGTCCAGGGCTTGTTTGACCGTATCTGAGATACCCGGTACATTGCTGGTAATATAATCCATCATCTTGTTCAGCAGTTCCTGGTTCCCGCTCAACACCATGCCGAGGACGGCGCCGGCGAGGATGAGCAGGGCGAGAAGGGAGAGAAAGGAGAAAAAGGCGAACGAGGCTGCGGCCTGGGTGCCGTTGTCGCTGGAGAAGTCCTTCCACACCTGAATGACGGTTATAACAACAGCGAGAAAGAGGGCCCTGACGCGCTCGTAGATATGCTCCATACGACTCCTCTGTCTGTACGGGAAGAGGTTTCGTGCGCTTTTTTCGCCCTCCTATTATATCCCGCGGCGAGGATGCCGGGGTCGGGTTCCAGGTGAGAGGATCCCTTCGGGTCATACATATGCCACCCGGCGATAAATCCAGCTCGTGCGCTCGCAACGGTGTTGGTGCGCGCCTTGAGTGCGGGTTCGTACGAGCTCGCTTCGTGCCAGGGGTTGGCGCGCTGCCGCTCAACCCTTTCCCGCCGTCCGCCGGCCGATGCTAAACGGGAATCGTGTGGATGAGACGGTTACCGCGAACGTGAGGGAATCGTATAATGGTGAAACCAGACAGCAGAGTATGGCGCGGGGAAGTGCGATGAGGCAGTTAAAAAGGTTCTTCAAGGGAATAAGGGGAAGGATACTCCTGGTCGTCTTGCTGGTCAGCACCTTGACCGGCGTGCTCGTCGGAGTATCCGCCTATTACATAGCCCGTTCGTCCGTACGGGACCAGGTCTACGAGAACCTGTCCAATATCGCCGACGACGTAGAGCTGGTTATAAGCGACGTATGGCTCCCCACCCTGGAAGGCCAGATGCAGATCCTCGCGGGAGTCGCGGAAAGGCTTACCGACATCTATGGGGGGAGCGAGGGGATAAGCAAGGGGCTGGAGGAGACGGGGGGGAAGATACCGGGCTTCGAGCGCCTGAGCGTATTCCTGCCCAACGGCCTCATGTTGGCAAGCTCCGATCCGGACTATGAGCCGGATCGCATGGAGGAGCTGGAGACCATCGCGCCGGGGGAGACCATCGTCATACCCTACAGGTTGATGGAAGGATCCGGCGGCCAGGAAAAGGTCATGACCGTAGCAGCCCCTATTTTGATGGGGGGAGAAGTGGTAGGCGTACTTGCGGGAGACGTTCCACCCGAAAGGTTGAGCAATACCCTGGAGTCGCTCGTCGTCGGAAGTTCCGGAGAGGTATATATAGTAAACGGCGAAAGTCAAGCGATTACACTTCCCCCCAAAGCCGGAGACGAGGCGGGTTTGGAAATACTCGGCGAGCCCATGGAGACTGAGAGCACGCGAATGGTGACGGAGGGTGAGAGTGGCGTCGCCGAGTATACCAACTATGTGGGCGAGGAGGTCCTGGGGAGTTATATCTGGATGCCCGAACTGGGATGGGGGCTGATAGTAGAGGAAAGCGCAGACGTGGCCTTTTCCCGGCTTTCCACCCTGCGCGACAGCGTTATCGTCATCGTGCTCATCCTTGCCGTTGCCGCATTGATCGCGTCGATATTCATCTCCCGCCGCATCAGCAGGCCCCTGATAGCATTGAAAACGGGAGCGGAGAAGCTCGGTCTCGGCGACCTCGATTATCGCATAGATCTCAAGGGTGCCGAGGAACTCGAGAGCATGGTCGGCAGCTTCAATCGCATGGCCGCAGCCATCCAGAGTTCCCACGAGATGATGGAGCAGAAGGTAACGGAGAGTACCCGGGAGCTGCGTACCATGAATGAGATGATCAGCTCCCTGGGCCGTAATATGAGACCCTCCGAGATACTCCAGAAGGCCCTGCAGTTGTGCCTTGACTTCACGACCTTCGATCTGGGTTGGTGCTATCTCGTGGGTGATGAGGGCTGGAGGTTGCTCTACCGCCGAGGTCCGGCCGGACTCGAGGGCGTGATGCCGGAGGCCATCAGGCCCCGGGAAGGTCTGTTGGGGCGGATAATCGAGCGTGGGGAAGCCGTGTACTGGATTGCGACGCAGGATGCCGCGGCCGAGGAGCTATCGCATATCCTGCCGGAGGGATCGTTCGTAGCTCTGCCGCTGCGCTCACCCACGCGCGTGTTGGGCTTGATCTGCCTGGCATCGCAGGAGAAGAGACGTATGTCCGGGGATTCAATGGAGACCCTCAACGCCATGGCGGACGAAGTGGGAATAGCGCTGGAGAACGCCCGTCTCTACATGGAACTGCAGGAGCATATAGTTGAACTGGAAAGGGCCAACAGGGAACTGCGCAGTCTGGACGAGATGAAATCGAATTTCATCTCGGCGGTGACCCATGAGCTCAAACAGCCCCTGGCCTTGATCGGGGGATACGCCCAGACCATCCACGATTATTACGACAACCTGACCTACGAGGAAGAGATGCACTGCCTGCGGGTGATCATGGAGCGTACGCGTTTTCTATCCTCCCTGGTTGAGGACCTGCTGGATATCTCCATGCTGGAGATGAGCAGGATCCGCCTGCGCCTCGAGGAGCTGGACCTGGTAGCCCTGGTGCGCAAGGCTGCGGAGGAGCACATCCGCGGCGGTGAGGAACAATTCCCCATCGTGGACTTCCCCGAGGATTTCCCCGCCCTTACCGTCGATGCCAAGAGGATCGAGCAGGTGCTCTCCAACCTCTTTGCCAATGCGGTCAAGTTCTCAGCCGGGCGGGGCGAGATCCGAATCACGGGAAGGGTAAAGGGCGATCGCGTGCAGGTGCGCGTGGAGGATCAGGGCGCGGGCATAGACCCCTCGCAACTGGAAAGGATATTCGACCGCTTCTACCAGGTAGACGCCACTCCCCGCAGGCAGTATGCGGGAGTAGGGTTGGGACTGTTCATATGCCGTCAGCTCATCGAGGCGCATAACGGCAGGATATGGGCAGAGAACAGGCCGGAGGGGGGTTCTGTCTTTATATTCGAGCTCCCGCTGGATGCGGGATCGGGAGGTGAGAGTGAAAAATGATCGACGGGGAAGTAGCGCTGCGGGTGATAGAGGAGGCCCTCTCCAGGGGAGGAGACTTCGCGGATCTCTTCGCGGAGAGGAGGCACAGCTGTAACCTGCGCATGGAGGAGGAAAAAGTAGAGGATAACACATCGGGAAACGAGATCGGCGCGGGGGTCCGCGTCATGCGGGGAGAATCCATCGCATACGCCTACACGAACGATATAAGCGAGGAATCGCTGCTGGAGACGGCGCGCGTCGCCGCGGCGGCTTCCCGCGGCGGCGAAGGATTGTCCGTCGACCTGGAGAAGCCCCTGCGCTCCCTCCCAGTACTCGAGGAGCATCCTGTCGAGCTGGATATGGATGATTTTCCGCGCGAGGACAAGATCGACCTGCTGCGCCGTGCAGACCAGGCGGCGCGAGAGGCCGGGCCATATGTCGTACAGGTGATAGTGATGCTGGGCGACAGCAGGCAGGAGATGTTCGTAGCCAACTCCCTCGGGGAGATGGTCCGCGACCGGCGCAGGCGCGTGCGCATGGTGGTGCAGGTCGTCGCGGCGAAGGAAGGGGAGATACAGACGGGACACGAGACCCCGGGCATGCTGGCGGGATACGAACTCTTCCGCCTTTTCCCGCCCGAGGAGGTCGGAAAGACGGCGGCACTACAGGCCCTGACCATGCTGGATGCGCGCCCCGCTCCCTCCGGTCCCATGGCCGTGGTCATCGCCAACGGCACCGGGGGAGTTCTCTTTCACGAAGCCTGTGGACACAGCCTTGAGGCCGATGCCGTGTACAAGAAGGCCTCCGTATTCATGGGAAAGATGAGAGAGACCGTGGCCTCGTCCCTGGTCAATGCCTACGATGACGCGTCCCTCACCAACCGCTGGGGCTCGTTCTCCTACGACGACGAGGGCGTGAGGGCCGCGCGCACTCCCCTTATCGAGGAGGGAGTGTTGCGCAACTTCATCAACGACCGTAAGCGTTCCATGCAGGACGGAGTTCCCCCCACGGGCAACGGGAGGCGCCAGTCGTACCGCTTCGTTCCCGTACCCCGCATGACCAATACCTATATCGAGGTGGGTAACGCGAAGAAAGAGGACATCATCTCCGACACGCCAATAGGCCTGTATGCCCTCAAGCTGGGGGGTGGAGAGGTGAACCCCGTCACGGGCGATTTTATCTTCGCCGTCACCGAAGGATACATGATCCGCAACGGGGAGGTGGCCGAGCCGGTGAAGGGAGCGACCCTCATCGGCAACGGCCCCCGCGTGCTGCAGGATATCGATGCCGTGGCCGACGACCTGGATTTCGACACCGGGATGTGCGGCAAGGAGGGGCAGGCCGTGCCGGTATGCACGGGCCAGCCGACCTTGCGCGTACGGGAACTGGTGGTCGGGGGCACGACGGAGGTGATGTGAGTGGAACAGGCAGAAGACCTACAGGCGCTGGCCGTGGAGTGGGTTGAACGCGGTAGCTCGCAGGCAGGTGCCGGGATAGAACTCGAGATATTCGTGCAGGAGAACCGCGGCCTGACCGTTAAGGCCTTCGCCGGTGAGGTGGAGGGGTTGCGCTATTCCCACAGCCGCGGCGTGGGCGTGCGGGCACTGCACGAGGGGCGACTGGGATACTCCTACTGCACCGGCCTGGAGTGGGGGGACGTCGAGAGGACGGTGGAGGAAGCGGTGGCAAACTCGCGCTACAGCATGCCCGACGAATACAACCTGCTGCCGGAGGGAAGTGGATATACCCAGGAGGAGCTCGCCATATACGACCCGGAAAGCGAGGAGACCGACTCGTTGCGCAAGGTGGAGATGGCCCTGCAGCTGGAGCGCCTCACCTTGTCCAGGGACAGGCGCGTTTCCCAGTTAGAGACCGCCGTATACGCCGATTCCGTTTCCCGGGTCGCCGTGGCCAGTACCGCCGGTGTCGCGGGCTCTTACAGCTCCTCGGACTGCTACTGCTACGTCTTTCCCATCGCCAGGGAGGGGGACGAATACCAGACGGGTTTCTCCTTCGACCTGGGGGCGAAGCCGTCCGACCTTGACCTGGACAAGGTCGCGCAGGAGGCATGCGAGAGGGCCTTATGCCTGCTGGGGTCGCGCAGCATGCCCTCGCGCCGCACCACATTGATACTGGACAGCTTCGTGGCCGCGGAGTTCCTGGGCATGCTCGCAGCAGCCCTCTCCGCCGAGGCGGTGCTCAAGGGACGTTCCTTTCTTGCGGGCAAGGTCGGGGAGACCATCGCTGCCCCCACGGTATCGATCATCGATGACGGTCTGCTGAAGGGGGCGCCCTCCACCGCCCCCTTCGACGACGAGGGAGTGCCCTCGCAGCGCAAGGAACTCATCGACGCGGGAGTCCTCAAGGGATACCTTCACAATACCTACACCGCATCGCGGGCCTTGACCGCGAGTACGGGCAACGCCAGCCGGGGAAGCTTCCGCGACCGTCCAAGGGTGGGAGCGACCAACATGTTCCTGCAGCCGGGGCAGGGAATCCGCGAGGACATACTGCGCCAGGTGGGAGAGGGCGTCCTCGTGCTGCAGGTCGTCGGCGCTCACGCCGGGGCCAACCCGGTGTCGGGCGAGATATCCCTGGGAGCCCTGGGCCTGCTGGTCGAGAACGGCGAGCCGGTGCGGCCCCTGCGCGAGATAACCCTGGCCGGCAAGGCGCTTGATTTTCTGCGCGATATCGTGGCCATAGGCGAGGACCTGCGCTTCCTGCCCTTCGAGGGGAGCCTTGGCGCTCCTACCGTCGCCGTCGCGGACGTGATGATCTCGGGTCGATAAGCGCCTGCATTATGGCGGGACCCGACTGCCGAAAAGATCAATACTCCAGCTACGCAGTCCCATCGGGCGATCAGTACGGGTGTACGTCCGTCCCGAGTGGGATAGTGGCGGTGCCGACGGCCAGGCTCCATCGGGAGAGCCGGTCCCAAGGCCGCAGCGAGATTAGCGGCAGCAGCCAGATGAAATACCAGGGCATGTAGTAACTGGTGGTCACGAGATAGACCAGGGTGACCAGGAAGAAACACTCCGGCAGGTCCCTCCATTCCCGTGCGCGCCGCGGCGCAAGCCACAGCGTCGCCAGGAAAAACGGCAACAACAGCAACTTGCTCAGTACGCTCCCCAGCGTTTCCGCGACGGAAGCGGGCAGAAAGAGGAGGTACCTGAATATGGATGCGAATATAAAGGAGATAACACCCCCGGTGCTGGAGAAGTTGTTCAACTGCAGGTTGCGCAGGGTAGAGCTGAAAGTGCTCGGTCCGGCCCAGAAAGGCAGAAAGAGAAGAACCACGATGAGCAGGAAGACGGCTGTGTATAAGGCGAGGTCGCGTATGCGCTCTGACAGCCCCTTTCTGCGCGACAGGAGGTAGATGACCAGCGCCACCAGCAGGATCACCGAGATGTATTTCACCAGGACCGAAAGGCAGAGAACGACGAACCCCGGCCACTTCCTCCCCTTGACGAGAAGGTAGAGCGCCAGCAACACCAGGGTCATCATCATGACATCGTTGTGTCCGCCCCCCACGCCGATGGTCAGGGCGATGGGGTTCCAGGCATATACCATGGTACCGAAGCGCCGTCTGCGGGGCGCCAGGAAGTCGAGCGCGAACCAGACTATAAGCACGTTGGCGATGTGAAAGAAGGCCATGGCGCCCTTGAACACCATGATGTTGGCGGTTATTCCATCGCCCGCCACCCAGCTCAGCAACATGGAAAAATAGGTATGCACGGGGCCATAGACAATTGCAGTGTTCTTCCAGTTCAGGCTGACATATACCATGAGCTGGTCTGCGGCGAAACGTTGCGGCGTGACCAGATACGGGTTGTCGTGGTAGTGAGCGGCGATCTTACCGTAGAAAATATTGGAGAAGACGTCCTTGCTCACCAGGGGCGGTATCACGGTGAGCAGCCCACACAACAGCAGGGTTAGAGCAAGAATGGAGAACAGGCCCTTGTCCTGGCGGCGGCGGAAGATAAGCACCGCCCAGGCATAGGTGGCCAGCAGCAGGATGAGAACGACGATGGAGACGATCTTCAATTGCAGGTTGGTTGCACTGTTGAGGCCGAAGAAATCCAGGATCCTGGAGAGGTAGGCGTTCCTCTGCACCGCCTCGTGGATAGGTGAGAGTTTGCCCACCGTGCCGTCGGGGGCCAGGGAGAGCAGGGCAATGACCACGTAGAGGAAGATAGTCGTACAGATCATACCCAGGTAGCCCAGCTCGGAGGTGAGCGCGTTTACCCAGGCCTTTCTGCCTGTGGTCCTGCTAACCGGTGCAGTCAATCCAACTCCCCCGTATTATCTGCGCGGCCGCCCCGCGTTCACGGCGTGTAGTCAACCGCGATCGCGTAGGCGCGGACAAAGCCGTCGGAAGAACTGGCGTAGATACTGTTGCCGGCCAGTATCGGTGGCGAGGTGAAGTCGTTCGGCGCCAGCAGGAGGCCCACGATACTGCCCGAGTCCTCGTCCAGCACGTATGCTTTTCCCTCGCCGTTGAAGGCGCAGACTGCCTCTCCGTCCGCCGGGCTGGAGCAGGAAAGAAGAACCCCGTCGGTGAATTCCCACAACTCCTCACCCGTATCCAGCGCTATAGCGGTTAGTGTATTCCGGTGCGAACAGGCGTAAAGCTTGCCGGAGCCGTCGGGTGGGGCAAGCCATACGAACCCCGGAAGCTTTCTTGACCACAAAGGCGCGCCGCTTTCGGAATCCAGGGCGTGAACCCACCCGTCTATGCAGGTGAAAAGCACCATTCCATCGACGACCTGTGGTGATGAAAACACTATGTTCGAGGCCTTGAAGGACCAGAGCTCCCTTCCGCCGTATTTGTCCAGGGCGTAAACTTCGCGCCGGTAACCACCGGAGTATACCGCGTTATCGCCAACCGCGGGCGGAGATGGAGTCCAGCTCTCGGTGTCGTAGATCCAGAGAAGGGCCCCGCTGCGGGCATCCAGGGCGTAGAGGCGGTGGAGGAGGTCGTAGACGGAATCGTTGTCGGCGGTGAAAAAGACCATGCCCCCGTCAACCACCGGTTGAGCCAGGATCTCCCCCTGGGAGGTGTAGTACCAGAGAAGCGTACCACTCCCCGCATCCAGGGCGTAGAGGACGTGATTGGTGGCCCCCACATAGACCACCCCGTCCTGTACCGTCGGTGCCGCCGAAACCCATACCCCGAGGTCAAGGCTCCAGAATATATTTCCCGTGGATGCGTCCACGGCCATTACCTCGCCCAGGTTCGAGGTGAGATATAGACATCCCCCCGCCTCTGCGATGAAGACCTCCCCGCTGACCGGAAGCTCCCAGGACGGGACGAGGACATATACGCGCGTGCTTGCCAGGTCGCCCAGCAGTTCATCAAGGGATCGATATACCGTCTCTCCCAATTTGCGATCCGCGTTATCCTGGGGGAGCGAGGAGGGGCCTCCGGCGGCATTGCGCGCCCCCAGGGATGTCTGCACCACGAAGAATACGGCAATCGCCGTAAAGACAAGGAAGAGAGATACCTTTAAGACCAAGGCCGCACTGCGGCCATCTCTATCCTGCATGTGGACCTCGAATTACTCTCGCGCAACTGCCCGTAAGTCTCATTCTATCTCTTTCCCGCACCGCCCTCCCCATATTAGAGCCTCCAGGCGACCCGTTGTTCCCCGCTCGAGAACGAATTTGCCCCTCAATACATCCTCCCATACCTCGAGGCGCATGTCCTTATATGCCGCGCTGGCCTCAGCGGGCAAGGTAGCGAGCGAAGCGGCATCTCCGGAGGTCAAAACGGCGGCAGCAGGGATAGTGCCGTAGCGGTGGGCAGGACGGCAGAGCCGGATGACCAGTTCCGGCTCCATGCTCTGCCCTCTCCCGATGCCTTTCCATCTGGCAAGGAAATAGGAGACCCAAAGCGAGAGGAGCAGCCCGACAACCGGCCCCGAGAGCAGTTTCCATCTCACGTCGAAAGCAATGGTGACCGCGGTCGCCGCGATGACGCAGAGCACGCATACTGGCAACCACAGGCGGAAGATGGCAGTGAAATCCCTTTCCTTCCAGGGTTTCTGCCGTGCGAGGCTGGCGACGATGTCATGCGGAGGGTTGGAAAGCAGGGCATCTCCTATGAGGTCGCTGTCGCAGTCCGGCAACACCGGGGCCACGACGAGCAAGTCACGCGGGTGGTACCTTTCCTCCAGGTCCGCCTGCAGAAGCTCCAGTGCGTTACTCCCCCACCCGAATCCCAGGAAGGTCTCGCCCCTCAAGTCCATGCCGCGCTCATTTTCCGTCTGCGCGAGGAGGGCCAGGATCTTCTCCCTCGCCACCTTGCGGTCCCAGAGAGGATGGCCGAAGGATTCCTGATCGGGATGGATGGAAAGTATCCCGCGGTTTGCGGGCAGCCCCGCGTAGATGCTGCGTATGAGGTTTTGTGATCCCCTCCCTGGCTCCGCGACCACGACCACGTTTTCCCCGCGCTCTCCCCAGATTCCGGACAGAAACGCCGCCCCCCCCGGCAGGCGCAGAGACTCCAGTGCATGCGGGAGGCGGCCTTTTCTTGCCGCACTGCCGCGGCCGAAGCGGCGGCGCAACACCTCCGCCATCGCCGCGAGAAGCGCCGTGGCAGCACCCGCGGCAACGATCCCCAGGATAAGACAGGCCAGGCTCATGAAAGCCTCGATATTGCGCACGTTACGGTGGAGCGGATCGCTGAAGTACCAGGCGTAGGCGAATATGATCAGGGCCGCCCCCAAGGCGTTGTTGACGTTTGGCTTTACCCGCCCTCCGTAGACGCTCAGCCCGTGCCATCCCCTTCTGGCCACCATGACCTGGATGATCCCCAGGGACGCGATAAAGCAGAAGAGAAAGGTCTCCAGTATGTCCTCGTAAAAGATCTCTTCCAAGGCTCATTCCCTTACGCTCAGGGAGGACCTTATACGGCTCTCCACGCTGTTTATTATGGCCACGATAGGCCGGCTCAAGAAGTCAACGCGGTGGACCAGGTAGGCGCTTGCGGCGGCGATCAGGATTCCTGCAAGCACGTCTCCCGGATAGTGCACCCCACAGTAGATGCGAGCAAAGGACATGAGTAAGGCGGGCGGCAGGAACCACCAACCGAAGCGCCGATCCGAGAACAGGGCCGAGAAGAAGAAGGTAAAAGTCGCCGTCGCCGGGTTGCTCGGAAAGGACCAGTCCGTGGGATGGTAGAAAAGAAGGGTGACTTCGTGGTCGATGAAAGGCCGGGGACGGTGCACCAGGGTCACCGCCAGTTGCAGCAACGCGGAGGAAACCGCGACGGCCAGAAAAAGGCGCACCACTGCTGCAAGGTTATCACGGTCCTGCGTGCGGTTGCGGCCGTGCAGGGCCATGATTATCACCATGAACCCGAGGGTGAAGGGAATCAGGTGGTCGTTACAGAACGCCTGCATCGCGGAATCCAACAGGCTGTTCCTGCCCGCCAGACCGTTTATCCAGGTGAACACGGTGTAATCAAAGCTGACCAGCCAGCACAAACGATTCCTTTCCGTAGTCCTCGGTTTAGGCTGGAGTAATTATACACATGGCGCGATGAGTGGATAAAGCGCATGGGGGAACTGGTGGAAGGAGATTAAGCGTCCTTATAAGAAAAGATAATCAGAATAACGTCGTATGCTGAGGAGAGTATTTGCGCAGGAAATCGTGGTCGAGATCGGCTTTTCTGGTGCTGGCACTGGCTATCGCTGCGGCATGTGCCGTGATGCTCGTGGATCCATGGAACTGGTTTGATGGGGGCGTAGACGCGGCGGTCGAGATCTCGGCCTTTCCCGGAGTGGAGGAACCCTTGCTCGTGCCAGTGTCGGAGCCTCTCAGCCAGCAGTCGTTTAACGTGCTCATCCTGGGCCTGGATCATGGGCTCGACCGCGAGGAGAACGGCAACCAGAGGAGCGACGTGATGATGATCGCCCATGTAGATGAGGCAATGGGCCGCGTTTGCCTGCTCTCCATCCCCCGCGACAGCTACGTGAGCATCCCCGGTTACCGCACGACCAAGATAAACGAAGCCTACCAGGCGGGCGGCGCAGAGCTTGCGGTGAAGACGGTAGAGCAGCTGACTGGAATGGATATCCGCAACTACGTGGTGATGGATTTCGACGAGTTCACATGGCTGGTGGACCTTTTCGGCGGCGTGCAGGTGACGTTGAGCGAGCCGTTGTCCGATCCCAAACTCGGCTATATAGGCGCGGGCAGCCAGATGCTCGATGGTGATCTGGCATTGGTCATGGCCAGGTCCAGAGACTATCCCCAGGGAGACCTGGAGAGGGTGAGGCAGCAGCAGAGGCTGCTGATACAGATCCTGTATAAAGGGAAGGAACTGGCGTCATATCCGGGTGCGGCATGGTTCCTGTCCGTCGCCCTGGAACCCCTGGAGACCGACCTTACCTCAGACGAGGTCATCCGCATTGCGCGGCAATTCGCGACCTTTCCGGTCGTAGATGTCCAGGGCGGCGTTGTCCCGGGTCGCACGGGGATGGCGGGGGGCGCCAGCGTCTTCATCGTCGAGGAGGCGGGGCTGCGGGAACTGGTCTCATCGATCCAGGACACGTGCATGGTCCCCGAGGAATACCGTTGAACGAAAGGAACGGAATGAGGATCAGGCTCGATCTGCATGTCCACACCACCTATTCCTTTGACAGCACCATACGTCCGGCCGCGCTCGGCGAGATATGCCGCGAGCGGGGACTTGCCGGGGTGGCCATTACCGACCACGACTCGCTCCAGGGCGGACTGGCCTTCGCCTCGGAGCTGCCCGACCTGGTGATTATCCCGGGTTCGGAGATCCGGTCCGCGGAAGGCGAGATCATCGGCCTCTTCTTGAGCGAGGAGATACAGCCCGGCCTGACGGCGCCCGAGACGATGCGGCTCATCCACGAGCAGGGCGGCCTGGTGGTAATCCCGCACCCGTTCGATATCGTGAAAACGAAGAGGATGACGGCCCGTCGCCTCGAGGAGCTAATGGGTGAGATCGATGCCATTGAGGCCTTGAACGGCAAGCCACGATGGTGGTGGGCCAACAGCAAGGCCCAGAGTTTTGCCGCCGAGCATGGGCTTGCGGTCACCGCGGGCAGCGATGCACACAAGGCCAGCCACGTAGGGCTGCTCTACACGGAGATGGACGCTTTCTCCGGGCCCGCAGAGTTCATGGCATCGCTGGCGGATGCTACCGTGCATGGAGAGCGCTACGGTCCCTGGGCGGGCCAGTTGGATCGCTGGAAGGCGAGGCTGAGGAGATAGAAAAGGCAACCACCCGTTTGTTGTAAGACCGTCATTCGAAGAAGCCCTCCGGCGGTTCCGTACCCGGAGGCAGGTCCTCCCCACCCCTGTCCTCTCTGGGAGGCAGGGGCTCCAGACTCTCGTCCAGGCGTGGTATTTTTATGCCTTCGCCCTGGCTTTCAGGGGGAAAGTCCAGTGGCGGTATGTCCATCAATGGCGGAGGGCCAACTTCCGGCTGCGGCGCCGCCTCCGGCTGTGGAGCTACGTCGAATTGGCTTGGAGCAGCCTCCTCGGGTGGACCTGGTGCGGGTTCGAAAAAGGGCGCCGGTTCGGGCATGGAGACCGGAGCCTCGGGCGCCGGCGGCGGGGCCTCCTTGGCCGCCTTCTTCGCGGCTTTCTCCTCCGCCTTCAGCCGCTTTGCCTCCTCCTTCTGCATGCGTGCAAGCT
>JAFGDU010000101.1 GCA_016931915.1 Actinomycetota bacterium
AAGATGGAGATGGAGGACTACGAGAAGGTCATAGCAGTGCACCTCAACGGGACCTTTTTCTGCTCCAAGGCGGCCTTCCCTCACATGCGCGAGAACGCTTACGGCCGCATCATCTCGGCGGCGTCGGCGGCGGGGGTTTACGGAAACTTCGGACAGGCCAATTACGGCGCGGCCAAGATGGGGATAATTGGCCTCATGCACGTGCTCAAGCAGGAGGGGGCTAAGTACAACATCATGGCCAACGTCATCGTTCCCATCGCCGGGACGCGCATGACCGCCACCGTCCTTCCGCCCAACCTGCTCGAGATCCTGAAGCCGGAGTACGTAGCACCCATAGTGGCTTGGGCATGCTCCGAGAACTGCACCTTCTCCGGCTACACTTTCTCGGCCGGTGGTGGCTATTTCAGCCGTACCGCCTTTATGGAGGGACCGGGCGTGATGTTCGACGTAAACAAGCCCATCACGCTGGAGATGATCGACGAGAACATCGACAAGATAACCAGCCTCGAAGGAGCCGCCCCCTACGGGAGCGCCACGGAGCAGACCGGGGCCGTCCTCGGCAGGATGAACCTCACCTAGAGGGCAGTTCTTCGAACCGGGAAAAGCAAAGGGGTTGATAAGATGCCGATCGATCTGGCAGTCGTAGGAAAAGAGCTCCCGCCGCTGGACTACGAGTTCACAACTCGGGACGTCATGCTCTATAACCTGGGAATCGGAGCCGGTTACGAGGCGGATGAGCTCAAGTTCGTGTACGAGAACGGCCTGCAAGCGATACCGACCTTCGGGGTAGTCCCGCCCTTCCCGGCCCTCATGGGCCTGGTGGCGGTGGAAGGGGTCGACATCAACTTGGTTATGCTCGTCCACGGTGAGCAGTACCTGGAGATACGTAAGCCCATCCCCGTAAGCGGCAAACTCACCACCAAGCCGAAGGTAGCGGCCGTCTGGGACAAGACCAAGGGGGCGGTCATCGATCTGGATGCGGATACGGTTGACGAGTCGGGAGAGGTCGTTTTCTACAACACGTTTTCAAGCTTCATCCGCGGCGAAGGCGGATTCGGCGGGGAGAGCGGCCCCAAGCCGGGCAACGAGCCTCCCGAGCGCGATCCCGACAAGGTGGTGGAGATGAAGACCCTGACCATTCAGGCTATGATCTACCGCCTGTCCGGTGACTACAATCCCCTTCACGTAGACCCCAACTTCGCCGCCATGGCGGGGTTCGACCGGCCCATCCTGCACGGACTGTGCACCTTCGGCCATGCGGGGCGCGCGGTGCTGCGGGAGTACTGCGACAACGACCCGGCCAAGTTCAAGTCCATCAAGGTACGATTCAGCAGGCCGGTATGGCCCGGGGACACCATCGTCACGCAGATGTGGAAGGAAGCCGACGACAAGATCATCTTCCGCTGCACAACCAAGGAGCGTCCGGAGGAATACTGCATCACCAACGCTGCGGTCACGCTGAACGTATAGTTAAAACGACGCGTTAAAGGGCGAGGGCGGGGGAGACCCCGCCCTGTTTATCTGCTTGTGTTACGCAAACATGCCAGTTCATTAACGCTCTTTGGTGCCTTGGGTTTTGATCGAAGCGATGTCAGGCATGAAAGGGCTGGCACGTTCCGCCCCGTAAGGCGGTACGCCTTCGGCAATGTTTAACCGAACCGAAGCATACATATAGGTTAGAAGTTGGGTACGAAGTTCTCCTCGCGCACCACAACCAGGCTGATGGCATCCTCGGGGCAGGTGACCTGGCAGAGGCCGCACCCCATGCATTTCTCCGCGTCGATGGTGGATACTTCCTCGCCGTCGCGTTCCACCAGAGCGATGGCGGAGAAGAAGCAGCGTTCGACGCATTCGCCGCATCCGCTGCATACGTCCTCGTCCACGACCGCCTTGAAGCGGCTGGGGTCGACGATCTTGGTGGGATCGATGGGAAGGCCGAAGGCCACGCAGCAGTCCTCGCAACAGTTGCAGATGATATGGCTGCCGTAGGCCTTGTTCATGGCGACATGGACCAGTCCCGCCTCCTCGGACAGGCGGATTATCTCTATGGCCTCAGCGTAATCTATCTCGCGGCCGCTTCCCCTGTCTATGGTGTAGTCGGCGGCCTTGCCCAGTTGCAGGCAGACCTCAAGGGGCTTGCCGCACTTGCCGTCCACCAGCCGGCAGGTGCAGTTGGCCACCGCGAGGCGGCCTGCGTCGCGGAGCATCTGCTCCACGTCCTCGAAGGCGAGGACGCTCTGCCTGGCCTCCACGGGTTGGTTTACCGGCACCACGCGGGTCAAGGGTTTGGGCAAAATCATGCTGACCATATTGATGTAATCGGGAAGCTCCTCACGGGTCTGCCGCCCCCACAGATCCAGATACTCCCTGGTTGCGCCCTCCCAGAGGATGGTGGCGTCGTGGAACTGCGTGACGTCGCGGCACATGCGGTAGAGCGTGCCCTGCGGTTTTTCGGATTTGAATACCAGGCCTTTGCGGTAGAGGAGGTCGAGCTTTGCCTGCATCTCCTCCACGCTGCTTCCGAGCTTCTCGGCCAGTTCCTCGGCCGTGCCGGGTGTCGCGAGCATAATGCGCGCCTCTTCCTCGTCGGCGATCATGCGGAAAAGGTCCGGTATGAAGGCGCTGCCCTTGGTCAAGATGCGCTCCGCCAGTTTTTCGTAGAGGTCCTCGTCGTTCATGAAAGCCCTCCTTGCTAAGGCCATCCGATGCCATGGGATAACGTTATGATTATACACCCGACCGGGTCCGTGGCCGGGGGCGTGTGGCGGTGCAGGTCAATGGCCCTCGCCCTCGGTGGATCCCTCCTCGTGCGTCTGCTCGCCCTCCTGCCCGCGCTCCTCGCTTGCGGGTTCGTCCTCGTGCTCAACCTCTTCCTCACCGTGCTCGTCGGCCTCCTCGCCGTGTCCGCCACCCGGCTCGAGGGTGGCTATCACCGCCTCGTAGGCGGCAACCTGGGCGTGATAGGAGGCGAGGAGTGCGTGGTGAAAATCCTCCCTGCCGGCAGGCACCTTGACGTGTGCTATTTTCGCAACAACTTCGCTCAGGGCCTCCACCGTTTCCTCCAGCGCTGCGACCACCGCCTCGACGCGTTCCTCTTCCGTTGCATGCTCGCCTTCGACAAGATGATGGGAGATCTCCTCCAGGATACCTGCGGCGTCTTCGTTCAGATCGCTCACCTCGCGTTCGTAGTCGCCGCTTTCGGCGCTCCCGCAGCCGGCAACGAGCGGGGAAGCGCAAACGAGCGGCAGGATGAGCGCGACCAACACGACGGCGAGCTTACGTTGCACGATATTCACCCCTCGCTAAATCCACCTCTTGGTCCGAATACGCAGCCGATATTGCATTAATATACCTCAAACCCGCCGCGGTTAGAAACGGTTTGTATCGCCACCCGACAGGACATTTAAAGGCAACCGCGCCGCCTCCCGATGCAGTGAAAGCAAGCAGATCAAGGGTGCCTGACCCCGCTCATTGCCTATGTTTACAGGGGGTTATAAAAAGGAACTATAGAGGTATAAAGGCCTCTCGAGATGGAGAAGGGAGAAGGAGATGGACCAGAAAGCTATGCAGAAAATGGCAGTGGAGGGTATGCGCTCGGGCATGCTCATGACTTTCGATACCATGAACTCGGTCCAGGAGCAGATGGAGAAGATGTGGAAGACGATGCTGGATCAGAGCGGGGAGCTGCAAAAAGAAGGCGAGAAGGTAATGAGCGACTGGCTCGAGAACATGCGTAAGGGCCGCGAGGAGTTCCGGCGCAACCTGGAGGAAGGACTGCGCAAGATGGAGGAACTCCTGGGTCAGGAATAGCCGGATAGAGGGGATCTGCAATGGTAGAGAAAGCAGCCGCTTGGCCGGACATGTGGGGCAAGTGGCAGGAGATGCAAGCGGAGATTTTCAAGGACTGGATGGATGCATGGACCCGCATGGCCGGAGGATGGGGACAGGGCGAGGAGAAAGCGGCGGGGCACTCCTGGCCCGATGCCTTTGATTTCTATCGCAGATGGATGGAGTACATGCAGGAGATGGTGGGGAGGTTCCAGGTCCCGACCCAGGGTATAGGCCCGGAGACCTTTATGAAGATGTTCCAGACCGCGGATGTCTATTCGCAGCTCTACGCCATGTGGATGCAGATGTTCGACGCGTATCGCAAGGCCGTGGGCGAAGGCGGCGAGTACGACTTCGAGGCCATGAGCAAGGTGCTGGAGAAATGGGCCGAGGAGTATCGTGGCATAGTACAGAAGGTATTCGCACCCGCCCTTCCCGAGCAGCTGCAGTGGATAGCAGAGCTCTATGACGGCGAGATACCCCTCCTTGCCTCGGGATTGCTGGTGCATATGTGGGGTCCCTGGTACGAGTACGGGCGGCGCATGGTCGATCGTGGGATGAAGATGGAAAAGCCCTCGCCCGATGCGGCGATGGAGGTCTACGAGGGATGGAGGAAGGCCTACGAGGAGAGTTTCGGCCGCCTGCTGCGCGCCCCGGTCATGGGCTACTATCGCGAGTCGGCAGAGAAGCTCAGGTACGCCATCGATTCGCTCGCGGAGTTCAACATCGTCCTCGCCGAGTTCTACGCCCAGATCGAGAGCACCGGCGCCAAATCATTCGAGAAGCTGCAGGAGAAACTGGCCGCAAAGCAGGCCGAGGGGAAGGCGGAGCCCATGTCCTTCCGCGGCCTCTACCGCTTGTGGTGGGAGACCAACGAGGAGTTGTATATAGAGCTTTTCCGCACGGAGGAGTATTCGAAGCTGCAGGGACAGCTGGTGGACAAGGGGATGCAGTTCAGGCGGGACTTCCAGGCCTACGTCGAGGAGGCGACGAAAGAGCTGCCCTTCCCCAACCGCTCGGAGATGGATCACCTCTACAAGACGGTGGACCGGTTGAAGCGGGAGGTCAGGGTGCTGAAGAAAGAGCTCAAAGAGCTCGAGCAGAGCGGTGGGGAGGGATGAGCATGTTCAAGGAATTCATGGACCCCAAGTTCTTCGTGGAGGAGCTGGAGGACATCAACCGCAAGCTGGTGAAGGGAGTCGAGATCCTCACCACCATCTCGGATGTCGAGGTAGAGCCCACCCCGAAAGAGCTGGTGTTCGAAGAGGATAAGATGAAACTCTACCACTACCTCCCGGGTGAGGCCCTGAAATGTCCTACCCCCATCCTCATCTGTTACGCCCTGGTCAACCGCCAGTACATGATGGACCTGCAGTCGGACCGCAGCCTCATCCGCAACCTGCTGGGACAGGGGCTGGACATATACATCATCGACTGGGGATATCCCGACCACGGCGACCGTTATGTGACTATGGAGGATTACATCGACGTCTACCTCGACAATTGCGTCGACGTGGTACGCGAGCGCACGGGGTGCGACAAGATCAACCTCCTGGGGGTGTGCCAGGGAGGTACCTTCACCACTATCTATACGGCTCTGCATGCGGAAAAGATCCGCAACCTCATCACCATGGTGGCGCCGGTCGACTTCCACACCACCGATGGTCTGCTCAACGTGTGGAGCCAGCACATGGACATCGACAACATGGTCGATACCATGGGCATCATACCGGGCGAGTTTATGAACGTGGGTTTCCTCATGCTCAAGCCCTTCCAGCTCATGGTGGACAAGTACGTGGGCCTTATGGACAACCTGGACGACCCCGCGACGGTGGCCAACTTCGTGCGCATGGAGAAATGGATCTTCGACAGCCCGGCCCAGGCGGGGGAGGCCTACCGCAAGTTCCTCAAGGATCTCTACCAGGACAACAAGCTTGTAAAGGGCGAACTGGAGATAGGCGGCAGGCGCGTGGATTTGAAGAAGATAACCATGCCCCTGCTCAACATCTATGCTACCGAGGACCACCTGGTACCGCCGGCCTGCTCCATACCCCTCAACGACCTGGTGGGCAGCGAGGACAAGACCCTCTATCCCTTCCCCGGGGGGCATATCGGCATCTACGTGAGCTCCCGTTCCCAGAAGGAGCTGGCTCCCAAGGTCTCGGAGTGGCTGATAACCCGCTGCCCGGAGGGAAGGGATGGCAATCAGGTCTGCGGGGTTCCCGCTGCGGGGATGGAGGGCGCGACGGAGCCCAGGATGAAGGCAGCGAAGAAGCCGGCGAAGAAAAAGGCCGCCAAGAGCAAAAATACCGCGGGAGGGGCGAAAAAGACCAGCGCCAAGAAAGCGGCCAAGAAACCCACTGCCGCCGGGAAGAAAGCGGCAGGGAAGAAATAGGGCCATCCGGCCTGCTCCTTTTGCAGCGGCATGAAAGCGACCAGGGAGGGGAGATGGGAGAGGATAGATCCGACATCACGATCATGGGAATACCCCTTTGGAACAGGGGGGAAGGGTTTCGCTTCGGCATTTTCGCCGTCGGTGACAAGGCTTTCGGCATAGTGGCCTCGGGCAGGTTCGCGGTGGGGATCGTCTCCTCGGGAGCGGTGGCGATAGGCTTGATATCCTCGGGCGCCGTTTCCATCGGACTGCTGCGGGCGGCCGGAGCCATCGCGGTCGGAAAAGACAGCAAGGGGGCACTGGCCATCGGAAAGAAGGCAAAGGGAGCCATCGCGCTGGGAGAGGAAGCGGAGGGAGCTTTCGCCTATTCCTGGAAGAGGAGCTAGACTCTTGCCCCCTCTGAGCCCTCGGTCTCGTCGTGCCTCATGAACGACTTCCAGAGGTGGGTAAGGGTGGCGGCGCCAAGGCCCAATGTCCAGAGGTTGATGAACAGCATGGTGGCGCGGTCGCTGTCCAGTGGCCAGTATTTACGGTTCTCCAGGGAGTAGAGTATATCCATGAGGGCCAGGAAGACCAGGGAGCTCCCCGCGGCCGCTCCCAGGAACTCACCCTCCCGTTCCCCGCGCCACAGGTGCCAGGCGGCGAGTATGCACAGGGTGCTCATCCAGGAATCCGCAAGGGGAAAGGCGCGCTCGAAAGCCTCATCCTGCTCGGTCTCGGTTGCCTGGATCTTGCCGGCGAAAAAGAGGACCCAGAAGGTCGCGGTGCCGACCCCGGTAACGCCCAGCAGCACGCTCAGGAGCCGCCGCCACTTGCCGATGCCGGGATTGTCTGTATCTTGCATGGTTTAATTATAACAGCTTGTGTTGGACACATAGACGATGCCGTAAATGCACGCAAGCGAGGTCAGGGTGGGACCTGCCATGCCTCACGCAGGAATGTCGATAGGTATGATGTGAGGCTTGCGAGGGCGGTCTTGCTCCCCCTGGACATCTCCTTCGCCCTGGCGATGGTCCCGGGATCGGTGACCGTAAGGCGGGCGCGTTTGTTCCACACGCTGCGCCGTGTCTGACCCTTGTACTCGAGGAGTTTTTCCAGGCCTACGAAGTCGTGGGAGAGTTCGTCGCTGATGGCGCGAACGGCGATGAAGGGGACCTCGTCGCAAGCGGCAACCTGCGCCGCGGCGGCGCCCTCCATCTCCACCGCCAGGGCCTGAAAGGTTCCGCCCAGGTGCACGCGCAGCTCCGGGTCGAGCACCACCTGATCGCAGGTGATGACCTTGCCGACGTGATACGGAAGGCCTGAGCTCTCGGCGGCAGCCCGCGCCCTCTCCAGCATGTCCGGCGTTGCCGGGAAGGAGGGGTGGAAGACCAGGCGGCCGTCTTCGCACAGGCCCGGACCCGTGATCTCGAAACCGCCGGAATGTGCTACGCCTACGTCTCCATAAACGAGCTCATCGGCAAGGACCAGGTCTCCCAGCCTGACGTCGGGAGAGAGGGCGCCGGCTATGCCGTAGATCAGGATAAACTCGACGCGATAACGGTCCAGAAGAAAGCGGGTACCGGCGCCTGCCGCTACCTTGCCCACGCCGGTGGAGAGGGCGAGGACATCTCTTTCTCCCACCTTTCCCGTTACCAGCCTCATGCCCCCGGGAGCGTGAGAGTCGCTCGTGCGCGCAAGGACGGAGAGGATGCTCTTGAGCTCGAAGGGAGTGGCGCAGAGCAAGGCGATCATAACGGCCTCCATTAATTCATTCCGGGGGTGAAATCTCCAGACGGCTGAAGAGCTGCGGATCTTCCGCAAGCTCCCTCAGGGCACGCAGCTCGTGTTCCTTCCTTTCGCGCGCTGCGAGGCGGATGTAGAAGCGGGCCGCCTCTAGCACCTTGCGGTAGGTCTGGGGGTAGAGCTCGCGCACCGCCATCTCCAGGGAATCGTCGAGGGAGAAGCCGGAATGCCTCTTGCGCTGGGCCAGGGCGAAGATGCGTGGAAAGTCCGCGATGACCTCCGGACGGGTCTCCTCTTGAGGAGATTCACTGCCTGCCTTATGACCTCGCAGCTCCTCGGCGAGACCCGGCCTGGCAGCGAGTTCCCGCAGCGCCCGCAGGGATCCCCACTCGCGTTCCTGTTTGAGGCGGGAGAGGATGTGCTTTGCCTCCGCAATGATGTCCTTGCAAGTAAGGGGGTAGTCCTCCTTCAGGCATGACTCCAGCGCATCCTGTACGCTCATGCCCTTGCCGACCAGGATCAGGGTCTGTGAGAAGACGGCCTGATAATCTATGAAGTCCGTAGGTCGCGGATAATCCTCCATGCAGACATTCTAACATCCAGTGCCAGCGCGCGAACTATTTAAGCCGCCCGTGAATGAGTGCATCGTGCAGGCGACGGCGTACTCCGGTCTCGTGTCGTTAGCGGATAAAGGGAAGTGGGATCAGGTTCAACCTGACCCCACAGGATCGGCGCTCCTAGGTGTCGGAGATGTTTTCGACCCATGTTTTATTTCATGGAATCGACTCAAGGCGCGAAGCCCTGGGAGTCGTGACCTCCCGGCCAGTTGTAGGATTGGTACCCCTGGTAGAAGAAGTACATGGGACGCTCGCATATCACCGGCTGGTCGGAGTTAACGTAGGCGGAGAGCTGCAGGTCCGTTCCCGCGTCCACGTTCACCGGTATAGTGAAGCGCGAGGTGGGTGCCACGACATGATTGCGGGTTATGGGCGCGCCGCCCTGCACGTAGTAGGTCACGGTGAGGTTGGCCGGCAAGGCTCCTGGGTTCTGCACCGTGAGCCATTCGTCGAAACCGGGCCCGGTATAGCCCTCGCCGAAGTACCACTGGGTGGAGGGCGAGTTCACCCCCATGGCACAGTGTCCCCCCGGCAGGCCCCCGTAGAGCATGTTGAAATACATGGGCCTCTCCACCAGGATGGGAAGGTTGGAATGGAGGTAGGCGGAGAGATCGGAAGATGCTCCGGAGTCCAACCCCGCGTTGATGGTATAGCGGGAATCGGCGGGGATGGTGTGATTGCGTGTTATGGGAACGCCCCCCGGCGTGTAATAGGCCACGGCTACCGTGGCGTCGCCAGGGTTGGGGTTCTGGATGGTGATGTACTCGGTGAAGGGGTCGAAGGTAGCCCCCTCGGCCAGGTACCAGTCCTGGGCCAGGTAGGGTGAGCCCATGACGATATGCCCACCGTACATGGAGCCCTGGTAGGCGAAGTACATGGGGCGCTCAACCAGTATGGGCTGGTTTGCGGAGACGGCCGCCGACACCTCGAGGTCCGCCCCCGCGTCCTGGTTGACGCTGATGGTGTAGCGTGAGGTCGGGGCCACCAGATGTTGCTTGCGTATGGGTTGCCCCCCGGTGACGTAATAGGTAACGTCAACCGTGGCCCAGGAACCATTGGGGTTCTGGATGGTAAGCCACTCCTCGAAATTATCCCCGGTGTAGCCCTCGGCGAAGTACCAGCTGCGCGAGAGCTGGGTGGACCCCATGGCGTCGTGCCCTCCCCGCCAGTCGTGGCCCCCCAGCCCGGAGTAGCGGAAATACATGGGCCGTTCCACGATCACCTGCTGGTCGGCCCAGACGCTGAAGGAATTCTCCTGGTCCGCCCCCAGGTCGCTGTTGACGTAGATGGTGTAGCGCGAGTTGGCGGGTATGTTGTGGTTGGTGAAGGACGGTGCGCCTCCGGGGGTGAAGTAGGTGACGGTGACGTTGGTCGCGGCGGCGTTGGGGTTCTGGATGGTGATCCATTCGTCGAAGCCCGCGCCGGTGTAACCCTCGGCGAAGTACCAGGTGGTGGGAAGCGCCTCGAGGTCGATGGCCAGGTTGGACAACTCGGGCGTGGTGCCTCCCGCAGACTGCATCTCCACGCGATATTGTATGTAGCGCGAGGGTGGATGGGGTACCATTCCCCCGTTGGGAACCGCCGTGTAGGCGGTCCAGGTACCGTCGGGGACCGGGACGTCACCGCTGCGCACCTCCACCGTGACGCTGCACCCCGCTGGGACGGTCTCGTTCCAGGTGACGTTGCCCCACTGGGCGGTGGAACCGGCGTCGAAAACGGAGGACTCCAGCGAGGCCAGTGCCCCGTAATATAGCGGGGCCGAGGTCGCCGTGCCCATGCCGATACTGGTGCCCGCACCTAAATAAAAAGTCCTCAGGGTGTTGCCCTCCAGATACTTGAAGCCCGCCAAGGCCAATGCATCGTCCCAGAAGGGAGAGGCGGAAGGGGTAAGAACGGGATTGGTAAAATTAGGGATCCAAGCTACGCCGTCGGTGCTGAAGGCTTCCCCGCTGCTCATCAGCCCCGAGCTGTTGATGCCATAGAGGCCCAGCCTGTAGATGCTGCCGTCGAAAGTGAAGGTGAAGGGTACCACGTTGTTCTCGTTCCAGGTTCCGGCAATGCCGATGGTGAGCACGGGATTGCCCGCGAACTTGGTCCAGGTTATGCCGTCGAGCGAGGTGGCTACGCCGATGGCATAGTTGGAGCCGTCGTAACCATGATACGCCATGATATAATCTCCCAGCCATGGGCGCCTCGTGACCACGAAACTGCCCAGGGAGGCATTGTCCCAGCTTCCTCCCGGACCGATGCTCAACACGGGGTTGGAGGGGTCCTTGGTGAAGGTTCTGCCGTCGCTGGAGGTGGCATGGCCTATCTGCCCCGTGTAGGGGAGGGTGCTGTCCTGCGCGTAATACCACATGTGATAGGTCGGCCCATCCTTTATAACCGTGCATTGCTGTAGTATCTCGTCCCAGCTTCCGGCCGGCCCGGGGCTCAGAGAGGGGTTTGCCTCCCGCGTCCAGTTGACCTTGTCCGTTGAAGTGGCGAAGCCGAAACTACGGGTACTTCCCATTGCGGGAAACCCCGAGAACCAGTATTTCATGGTATCTCCCTCACACACGTAGGGCCCGGTTCCAACACCGCCAATGTCCCAGGGTTGGCCGACCCCCTGTAGCACGGGATTGCCGGTGTACTTGGTCCAGCTGATACCGTCGGGAGAATCGGCATAGCCGACGGCATTGATTCCTGCCGCGTCCTGCCCGCGGTAGAATACCTCGTAACCGCCGTCCTCTCTCTTGCGTCCGTAACCCGAAACCAGGGTATCGTCCCAGGAGCCCAATACGCCGGGGGCGAGCACGGGATTGGTGGGCTCCTTGGCGAAGGGGGTGGACAGGTAGGAGACACGCAAGGTCCCGGGCTTGCTCATGGTGTCGATATAGCTGGAGCTGGAGTACATGGCATCGTCGATCCAGTACTGCTGGCCCGGTCCGCCCGACCAGTCATCCTGCCTCCACTCCCAGCCGGAGGCCTCGGCCGCGGGGAGCGGCAGCAATACGAGTAGCGCCGTCGAGACGAGCAGACTCAGAACCAGGATAAAAGACTTGCGCATCGCGCACCTCCCGAGTATCGCCGGAAGCCGCAACGCCAAGGAAGCAGGCGTGTGGGCTTGCCCAACTGTTAATAGCTTTTTCTCCGCAGGCGAGACATACCCTTTATACCCACATGATGCGAGGAACATGCGCCTCAGTTCGTGGCATAATAGCGGAAACCGTCCGATTCTTGTCGAATTTGCCCACTAGGGGTTGCGGTAATGAAGAAACTTCTGGCGCTGGTGTGCATAGTCATCTTCGTGGACAGCCTGGGCTACGGTGTCGTGGTGCCCGTGATGCCGGTCTATGCGAAGGATCTGGGCATAGGCGAACTGGGACTGGGCATGCTCTTCGCGTCCTATGCCATAGGCAATATCGTGGCCGCCCTGCCCTTCGGGGTCGTCTCGGACCGCTTGGGGCGCCGCCCCTTCCTGGTCTTCGGCATGCTGGCCATGGCGGGCGCCTTCGTGCTCTACGCCTATTCCACCACCTACGTATCCCTCTTTCTTTCGCGCTTTCTCGATGGCGTAACGGCTGCGGCCAACTGGTCGGTGGGGTTGGCCATCATCGCCGACATCTATCCCGCGGGAGAGAGGGGACAGGGAATGGGCATCGTCATGGGCGCCATGGGCGCCGGAGCCATCGCCGGGCCGGCCCTGGGAGGGCTACTCTACGATTGGGTGGGATACAAGGCCCCGTTTCTGCTCGTGGCGGCGATATGCGTTGCGGCGGGCCTGTTCGCCATGGTCAGCCGGGAGTTAAAGGGGCTTGCCCCGCGGGGAAGCAAAGAGGGATACGGGAGGATGGCCCGTATTGTCCTCGCCTATCCGGGCATCGCGCTAATCCTGGTCATAGTGATGATGGGTACGGTAAGCCTGGGGGTGCTGGAACCGCTTTTCCCCGTGTACCTGGAGGAGAACCTGGGCCTGGGGAGCAGCGCCATCGGCCTGCTCTTCGCCCTGACCGTGCTGGCGTATACGGTCTTCAGCCCCCTGGTGGGAAAGCTCTCGGATCGCACGGGAAAGAAGGGCCTGATGGCATGGGGGCTGCTGTCCACGGCGGTGGCCGCACCCCTTCTCGTCTTCGCGGGGAACCTCGCCCTTATCGCGGCGCTCTTCGCTGTCTGCGGCATCACCATCGCCCTTTTCGAGACCCCGACGCTCCCCTTTATCGCCGACAGGATCGGCGGCGGGGAGGAGGGCGAGGCCTACGGCACCGCTTTCGGCCTTTTCAACATGGCCTGGGCCATCGGTTATATGCTCGGTCCGGCCGCCGGCGGATTCCTTGCCCAGAAGCACGGGCTTCCCACCACCATGATCATGCTCTCCGTGCCCCTGGTAATCCTGGCCTGGAAGGCTTGGGACAGTTTGTAGGTTCCCGAGACCAGGTATAACGGTCCTCGAGCTAGGTCTATGTCCGGCCCGGCGACAAGGCTGGTCGTCGTCGCAGGCTCCTCCGAGCACCTTGCTCGCCGGGATGGTTGTTGCTAAGACGCAGGGGTGCCAGATTACCGTTATCCTCGGTTCTCGGTAAGTGGTTTCTAAGCTTAACGATACCCGGACGGGGTTATATTCTCCCAGCTTCCGCAAATGCACGCATGCTCCCAATGTCGCTTCAGACCGACCCCGCAGTTCCCAGGCAGTGGTTTTAATGCTGGCTATGCACGTTCGGGATGCCGTTCTCCCTCGCGCTGAGATACACCCGGTTCAATGCTTTAGCTGCTTCTTGACGTAATGCCGACCTCGTTTCCCGAGAAGTGTGCTCAGCGCTTAACGATACCCGGACGGGGTTATATTCTCCCAGCTTCCGCAAGTGCACGCATGCTCCCAATGTCGCTTCTGACCGACCTCCGATAGTCGGGAAGCGGGGGGAGTGGTGGGGTTCCTTTCGAAACGTACGCGTGCCAGGCCTGGCCTGGCACAGCCAGGACAGGCACTGGATACCGCAGCGTCATCCTTCGGAAGCCGCTGTCGCTTACGCGATGCAAACAACGGGGCGTGGTTGTTCAGACGTGCTAGGATATTTTACGTAACCTGTAAGTGTTGGTAGGGGGAGCAGGTATGGGAGAAAAGAGGAAAGCGTTGGTGCTCTTCTCGGGGGGTCTGGACTCAGTTCTGGCTGCCGAGCTGCTCAGGCGCTGTGGGGTAGAGGTCGCCGCCATCACCTTCACCACACCTTTTTTCGGGAGTGCCGGGGCGGAGAAGGCCGCCGGCGAACTCGGTATCGAGTTGCACGTCGAGGATATCACCGCCCGCCACCTGGAGATGCTGAAGAACCCCCGCTACGGGTACGGCAAGAACCTCAACCCCTGTATCGACTGCCACGCCCTCATGGTGCAGGTGGCGGCGGAACTCAGGCATGAATACGGGGCGGACTTCATGGCCACGGGGGAGGTGTTGGGAGAGAGGCCCAAGAGCCAGAACCGCCAGGCCCTCGAGCTGGTGGCGAACCTGTCCGGTG
>JAFGDU010000102.1 GCA_016931915.1 Actinomycetota bacterium
AAAGCAAAGGGCAAGGGGGTCGAGAAAGACTAAATGCTTGCTCCGCTATGTACAAAATTAAACCGCCAGAACCTGTACAATTTTATCTGACCATTGACAGTCCTGCTGGGCCCACCAAACATAAGAGCAGGTCAGAGTATGTGCACTCTGATCCTGTTCATTTGAATGTATAAACGGTTCGGCAATAACCACTCAGGGTTGGAGTGTCTTGGCGGAATTCTTGGATACCAGACGAAACCCCGTAAATACCTTCTATCGATCGCATCAATCTTCATCAAAGTCGAAGTCATCAGGCAGGGATTCAGCCAGGACCATGGCTTCGGTGGCCGCTTCGGCGATGTCCTCGTCCTCAGAGTCGGCGAGGTCGACGAGGAGTACCCCCGCCTCCTGAGGGCGGATGTCGGTCACGGCTTCGATGGCTGCGAAAAGGATATCTCTATCGGTTTCCTCCGATGTAAGGAGCGCGGTCAGCCTGGGCCAAGCATCGTCCAGTTGCCAGTTGCCCGCCGCGCAAACCGCTTCGTAGAGCATGTCCGGATCCTCGCTATCCAACGCCTCCAGGATCTGGGCTTCGAATCCTTTGACGAAACGCATGCAGAAAACGGCGGTCAGCCTCCAGTTCTTTTTGTCGCTCGTATAGGCGGCGCGGACGGCATCCCGGTGCCATTCCTGGGGTGAGCGCACCGAGCCCTCGAGGACCCGCCGCCGCACTTCCTCCGGTACGGTGCCATCCAGGTAGAGTTTGCGAAACGATTCCTTGATCTTGAGGTACATACCTTCGGTAATCGTCTCTTCATCGGGGTCCTCGAAATCAGACATATATGCATACTCGAGAGTCGGTCCCAGGGCTATCGCAGCCCTGGCGCGAAAGTCCTCGGATTCGTCGCCGCTCTGTGCGATGGAGAGCAGTACGTCTGCAAGCTCGTCTGTGCTCGCAGGGAGTTCTCCCGCCAGTTCCGCCGCGAGAAGGCGGTCGGATGCGTCGGCACTGGCGTCGTTGAGAACGCCCGTGAGAATCTGCTCAGAGTTTTCCGGCCACTCCCAGGGTGGGAGCTTTTTCATGGAGATCAGCTCAAACATTTCAATCAACCCCTAAGCTCATCTGAATGGTTTTACGGTTCATATTATCAGAGCTGCGAAAGAGCCGCGCTACGTATATATGCATTTATAATGCACGATTGCAAACTTCATGATAAGCAAAGCAACTTAAAACGTAACCACCGTGCTCCCCTTTATGCTCGCAGCAGGTATTTCCACAGTGGGATAGCGGAGATCTCTGTCCCGTCGATCTTGAGCCGGTCGGTGGCATCGCGGGTTACAACGGTGAGGTTGCGGCAGCCGGGGAATCTGCGCAGGAACAGCCGTGCCCCCCGCAAGCGCCGGCCCTCCCACTCGAAGCTGTCATCATATTTCGACTCCACGACCTCGGGACTACCGGGCTTGCCGGTAACGAAATCGACCTCTCCCTCACCCTCGGCGTAATATCCGGGCCGCATACCTCGTCTCATGAAATCCATGAAGATAGCGTTCTCGGCCTTCGCCCCGAGGTCACCTCTCCCCGTCAGCACCGTTTTCATGCCGGTGTCCAGCAGGTAGGCCTTCTTCTGGGCGTAGACACGTTCGTTGTGCGACGTGGTCCATTTGTCGATGGTATCCACGAGGTAGGCACTCTTCAAGTGCGAGAGGTAGTCCTTCACCGTATCCAGGGAGATGCCGAGGCTCTTGGACAGGCGGTTGTAGCTTATCCGGGACCCGACGCTGGATGCCAGCAGAAGCATGAGGTCCCGCACAACTTCAGGCCTCCGGATATGCTGGAGCCTTATCAGGTCGCGCGAGATCACATCGTCCAGAAGTTGGGCCAGGTAGGTCTCCGAGGGCTGCAGGACGTTCTCCGGATACCCTCCAATTTGCAGGTATTCCTCCGCCGCCACCACATAGCGATATTCCTCCGCCCGGCTTATCTCCTCTCCCCTGAAGGCGAGGAACTCATCGAAACCCAGTGGATAGACGACGATTATCAGTTGCCGGCCGGTGAGCTTACCGCCCTGCGCGGCAAGCAGGGCGGAGGTCGAACCGGTGCAGACCAGCTTGAGGTTCTCGCTATCGTAGAGGGCTTTCAATTCCGCTTCCCAACCGGGGCTCTCCTGCACTTCGTCTAGGAAAAGCCAGACCTTGCGATCGCGGCGATGCCCGAAGAGCGCCCGGAAATCGCGCAGGATCTCGCTTGCGGATACCCCGGCAGCGCGGGGGTGGTCCATCGCCATGTAGAGGAGGTCTTTGGCGTCCAGCCCCTTTTCCAGGCATGCAGCGATGAATTGCTTGACCAGGGTCGTCTTTCCGACCCGGCGGCCTCCCAGGATTATCTCGATCTGCTTTCTTCCCCCGGCTTGCTGCAGAAGATTCATATAGCGGGGGCGGGGGATGCCGGTGTCCGGCAAATTCCCCTCCCACCAGGGATTCATCAGGTAAAGCGTCTCATCATCCATATGCATCACCGAATGATATCGTAATATAACTACATCAATACTTCAATACTATAATCATAATTATTGGCCATTAATTTCGATTATATTCTTAAAAATTTGGACACCTATCCACTTCCGCGTGTCGCAGGTTCGAGTCCTGCTGGGCCCACCAGACAAGATCAGGTTAAGGCCCCTTGTCGGAGGGGCCTTCCTCGTCGGCCTGACTGTCTCCCTTGGGGAGCTCATCTCCACAGGATAAACAAAGAGGTAGAGGGAAGATCCTCTCAACATGAGGGATATTCTTTTCTAGTCCGTATATATGTATCAGAAATGTGTCATTTTACAGCCATTTCCTGGGTAATTATCCGCAGGTTGTCCTGATCTGATACAATATGAAGCTGTACAGGCGAATTGTGGGGGGTTTCGGATGGATATCTCGCTTGGTAATTATATCTCGGTGAGAGGTCGGCCCTCTACTTTCCATGCCAATTTCACCAGGATATTGGAGATGTGCGCTTCGGATTTCCTCGATTATCTGGAGGAAGTCGCGGATAAGAACCCTTGCGTTGAACCATGCGAGAGTTGTGAAACCATTGTCGTTCATGACGGCGAAGTAAGTGTAACCAAAGACATAGAATTTCAGGCCTTCGATAGACCGCAGACCGGGATTTCTTCCCGCGCCGATCTCGCATCCGAGGAAGAAGGCCTTGACCCACCAGGTAGTTGGAACGATTTCTCCGATTCACTCCCGGTCTATTTAGGCTCACAGATACCTTCCTGCATGGAAAAGGGCAGCGGCGATCATTTTAGAAATATCATCCAGTTCATTGATGACAGGGGATTCCTCGGGGAGGACCCGGGAGTTATCGCCGAGTTGATCGGGGCAAGCGTGGAAGAGGTCCTGGAAGTGCTGGATGTCATTAAATGCTTCGATCCGGGTGGGATCGGATCCCGTGACGTCAAGGATTTCCTCTGGTACCAATGCCGGAATAGCGGTTCGGATACCTTCATCATGGAGAGGATCATCAACGACTACCTCGATGACATCGCCGCGGGCAACCTGGACAGAGTCAGGAGAGACCTAGACTTGAGCCAGGGATCACTGCGGAAGATGTTGGAGAAGCTGAGAAGCCTGCGTCCCTACCCTACCTGGGGAATGGAGTTCACACCCTCACATCTCAGCCCACCCGGACAGACGATGCATCCCGATCTGGTGTTCTTCCTGCTGGCCAACGGCGATTGTGTTTTGCAGGTCCTTGAGCCCTCGATGCGGCTTCAGATGATCTCTCCATCGAACAGGGGAGGTAACAATGCTGAACAGGATGGCGATGGAGCCGACCTCGACTGGCTCAAGAAGGTCAAGGCGTTCGAGCGGGAGGCCAACAGTCTATATGAACTGGCAAGCAGAAGGAAAGCCACTATCATAAGTGTGGCGTCCTTGATACTGGAGAGCCAGAAAGCCTATCTGACGGGCGAGAGGGATTACAAGGAACCGCTGACCATTTCGCAGGTTGCAAGGGAGCTGGGTCAGTCCGTCAGCACCATCAGCAGGGTGGTAAAGGGGAGGGTCATCTCTACCCCCCGGGGCACCTTCCCGCTGAAGGGGCTCTTTTCGCCGCTTTTTCAAGGCAGTGACGGTGAGCACCTGTCCCAGGACTATATCGTTCATCTAATAAGAAACATAACCAGGAGCGACGATGGAAGATCCAGGTCGGATCAGGAGATAGCCGAGATACTAAGGTCTAGAGGAATCGATATCGCAAGGAGAACGGTTAACAAATATCGCAAACTGCTTTAAAGATGGCTGGCTGGTCAACCACGCAGCGGTGTATACGGGGCACAACCCTTACATGCCGAAGTCGAAAGGACAAGCAAGATGG
The DNA here is from genome assembly GCA_016931915.1 of Actinomycetota bacterium. GTDB lineage: Bacteria > Actinomycetota > Geothermincolia > Geothermincolales > RBG-13-55-18 > SURF-21. Next base: position 4,346 of record JAFGDU010000102.1, read on the forward strand.
CAAAGGTGACTGAAAGCGAAGGCGCCGGGCAGGCAGCCGGAGTTATGAACGGGGAACAGAAACGCATCAGAGATGCCTGGGAGAAATTCGTAAGCACCGGCGAGCTCGAAGAAGGCGCGCTGAGGGAGGACATCGCCTCCTCATGGAAGAGGTGCATGAGCCTGGGCGTTGACCCCCACCTCGAGAAGGTGAACCGCCTGATATCGGCGGACGACAGGGAGAGACGATTCGCGGAATCGGAGATCCTCCTGGAGGTGGCCACCCCCTTCATCGCCGACCTGTATGAATCGATCAAGGAAATGGAGGTGGCCGTCATTCTGATGGATAGAGATGGCTTCGTACTCTACATCCTCAGCGGTGGGGTCATAGAAACGCTCCTGAATCAGGTCGGTGTGGTGGTCGGTCAATACCTGACCGAGCAGACCATCGGCACCGCGGCGCCCACCGTGGTGCTGGCAACGGGCAGCCCGTTCAGGGTGGTGGCCGAGGAACACTTCTGCGAGTTGGCCAAGGTCTCAACATGCGTGGCCGCGCCTATCCTGGATCCCGATGGCGATATGATCGGGATCCTGGATATAACGGCACGCCACGATGTACTGGAGGAGCACCCCCATACCTACGGCCTGGTCCTGGCCTCCGCCAAGGCCATCGAGACCCAGTTGAGATTGCAGAGCACCTCCAAAGAGCTCTACAGGTCCTATAAATACCTGAGAGCCACCATACACTCCATCTCCGACGGGCTGGTCGTCATGGACCAGCGCATGAATATCGTCCAGCTCAACCATCTGGCGTCGAGGTTAACGGGGCTGCAAGCCGGAGAAGCTCTGAACTCCACCATCAAGAACAAGGATGTGCTTAGAAAGATACGCAGGATCACCACTAAGAGCAGCGGCTTCACCGGCCTGGAGGCCATATTCACCAACCAGGAGGGCGAGGAGCAGCGGGTGCTTCTTGACGCCGAGCCCATACTCGACGAGGAAGGGGGGTTCCTGGGAGTGGTACTGGTTCTGCGCGAGCTCAAGAGAATGCAGAAGCTGGCACACAAGATCTACGGGGCCCGGGCCATGTACGACTTCGACGACATCATCGGAGAGGATGAAGAGTTCGTCAGGTGCATAGAAACCCTGAAGATGGCGGCCAGGACCGACTGCCCCATAGTGATCACCGGGGAAAGCGGTACGGGAAAGGAGATGTTCGCCCAGGCGATCCACAATTACTCCGACCGGGGTGAGGGGCCTTTCATCCCGCTGAACTGCGCCGCCATCCCCAAAGACCTGCTGGAGAGCGAGCTTTTCGGCTACGACGAGGGGGCTTTCACCGGCGCCAAGCGGGGAGGAAATCCCGGGAAGTTCGAGCTGGCCGATGGGGGGACCATCTTCCTGGACGAGGTGGATTCCATGCCCCCGGACATGCAGGCCAAGCTGCTGCGGCTGATCGAGGAGAAGAGGGTGCTCAGGCTGGGTGGAAAGAGCTTCATCCCGGTGGACGTGCGCGTCATCTCCGCCTCCAACAAGAACCTGCTGGAGAGGACGCGGGAGGGGGTCTTCCGTGATGACCTCTACTTCCGCTTGAACGTGGTCGGCGTGAGGCTTCCCACCCTGAGGGAACGCCCCAGGGACATTCCCCTTCTGGCCGGGTACTTCATCCAGAAATATACCAAGTCCTCGCAGGAGGCGGAGAGGTTTATCAAGCCCGATGTCCTGGAGACCCTTCAGGCCTACGAGTGGCCCGGTAATGTAAGGGAGCTCTCCAACTGGGTGGAAAGGCTTTTAACCCTGGGCGAAAGCAATGGACCGGGGCAGGACATGTTCGCTTTCGCCGAACCTGGACAGGGCAGCAAGGAGGCCGCTGCTTTAGGGGAGCCTCTTGTTGTCGGGAGCGACGCCGTCAGACTGCATGAGAGCGAAGCGGCGTATATGAAAAAGGTGATAGCTGAGGCCATCGCAAGGAACGGCGGAGTGATATCCAGGGCGGCCGCCGACCTGGGAATCAGCCGCGCCACGCTCTATCGCAAGATCGCTAAGTACGGGATAGAGCCGAGAGAATAAGAGGCACCATCGCAGATATCCCTGTAACATGGGATCTGCCGCGCATGCTGACGAGATTCGGTTTTGGGCAGGGCGCAGAACGGAGCGGAAAACCTGTCTCGTTACCTCTACAGTAAGTGTCGCTGTTTCCATACACTAATCCGCCCGTCAAGATCGCGCCTTCCGTTTATAGCGAGTCTGAATGTCGGCTAACCTACCTTTTTAAAGCATTCTTTCTTAATGGACCACCTCTTGGCACGTTTTTTGCACTTTCATTGTACAGACGGGAATACAGCACGAACGCCAGCCGCCATATTGGGGGGGACATGGAGAACGCGAAATCGACCGGGAGCCCGCTTTTTACATTTCCGCGCGGGCTGGGCCTGGGGATCGCCCTGGGCGCCCTGCTGATGCTCGGGCTCAGCGAGGAGAGAAGGCTCGGGATCAAAAAGACGCTATGCGAGCTTGCAGAGTTGCCGTTCCGCTTTTTGCTCTAGGGAGGTGAATGGGGATGAGCCAGGACTACGACGTAATCGTTATCGGATCCGGCGTGGGAGGTCTTACAGCCGCCTCGGTGCTGGCCGGCAAAGGCTTGAAAACGCTGGTGCTCGAAAGGCTGGATCGGGTCGGAGGATGTTGCTCCAACTACGATCACAACGGGTTCAAACCCGATACCGGTGCCGTTTTCGTTCTCCTGCGCCAGATATATTACAAGCTCTTCGAACTCCTGGAACGCCGCCTGGAGGACTACATCGACTTCAAGCTGGTCGACCCCGTCTATCACTACTATATGGATGACGGCAGGGACTTCTCTCTCCCCAGGGATATCGAGGGAGTGGCCGAGGTGATCTCCATGATCTCCCCCGGCGACGCGGGCAATTTCTACCGCTACTGCGAGGATATGAAGAAATTCCGGCAGTACTATCATGCTTTTCTGGAATATCCCATACAGGAGCTGAGCGATATCGGCAAGATATCCACCCTGGTGAAGATGGCGGCGAATCGGCGCCTGATCTCTAGCCTCCCGGTCAACATCAAGCTGGCACTATGTAACGCCGACCGCGTGTGCAAGAGCTACTTCAGGGATCCACGCGTACAACTGATGATGGGATGGGAGACCCTTTACCTGGGCATGCCCTCCAGTAAAACGATGGGTTTCGACGCGGCGGAGGGATATTGCCAGAGAACCGGATATTACTACCCCAAGGGTGGAATGATCGCCATCCCCCTGGCCTTGCAACGCCTGGCGGAGGAAGCGGGCGCCGAGGTGCGCCTGAAATCCGAGGTGAGGCGCATAAGGATAGAGAACGGGAAGGCGAAGGGCGTGGAACTCACGGGAGGCGAGACGCTGACCTCGAAGGTCGTCATATCCAACGCCCACTCGAGGATTACCTACCTCAAACTGGTGGGAGAAGAGCACCTTCCGAGATGGGCGTCGCGGACGGTGCGCCGCCAACCCTGTTCCATACCCGCCCCCACCATACACCTTGGGTTGAGCGAGCCGCTGGAAAGCATAAAGTCTCACCTCTCGATCATGGTCCCCTCCAAGGAGCAATTCGATAACTACTGGCGTGACTACTACCACAAGGGTCTCCTGCATAACCCGAACGACGGCGTATATATGACCATGAGCCCTTCCATGGATGATCCCGGTCTCGCCCCGCCGGGAAAACAGATCCTGAGCATATTGCCGGTCATGCCGTATCGCCTCAAATACCACGATTGGGACGATATCTCGCAGGACTGGGCCTGGCAGATCGTCGGGCACATGGACAAGCGGTACTATCCCGGCCTGGGGGACAGCGTCGAATGGATCGATCCCATTACACCCAAGGAACTCGAGCGCAGGCTCAACCTTCCCGAGGGCGGTTTTCTCGGTCTCGAGATGAGCCTCACCAACGTGGGTCCCTTCCGTCCCGGAAACCGCTCCCGCGTGGTGCGGGGGCTCTATCTGGCCGGGCAGTGTACATGTATCGGAGGAGGAGTACCCTTCGTGATGGCCTCGGGCCTGGTGGCTTCGGCCCTGGTAATGAAGGACTGGACGGAAGGAATCTGACATCCATTTTGCCTAGCTCTATATACAAGACAATCGGTGGTCGGAGCTTGGGTGACTCAGCAACCGGAAAGGAGAAGGGATAATGGCGGAGATAACTGTGGTGGGAGCCGGCCTCTCCGGCCTCGTGGCCGCGATAAACTGCGTCAGGGCCGGACACGACGTTACGGTTCTCGAGAAGAACTCAAAGGTAGGAGGCGAACCGGTGGCCCATCCCGGTATCGATGGCACTCCCATGCGCCCCGAACTCCTGGGGAAGTTCATCGGCGTCGAGTTGAAGGCGCCGCAGGTTACTCCGTCCGATGAGTTGTGCATTTTCGCGTACGGCAGGAAGTTCGAGTTCGACCCGGCCAGGAACTGCCTGTACAGCGTGGAGAGAGGGGCTCGATCCTCGGCGATCGACAACTATCTGTACGAGATAGCGGTGGAGGAGGGGATCAAGTTCGAGTTCGGTTGGGAGCTCAAGTCCAAGGCAGACCTCTCGCAGCTCCCCCCGAAGACCATCCTCGCTTCGGGTTTGAGCGAGACGCCTTTCAGGATCCTGGGCATCCCTTACAGGAACTACGACATGTTTATCGATGTGAAGAGGCACGAGGGGCCGAACAGGACGCTGGCGTGGTTTGATAAATACGCCACCCTGTATTGCTATTGCGGGACCGTGAACGGCCTCGCCGTGGCGCTGTATATCGGAACCGATGATGCCATAGTCGAGGGCGGCTTCGAGGAATGGAGCACCTGGCATCTCCCGCAACAATCGGGCATCGAATTCACCAACTTCAGGCCCTTCAACGGCGTCTTGGGGACCAAGAAGTTCAACACCAACAGCCTCTTCTGTGGCGACAAGATACTGGCCGGGTCGCTGGCCGGGGCGAACGATGCGTTCTTCGGTTTCGGGGTGCATCCCTCCTTGATCTCCGGGAAGATCGCCGCGTTGGCCGTGGATGACAAGGCCAGGGCCGGCGAGCTGTTCAACGATCTCGTATGCAGGAACAAGTACTTCCTCGCCTTGAGGAAGCTCAGTGACGCCTCCCCACATTCCGTGAAGAAGGTCTTGTGGAGGACGGTGTGCTCGACCTTTACCCTGCCCGCGTTCGAGCCGCTCCAGGGATTCCTGAAGCCTATAGTGCCGGGTTTCTCCAAACTGAAGAAGTGGCAACAGGTTTTGTAGGAGGTCTGATCCGTTGATAACCTGCGAGGAGGAAGCGATCCGCTGCGTCGAATCCCGCTCTCGAGGGTGTAAGCGTTATGATTTTATCGCATTCGTGTTCTATTTCCGCACAGTCATTGTCTCATAATCTAAACATCGCTAGGCGGAAGAATTGACAATCTGCGCTTGCGCATAAATACCCGGCATACGAGATTATGCTGTCTGTCTGGTATTTCAGGGTTTTTACACCTAAAGAGATGCCCGAGGAGAGATATGGCACGGTTTTTGCATGAATAATAGGTACGGGCTTGAACCGTGCATGATACAGGTTGCACGGACGATCGTCCGCCATCGGGTTAAATGACCTTGAGCACTTCCGCCGCAAGCCTTGCGAGGCGGAGAAGAGGTGGGAGCGTGGTGAGGGGAAAGGGTCAAGGCGAAAAACCTGCCTTTCCCGGGCGCAAGCCCATAGTCCGGAAGAGCGAGAGGGAGACGAGTTAACGTAGTTGGCCTGTGGATAATGAAGGAGGAAACGCTGTGGCTGATTATGATGTCATCGTGATAGGGGCTGGACTCGGCGGCCTCACGGCAGGCTCCATCCTGGCCAAACAGGGGCGCAAGGTCCTGGTGCTGGAGCAGAGCGAAAGGATAGGCGGCTGCTGCTCCACCTATGAGAAAAACGGCTACAAGTTCGACGTGGGAGCCTCCATCGTGGAGTCGATAGAGACCATCGAGATGGCCTTCGAGAGGCTCGGATCGAGATTCCAGGATGAGGTGGAGCTTCTGCCCTGTGACCCCATGATGGAATTCCTGCTCATGGACGGGTCCACCGTCGCCTACCCCACCTCGGTGGAGGGGACGGGAGAGGTGATCTCCAGGATCTCTCCCGAGGACGGCAAGAGCTGGCAGAAGTTCTGCAAGTATTTCAAGGGGCTCATCGACATAGCCATGGACGGCTTTTTCTCTACCCCCGCGGATACCATTACCGATATGCTGAGGATGCTGCGCAAGACCCCCGGGCTCATCAGGTATCTGCCCCTCTTCCTCAAGAACTACCAGGACGTTATCACCAAGTACTTCAAGGACGAAAGCATCCTCGAGACCATGTCCTATCAGTCCGCGTATGTGGGCCTTCCCCCGGAGCTGGTCGCCGGCCTCTTCGCCTGCGTGCCCTACTCGGAGCACGAGGGGATCTATTATCCCAAGGGCGGGATGATCCAGATACCGGCGGCCCTGTGCAGGCTGGGTGAGAAGTTCGGCATGGAGGTGCGGCTCAACACGCTGGTAAAGAAGGTCATGGTCAGGGATCGCAGGGTCGAGGGCGTGGTGCTCGACGACGGCACCGAGATCACCTCCAAACTGGTGGTATCGAATATCAATGCCAAACCCCTGTACCTGGACCTCATCGGGGAGGAACACCTTCCCTGGCTGGCCCGCTACGGCATTAAGAGCTACGCATACTCCAGGTCCCTGTCCATGCTCTACGTGGCGGTCGACTACGAGCCGCCCCTGGCGGCCCATCACCGCATAGTGACCATCTCCTTCGATATGATGAACGACTACTGGTACGACAACATGCTCAAGGGCATCCTGCCCAAGGAAGCCTTCGGGGTTATATGCTGGCCCACCCGCGAGGATGACACTCTGGCTCCCAAGGGACATCACATACTGAGCATACTGCCCGAGAGCTTCTACGGGCTCAGCGGCACCGACTGGGACAAAGAGAAGGAGCCCTTCATAGAGCGGTCCATCGATTCCCTCTCCAAGCACGGCATCCCCGGCCTCAAGGATCACATCGTGATGGTGGACTGCGCCACCCCCCTGGATTTCGAGAGACGACTGCTACTCCCGGAGGGATCCATATACGACCTGCAGCAGGATTTCATGTCACAGACGGTCTTCCGGCCATCGGCCAGGTCCAAGTGTATAAAGGGGCTCTACCTGACGGGGAACAGCACCCATCCGGGATGCGCGGTGCCATTGGTGACGGCCTCCGGTGTCATCGCCGCCGACCTGATCGAGAAGTACGAGTGAAGAGACGTGACCGCATCGTTTCGTAGCGGGAGGTTTTAATGCTGAAGAAAAAAGGCGGGGAAGCAAGGGCGAAAGCGAAGAACGGCGCGCTGGAGGGCGGATCGCTCAGGATCGGGCCGGTTCTCGGCCTGGCTGCCCTCATCGTGATGATCATGCAATACACGCGGCTCGACGAGCCCAAAAAGCGCTTCATCACCTATCTGGCCAGGCAGATTCCCTATCTCCCCGGCCGCCTTTATGTATGAAGTACAGTGCCGCCGGTCCGCGTGTTCAACTACTGCACGGTGGATGTGCGGGAACGGATGCTCGGAATAGGGGCGAAGCGCGGCGCCGTCGTTCGCCGTGAGATAACACCGAGAGGAATAAACGCGAGGTTTCAAGGAGGTTTGCAATGACAGCCAGGGTCTCCGCAGCAAAGTCAAAGGATGGCGCACAAAAGGGCAAGTCCGGAAAGGTCAGGTTATTCGTCGCCCTGATAATACTCGTCGCGGTAGGTGTGCAGTATACAAAGCTCGACGAGTCCAAGCAGCGCTTCATCATGCACCTGGCCAAACAGGTTCCCTATCTTCCCGGGCGCTATTACGCCTGAGCCTACAACCTATGGGAGGTTAAATCATGGCGGATTACGACGTGATAGTCATCGGCGCGGGACTCGGCGGATTGTCCGCCGGCGCGATCCTGGCCAAGCAAGGGCGCAAGGTCCTGGTCCTGGAGCAGGCCAACCAGGTAGGAGGATGCTGTTCATCCTTCAGGAAGGATGGATACCATTTCGACGTGGGCGCCTCCATCTTCGAGGCCGAGGAGATGTTCGATGCTATCTTCCAGGCCTTGGGAAGCTCCCTCTACGATGAAGTAGAGCTTCTGCCCTGCGACCCCATCTACAGCACGATCTACGAGGATGGATCGCGTTTGAACATCCCCACGGATCAAGAGGCCACCATGGAAGCCATCGCCGAGATCGCCCCGGAGGATGCGAGGAACTGGCCCGCCTACGCCAAAGCGTTCCATCGCTTCATCGCCAAGGAAGGCCTGGCGGATATCTTCACCATCCCCATGTTCAGCCTCCCGGAATTGATAAAGTGGGTGTTCAAGAACCCCGGACAAGCAGCCGCCCTCGTTCCCTACCTGATCAATTCCTATGAGGACGTGCTCAACAAGTATTTCAAGAACGAGAAGGTGCTGGAATCCATGGCCTATCAGGCCTATTATTTCGGCCTCCCCCCCGATCTGGCTCCCGGGCTGATGGGCGTGCTGCCCCTGGGCGAGCATCTCGGTATCACCTATCCCAAGGGGGGAATGATAGCCGTCCCCAAGGCCCTGCAGGGACTGGGGGAGAAGTTCGGCATGGAGGTGCAGCTGGGCAAGCTGGTCTCCAAGGTGATGGTGAGGAACCGCAGGGTTGAGGGCGTGGAACTGGAGGACGGGACGCAGATAACCTCGAACCTGGTGGTGTCGAATATCAACGCCATTACCCTCTATATGGATCTCATCGGCGAAGAGCACCTGAACTGGCTGGCTCGCTACGGCATCAAGAGCTACACTCCCGCCCTCAGCACGCCCATGCTATACCTGGGCCTTGACTACGAGCCACCGCTCGATGCCCACCACACCCTCTACACCACTTCGGTAAAGGAGATACGAGACTGCTGGTACGATTTTTATCTCAAGGGGCTACTGCCCGAAAAGCTGTTCGGTCTTATTTCCTGGCCGACCCGCGAAGACCCTTCCCTGTCCTCGCAGGAGGGGTGCCATTCACTCAACATCATCATAACCCCGTCGCCTTACAGGCTTAAGGGATCGGACTGGGACGAGATCAAGCAGCCCTTGCAGGAGAAGATCATCAGCTACCTGGACAGTTATGCAATACCCGGCCTGGCGGATCATGTACAGGTGGCGGAGATGTGCACCCCCAAGGACTTCGAGAGGAAGCTCAAACTGCGCGAGGGAGCGTTATACGACATACGAGCCGACCTTACCTGCATAGGGTTCCTGAGGCCCTCCATGAAGTCCCGGAGCATCAAGGGCCTCTATCTCGTCGGGGTTTCGCCGCACGTCGGCGGCGCTCCAGCCGCCGCCTATACGGGTCTCGTGGCATCCGACTACATAGACAGGTACGAGAGGTGATCGCACGAGAAAACAAGCGGCCGGGCCAGGCGGCCCGGGCGATTCCTCTGCATACGCGACTGGTGGGGGATTGCGAGAAGGATATGACTATAACCGTTTTCAAGGAGGGGGATCATGTCTGAAATCGGGAGCTTGGAGAGAAATCTACTGCGCAGGGCCTGCATAGGCGATATACCCATGCGCACGGCGGCCAAGTATCCGCAGAAGACCGCCATCGTCTGGCAGGGCAAGAGGATTACCTACAAGGAATACAACGAGAACGTCTGCCGCTGTGCCAATTCCTTTCTGGAGATGGGGATCGCAAGGGGAGACAGGATAGCCTTTATGACCCATAATGCCCTGCAGTACATCTACGCCTGGCTGGGCCTGGCGAAGATAGGAGCTGTGTGCACCCCCTTGAACTTCATGCTCAAGGGACCGGAAATCGAATATCTTATCAATCACGCCGAACCACGCGCCTTCTTCGTGGAGGACTCGCTCATCCCCGAGGTGGAGGCGGTAAAGGACAAGCTCGCAAGCGTGGAGACCTTCGGATACATACGGGTATTGGGGGACGGCGATCCTCCCGAGGGATGGTTGAATATCGACGACCTCTTCTCGGAGGATAAGGACGCATCCGAGCCCGAGGTCGAGGTGGACGACGAAGACCCGGCGACCCTTCTCTACACCAGCGGAACCGAAGCCCGTCCCAAGGGAGTTATGAACACGCATCGCAACTTCTATATCATCATGACCAGCGGCGTGGCGGATCTGAACTTCAAGAAGGACGACGTCTTTCTGCTCTCCATCCCTCTCTATCATGTAGCGGCGAAGTACCTGCTTCTGGTGGGCGGGAACGTTGGGGCTACCATGGTGCTGGAATATGCGCCCAACCCTCCGGAGATACTGGAGCTTACCGAGAAGGAGAAGGTAACCTACTGGGTTTACCCTCCAACCTTGTTCCAGGTCCTCCCCAGCATGCCCGACTTCGACAAGTGCGATCTGTCCTCCCTGGAGAAGTGTATCGCCTTCGGGTCGGTAATGCCCCCCGCCTTGCTGGAAACATGGAAGAAGATCCTTCCCCAGGCGGAATGGAGGAACTACTACGGACAGACCGAGTCCTCTCCCCTGGGTTCGAACCTGCAGCCGGAGGACTTCGAGCGCAAGATCGACAGCATCGGCAAGTCCCACACAGGCTTGCTGATAAAGATCTTCGACGACGGGGGCAACGAGGTACCCACCGGCGAGGTAGGGGAGATCGTCATGCGCGGGCCCTCGGTCATGAAGGGCTACTACAAGGATGAGGGCAAGACCGCCGAGACCCTCATGGGAGGCTGGCTGCACACAGGCGACCTGGGGCGTTTCGACGAGGAGGGTTTCCTCTATTTCGTCGACCGCAAGAAAGACATCATCAAGAGCGGGGGGGAGAACGTATCCTCGCAAGAGGTGGAGGGGGCGCTGTTCAAGCACGAGAAGGTGATGCAGGCGGCGGTCATCGGCCTGCAGGACGATCACTGGGGCGAGGCTGTAACCGCCATAGTGGTACCAAAACCCGGAGCGGAGTTGGTCGAAGACGAACTGCTCGCCTACTGCAAGGAGTGCCTGGCCGCGTTCAAGGTACCGAAAAAAGTTTTCATAATAGCTCAAGGGGAGATGCCGGTGAATCCCAGCGGCAAGATCCTCAAGCGGGAGCTGAGGGGCAAGTTCAGCGGCTGATTAGCGGCAGCCGCAACGGAGAGTAGCCGTTGCCGCCATGGGATATGAGCGCAGCGATGAAGCACTATTTTAAGGAGAACATGAACCAACATGGTAAGCACCCTGATGCAAGCAAGAGAATTTAAAAATAGCTGGCGAATATATCGAGAGGATCACGACTGCCCTTACTGGAAACACCCCGAGGAAGTGGTGGAGATACAGAACCGCAACCTGGCTCAGCAGGTGGACCTGGTGGCCAAGTACCACCCTTACTACAGGGAACTGTTCGCGGAACACGGCCTGGAAGCGGGGGATATAAGGAACCTGGAGGACCTGGAGAGAGTACCGCTGACCCGCAAGCGGGATTACCTGGAGAAACCCATGGATTTCCGGCTGTCACCCAGACAGATATCACCACGGGACATCCTCTACGAAGTGACCTATACCACTGGGGTCACCACCGGGGAGCCCGCCCCCTTTTTCAACACCACCCACGACATGTTTGCCGGCGCCCTCCAGATGAGGCGCATGTGCGAGATCGCCTGGATGACGCCGGAGGATATTATCCTGAACCTCTTCCCCTTCGGTATCGCGCCCCACATAGGCTTCTACCGTACCATGTGGTTCTGCGCGGCGGCGGGCATGCGCAACGTTTTTGCCTTCACGGGCAGCGGCTTTCCAGAATTCCCGGTGCATAACTCCATGCACAGGGCCATCGACCTCGCCGAGACATGCATGGCCAGCGTAATAAGCGGCATCGGCAGCTACGAGCGCCGTTTCTTGAGAGAGGCCCGGAGGCAGGGCAGGGGTTTGTCCAACCTAAGGATAGTGATGGCCCTGGGGGAGGCGGTTCCCCGCCGCATGCGGGACGATATGCGGGAGATGCTGACGGAAATGGGCGCGAGGGATATCTTCATAAACAATGCCTTCGGTTTCACCGAGATGCAGGGAGCAATGCCCGAGTGCGTGGAGTACGGGGGCAGCCACAATCCTTCCCCGGAGCTCTATTTCCTGGAGGTCGTCGACGGGGATACGGGGCGAAGGAAACCCGAGGGCGAAAGCGGTGCTCTCGCGGTAACCCATTTGAATCGCAGGGGCACGGTGCTCTTGCGCTACCTCCTGGGCGATATCGGGATCGTCGATTACGGGGTATGCCCCAATTGCGGGAGGAGCGGAGGCAGGCTCGTTGTAAAGGAGGGCGGCACGTATACGGCTCACTCCAGTGAGCTGCTGGAGATAAACGGAGTTCGTATCGATCCCGTATCTCTCAATGACGAACTGTGCGATATCAAGGGACTTGAAGAATACCAGGTGGTTATTACCGGGGGGGACTCTTCCGATTCGCGTTCTCACGACAAGCTTGTAGTAAGGATCGCCCCGGCCAGCGGTTTCAATGTCGGTTCTCTGAAGCAGGAGATCGCGAGAAGGGTCAAGCGCGCCGTGGATATCTCCCCCAGGGTGGAGGCGGTTCCGATCGGAGAGATCTACGATATCAACGCCTCGTTGAAAGTACAGAGGTTAGTGGATGCAAGAGGGGGGCAGGATCCAGATCACGTGATCAGATGACGGTGGAATTCGGAACGATCCGAATAACCCACCTGCCGGCCGGGCTTTGGGGCTCTCGCTTGAGTCCACTGGGGTGAAAGATCGATGTGGTCGGCATGGAGACGGATAAAGGGAGGATACGACGATGAAAGGCAACTGGGGCAGGATTCTCGAAGTAGATCTATCTGGCGGGACTTTCAAGGATATGGAGCCGGAGGAGAGACTCTACCGCGATTTCCTGGGAGGCAGCGGCCTGGCCGCCAAGCTGTTCTTCGACCGGGAGGCCTGGAAAGCGGACCCCCTCTCCCCCGACAACCCGTTGATGATCATGCTGGGACCCCTGTCCGGTCTGAACCTTCCGGGAGCCTCGCGCCTGGAGATCTGCGCCCGCTCTCCCTTGACCGGCATCTGGGGGGAGTCGTGTATGGGGGGTCACTTCGCCCCCCAGCTCAAGGGAACCGGCTACGACGGCATCATCATCACCGGCGCCGCGGAGAAACCCGTCTATCTCTATATCACGGATAAGGAGATCGAGATCCGCGAGGCGTCACACCTGTGGGGCAAGGACACCTACGATACGGAAGACGCCTTGAAGCGGGAGGTGGAGGACAAGCGAGCCCAGGTGATCTGCATCGGGCCTGCCGGAGAGAACGTGGTCAAGTACGCCAACGTGATGAACGACAGGGGCTCCACCGCCGGGCGCTGCGGCATGGGTGCGGTGATGGGTGCAAAGAAGCTCAAGGCGGTGGTGGCGAGGGGGAGGAGGAAGCCCCCCATCGCGGATGGGGAGGGACTCAAGGGGACCAGGGAAAAGATGAAAGAGGCCATCAAGTTCAACCTGGTGGCCGAGGGCCTTTCTTCCTTCGGCTCCAACGTGCATATGGAATACGGCATGGCCATTGGCGACGTGCCGGTAAAGAACTGGCGTGAAGCCTACTGGGAGAGCGGGCCCGAAAAACTGGGTGGCACCACGGTGGCCGATACCATCCTGACCAAGACCCACTCCTGCTATGGCTGCCCGGTGGGGTGCAAGAGGATCGTGGAGGTCAAGGGTGGCCCCTTCGCCATGGAGGAGGGGCCTGGTTCGGAGTACGAGGCCGCCTCGGCCCTGGGTACGTTGCAGAGAATGGATGACATGGAGGCCAACCACAAGGCCAACGAGCTCTGCAACCGCTATGGCATGGATGTCATCTCGGCCGGTTCGATCATCGCCTACGCCACCGAGGCCTACGAGGAGGGCCTGATCGCCGAGGCCGATACCGGCGGCGTAAAACTGGGATGGAATCAGCCGGAAACGATTCTCAAGTTGATCGAGCTCACCAGCAAACGCGAGGGAATAGGCGATGACCTGGCCGAGGGAGTCCGGGCCATGTCCGAGAAGTACGGCGGGTCCGAGTTCGCCATCCACGTCAAGGGCCTGGAATGCCCCATGCACGACCCCCGCTCCCTGTGGGGCATGGCCCTCACCTACGCCACCTCCATCCGGGGAGCCTGCCACTGCGCCGACGCCAACCTCTATACCGATATGGGGGTCTCGAACCACAAGGACATGGGCATAAAAAGGTCCTGGCCGTACCGGGCCAAGGGCAAGGCTGCCCAGACCATCGGTTCCCAGGTAAAGGGGGTAATAGCCAACTCAGCCGTCATCTGCGCCTATGTCTGGACCATCACCGGCGGCATTCCGCAGATGGCCGAGATGCTCAACCCGGTGACCGGCTTCGGCTACACGGTGGACGAACTGGTCGAGGTGGGCGACCGCATCTGGTACATAAAGCGTGCCCTGGGCAATATCATGGGGGCCACCCGGGAGGATGACCGGCTGCCTCGCCGCATCCTGGAACCCCACCTGGAGGGTACCACCTCTAACCTGACCACGATGATCTATCCCACCTACATGTCCATGGGACCCCTGGGCAAGATGCGCAACGAGCGCATGATGGACATAACCCGCAAGGTCGCCAACAATGTCCTCTTCCCCAACTTGAACAAGGTCATGAGGGCCACGAGGTTCATGCCCGGAATGTGGGGCAAGCGGAGGGCACTGGAGGCGGGCAAGCCCGATGAGATCAAGCGCCGGACGGTGCCCTTCGACGAGATGATCGAGGAGTACTACCAGCTGCGGGAAATCGACGCGGAGGGCAGGCCCAGCCGCCGGCGCCTGGAGTCCCTGGGGATGGCGGACGTGGCGGATAAATTGCATGCGGATAAGGAAGGTCGGTAATTCGATAAGATACCTGGAATGGAGTTTGCATCTAGTTAAGAACGCCGAGCGAGTTATACCTGTTGGCATGGATGCAACGACGGAGGGAGGGGATAGAACGCAGGAGAGATCATGCTCGTAGGATGCTATCGAGAGCTTAATGTGAAAAGCTAGCAGAAGTCGGATTGTCGATAACTCGCGCGGATATGCAAGGAGGTTCGGTATGGGCGCGTTGGAGAAGTCGATGGGAGCAATAGCCGGCAAGCTGGTCTCCAGGGAGGGGCTGGTTTCCGGGATGCTGGATTCCATGGATGTGGGGGTTGTGGCCAAAGCCATTAACGAGAACGACAAGTTCATCGGCAGGCTCCTGGCCAAGCTCGATCCCGGTATCGTGGCGGAAGCCATCAACAGTAACCCGGATTTCCTGGCAAGCCTGCTGAAAAAGCTGGATACCGGCAGAGTGGGCGAGGCCGTCAACAGGAATCAGAGGTTCGTGGCCAAATTGATTGATGACCTCGATCCAAACATATTCACACGCGCCGTCAACCTGTTGTTCAACAAGGTCAGGCAGGCCACTTACCGTCCCGGTTTAGGTGAGGTGGTGGAGGAGGGAGTCAGTTGATCTACCGGTCAGCTTTAGAGATATTTGGTAGTATTTACCATAATTCGGAGAGGTGATGTGATGATCTCGAAAACATTGAGCGATGATTTGAAGGATATCGTGGGCGCTGACGGGATACACAGCGGCTCGTCTGCCCTGAAGCCATACCTGGATGCAGGAGGCAAGAGCAGCGGTCTCGTGCGGGTTCTTCCCCGGGATTCCCAGGATGCCATGGACATCATGCATCTGGCCCAGAGGGAGAGACTGGATGTCTTTTCCGTACGCACCCGCTACATGCCCGAGGGCCTGGAGGACAAGCAGGGACTGCTGCTGGATCCCGCGAGGATGGACTACATAAAGAACATAGATTCCCGGAACATGATGGCATATATAGGGGCCGGGGTGACGTTCGAGCAACTGAAGCCCAGGCTGGATGAAGTGGGCATGCGTATTCTCACTCCCGCATCGGCCGAGAGCCCCTACGTGATGCGCTCCTACATGGATCGCGACATCCTGGTGGGAGAGGTTTGCTACCGCCATAACAATCTCTCCATCTTTCACGCCGCCCTGGCCGACGGCGACATGTGGGTCGCCGGGAGCCAGCAGATGGGGGGCGAGGGGAACGCAGATTTCCGGGAGGATCAGGGAACGCAGCTCTCCCCCTTCTTCGGAGCCTCCGAAGACATCTTCGGGATACCCGTATACGGGGTGATCTACCTCTACCCGAAGAGAGAGATGCGCCAGGTTCTGGCGTTCGGATTCCCGGACCTGGAGGGCGCTCTCGATTTCTCCTACAAGGTAAGCAGAGAGGACCACTGTTACGAGCTGGTGGGTGGAGATCCCCTGTTCTGGTCGATCCTCAGCAACGAGAACCCCTCGAGCGCCGAAGCCATGGCTGGAGAACTGCCGCCCTGGACCGTGCTCCTCTCCATCGAGCACAAGCCGGAGCTGGTGGAGGTGCAGACAGATCTGGTAAAGGAGGATGCAAAGGGCATGGGCGGGAAGGACCTGCCCGCCGACATAAACGAGACGCTGGCCTCCCAACTGGAGCGCCCCTGGTATCTATGGGAGCGTCCTTACTACCGCGGCTCGCTGAGAAAGATCTTTTACTACGCCTTCAAGCAAAAGGTGGCGGAGCTCTTTTCCCTGGTGGAAGGGAAGGCCAAGGAAACCGACTTGGAGGCGGCGCAGTGCTTCGTGCCCGTTTACTTCGGGGGCTCTTTCTATTGCGAGAGCGACCTTCACTTCCCGCCCGATAAAGAGGAGCAAGCCGGAAAAACCTGGAGGGATGTCTACAACTCGCTGCTTCTGGATGAAGCGCTCGTGGACAGACCCACGGGCGAACTGGCGAAGATGGTCTTCGGGCGGGCTGATTCCTCGTATATCGAGATGATCAGGAGGTTCAAACGCATCGTAGACCCCGAGGGTAGAGTAAACCCGGGGCAACTTTTGGAGGGGATATAAATGGAAGCAAGACTGACCACCATCCGGGAGACCCTCAAGGATTTTCGCAGCGACTTCTGGGTATGCGGCAAGTGCAAGCTCTGCCAGGCAAACCATGTAAAGGAAGTAGAACATGCCCGCTTCTGGCGTAACTGCCCCTCGGGGACCCGCTTCCGCTACGAGGCCTATTACGCCTCCGGCAAGATGGAGATAGCCAAAGCCATGGAACTCGGGGAGGTAGAGCCCAGCGATGCCGTTGCCCACGTGATCTATTCCTGCAACCTCTGCGGGAGCTGCCAGGAGCAATGCTATCCCGTGAAGCAGATGTTTCCAACCAGGGTGATCGAGCTCCTGCGGGAGGAAGCGGTGAGAGAGGGCTGGGGGCCCCTTCCGGAGCATAAACCCATCATTGATAACCTGGAGAAGCACGATAATATGCTGGGTAAACCACAAAAGGACAGGGGTAAGTGGGCCAAGGACCTCGGCTTGAAGGATGCCTCCAAGGAGAAGGCGGACGTCCTCCTCTTCGCGGGATGCAAGTACTCGTTCCAGCCGGAACTCAACTCCGCCGCCCGTGGCGCCGTTGAGGCGCTCAAGGCGACGGGGGCGGATATCGGAATACTGGGGGCGGAAGAGCTCTGCTGCGGAGCCCCCCTGCTGGAGCTGGGGGACCGGGACTTCTTCGAGCAGTTCGCCGCCGAGAACATCAAGAGGATCAACGCCACTGGGGCGAGCCTGGTGGTAACGCTCTGTCCCCACTGCTCCTGGGTCTTCGCGGAGGAGTACGCACCCCACCTGGAAGCGGAGGTCAAGCACGCCTCCCAGGTATTGGCGGAAGCCCTGGGGGAGGGCAAGATAAAGCCCTCCAAAGAGGTCTCTGCCAGCGTGGCCTGGCACGATCCCTGCCGGCTGGGACGCCGCCTCGGCGTCTACGAGCCCCCCAGGGAGATCCTGAGCGCCATACCGGGTCTGGAGTGGAAGGAACTGGAACGCCATCACGGCAACTCCCTCTGTTGTGGAGCGGGAGGCCTGGCCGACTATGCCTTCCCCGATTATGGAGAATGGGTAGCCAAGGAGCGGGTCTTCGAGGCGGAATTCGTCGAGGCCGAGCGCATAGTGACATCCTGCCCGTGGTGCGAGGAGCTTCTGGCCAGGGGGGCGAAAGGCAAGGGGTCCAAGGTGAAGGTGGACAACATCTTCACCCTTCTGGGGGAGAGCCTCGGAGGTGATGTGAGATGAAAAGGGAAGTCACCTATCACGAGAGCCGCTACAAGAAGGACATGAAAGAGAGGCGCATATCGGGGGTCCCCATGGTACATGGAATAGACCCCATGCATAACCGCCAGGAAAATTGCACAAAAGCCCTGTCTATGCTCAAGGAGACTCTGGGCAGCGAATGGGCGAGCGACGAGCCCGCGATCACCTGTGGCTACGCCAGGGACCAGTCCCCGGCCGTGGCCGTCTATCCTCATATCGTGGCCCTTCCCTCGTCCACCGAGGAGGTGCAGGCGGTCTACCGCATAGCCAACGAGTGCCTGATAGACGTGATGCCCTACGGGACCGGTATCAGCATCACCGGGATGACCATCCCCGTTTTCGGGGGCATCGTCTGCGACCTCAGGAGGATGGACAATATCCTGGAGGTCGACGGGGAGAACATGTACGCCCGCGTGCAGCCGGGGGTCACTTTCTGCGATCTCCAGGTGGAAGCACAGTCCAAAGGCCTGCGAACCACCAACCCATCATCCCCCGCCACCTCGGGCGTGATCTCCAATCATATGATGTGCAATATAAACACCATGGCCTCCAAGTACGGCTTCGGTATGGATCATATCATCGAGACAACCGCGGTCCTCCCCAACGGGGATATATTGAAGACGGGACCAAAAGCTTGCGGCATGCCTCCCTGCCACGTCCCGGGGCCCGGTCCGGATATGGCGCCCATGCACCGTTATGCCTGGGGCACCATGGGAATAGTCACCGAGATGACCGTGAGGCTCTACCCCGAGCCCGGGCATCATGCCCAGGTCTACGCGGCCTTCCTGGAGGACCGTCTCAACGAGTGCGTCGATGCCCTGTACCTGATCGCCAGGGATAATCTGGGCATCGAGCTGGCGCACCTCCAGAACACCTTCTACGGCATATTCATGGGAGAGACCAACCGGGAAGCGGACCGCTGGGTCGGGTTGATGCCGCGCAACAATATCATGGTCTTCGTCGGCGGATCGACGGAGGAGGAAGCCAGGCTGAAAGCCGAGCTCACCCAGAAAATGGTCCAGGGGGTAAGCGACGAATTCCAATTCGTGAATCCGGAGTTCATGAACGCGTGTATGGGGTATAAGGACAACATCGATATCTGGTGGAAGTACATGCGTGAGACGACGCGGGTGCAGCGCGTGCGAGGCAGCTTCGCGGTAGGTGCCTTGGTCAACAGGCTGGATAACCTCATGGAGACCGAGAGGGTGATGAGGAAGGCTACTACCGATCAGATCGGCACCACTGAGAGCGGAAATACGCGTCCGGATGATGCCAG
This sequence comes from Actinomycetota bacterium, assembly GCA_016931915.1. Classification (GTDB taxonomy): domain Bacteria; phylum Actinomycetota; class Geothermincolia; order Geothermincolales; family RBG-13-55-18; genus SURF-21. Next base: position 23,727 of record JAFGDU010000102.1, read on the forward strand.
CACCTACCTGCAGCCCTACCATATGGGGCGTGCGGCCTATATGGAGTACGACCTGTACACCAACCAGATCGACAAGGATGAGTTCCTCCGCTCGCAGCTGGGCTATTTGAGGGCGTCGGGTAAGGGGATTGCATCGGGATCCGTATATGCCATCGGCGTAACGCCCCTTTTCAACATGTCCGACGAGTTTATCAACATGGTATATGTGGCCATGCCGGGACTGGCTACCTATGTCAGGATAAATAAGGCCTTGAAGCGGACAATCGACCCCAACAACATAAGCAACCGTCGCGGAGACGATGAAGAGGGAGGCACGAGCAGGATCGTCTGGCTCTAGTGGCGGGCAGCCGGACTGCATAGACGATGGGACACGGTAATAGCGGGCTATAGCAAGCTAGCCCGCTATTACCTCCTTTTGCAGGGTAAGCTCCGTTGGGATGCATGATCTGAAAGCGGCGCGCCTTGTCAATTATCAAATGTGTGAACGCCTGGAGACCATTACGCGAAGTGTTGCGGCATTGGACTGGAGCACAAGGAGGTTGAAGATGGAATTCGAGCTCTCTCAGGAACAGAAGGCGTTCTTCAACGAGGTGAAGGACTTCGCGCAGAAGGAGATCGAGCCCTTTACCGAGGAGTACGACCGCAACAGCGAGTTCTTCTGGGACGGATGGAAGAAGATGGGGGATATGGGCCTGCTTGGGCTGCCCTTCCCGGAGGAGTACGGCGGCTCCGATGCCGGAGCCCTGGATACGGCGGTGGCCATGGATGCCTTTGGGGCGGGCGGCGGCGACGCCGGCATAGCCCTCTCCTGGGGAGCCCACACCATCATCGGGGCGGTACCTATCTGGGTTATGGGCAGCGAGGAACAGAAGAAGCAGTACCTGCCGCCCATCAGTACCGGCGAGAAGATCAGCTGTTTCGGCCTCACCGAGCCCGACGCCGGCTCGGACGCCGCCTCGGCGAAGACCACGGCGGTGCGTGACGGCGACGACTACGTCATCAACGGCTCCAAGATGTTCATCACCAACGGCCCCATCTGCGACCTGTGCATCGTG
>JAFGDU010000103.1 GCA_016931915.1 Actinomycetota bacterium
ATAGATCACTCGTGCGGGGGCATGTTAACCATCTCCGGCTTGCCCGTGATGTGGATAACCGACCATGCATGTCGATTGAGCGGCTGACCCCGTAGATTCAGGAAAGGGCGTCGATGGCTGCGATGCTCACGTAGACGACATCTCTCTCGTGTCTCTCGCCCGCCAGGGTGCAGCTCACGTCCCTGAGGACAAGAAACCCCCCGGCCGTGATCTCCTGCAGATCTCCGCGAAAATAATGGTCCCCGGCAGTCCAGACCATCAGCTCGCTGCCCAGCTTTTCACCGTAGATACGCTGGTATTCCTCGAGGTCGGCCATTTAGCTCACGCTCCTTCCTTGAGCTTTTCCAGACGCCTGCGGGCGCGTGCGTCATGGGGCTTATAGAAGAGATAGTCTTCCAGATCCTGTCTGGCCTCGAAGTAACATTCCTTCTCTATCCAGGCCAAAGACCTCTTGTAATAAGCCTGGGCATAATCGGGATAAAGCTCCAGGGCCATGGAGTAATCACTTACCGCGGCGTCGTAGTCTCCGGACCCGGCTGCTATATCCCCGCGGGCGGAATACGCCGCGGCAAAATCCGGCTTGAGCTTGATGGCCTTGGTCAGGGCTTCCCTGGCCTCATCGAATCTCTTGGTCTTTCCCAGGGCAATGCCCAGATTGTAATGGGCGACGACGAATTCCGGGTAGAGCTCGACCGCGCGAGTGTACATGGGAATCGAATGCTCCCACTCTCCCTTTGAATCGTGGAGCTGTGCACGGGAGTTCAATTCCGCCGCTTCCTTGATGGCGTCTATGCGGCCTCCGGAGAGGGCGAATCCACACACCGGGCAGTTTTCCACCCCCAGCGGGATCTCCCTCGTACAGTTGAAGCAGCGCGTGGTCTCTGGCACCTTGTTTCCTTTAAAAATATGGCGCCCTTGGGGAGACTCGAACTCCCGCACGTGGCTCCGGAGGCCACTGCTCTATCCACTGAGCTACAAGGGCACCGGCTACCTGTGATTTCACCTACATATTATCAAGGCGCATATGCCTTTTCAATTCAAGCCGCTACGGGGTCGTTGCGCTTAAAAAGCCCTGCGTAAAGCGTTCAGGCCGGTTCGTATACCCATAGATCTCCCTCGTATCCCCGCTTGACCTCCTCCATCTCCTCAAGAATGAGCAGGTGTCCCAGGGTTTCCTTGAGCGCCAGGAAATGGTCTACATCGGGTGGCTTGCTCCGCACCTGGGGGAAGAGGTACAAGGCCACCTCCCACACCGTGCGGCACCCGTTGTCCACCCCCTCCCGCGTCTTTTCGAGTCGTCTCTCGTGATGGACGAGGTTAATCTCCACCCTCTTCTGGACCTTGTGGATGGCCCTGCCATGACCGGGATACGCGCAGGAGACATCGTAATCCCTGAGCAGGCGCAGGGAGTCGAGGAACTGGGGCAGGCCGGTGATGTTCCCGCGCCAGGGCGGGCAGTAGAGCTCGGGGTTGGGGGTTATGCTGCGCATGAGATGATCGCCCGAGAACAGGAGTCCTTCCTCGCGCAGGTAATAGCACACATGCCCGGCGGTATGGCCGGGAGTATGGACGACCTCGAGCTCGCGGTCTCCTGCCCGGACCTTCTCCCCCCCACCCAGACGCGTATCGATACGGCAGGGCTCGGAGAGGCTGATCCAGACCGAGGCGAGATCGAAGACATGCGCCGCGATCTCCTCCGGAAAGCCCATACGGGAGGACATGGATGAGTAACACTCGTACTCTTCGCGCAGGCGCTCGTTCACGCGTTCAATCCGCGGCCTCTCGTAACGGTGCGCGACCACCTTCGCACCGGTCATGGCGCTCAGCCGCGCTGCCATGCCCGAGTGATCGATGTGCGAATGGGTAAGGTAGATGAACTCGAGTCCTTCCATCCCAGCGAAGCGGAGGGCCTCGACGATGGTGCCCTCCAGGAGGGGATGGTAAGGTCCCGTATCGATGAGCGCCGGGTATTCACCCCGCAGGAGGTAGAGGTTTACGTTCTGGAGCTGGTGTGGGATGGGGATATCTATGTGCAGGATGTCTTCCCCTATCTCACCCACCATTCCGGCCACGTCTATCCCGGAGGTCGTCATCCCACCAAGGCCGTTTCCAGATAGGGCTCCCAGGTCGGATGGATGTCCGCGGCCAGGCTGAAGATCCAGATATGATTGTGCGGCTCCACGGGCTTGCGCATCAGCTTCAGTCCCGCCTCGGAGGGCAACCTGTTCATCTTCCTGGTATTGCAGCGGCTGCAGGCCGCGACGACGTTCTCCCATACGTGCCCGCCGCCCCGGCTGCGTGGGATGATGTGGTCGATGCTCTCCGCCCTCCCGCCGCAGTACTGGCAGGTGTGCCCGTCCCTTATGAAGACCGCACGGCGGCTGAGCGAGACGGCGCGATAGGGTATGCTGACATAATAAACCAGGCGAATAACGCTTGGGTACGGCATGGTCATTCTCTCGGAGTGTATATGCTCGCCGCGTTCCTCGATTATCTCAGCCTTGTTCTTCAGCACCAGGACCACGGCTCGCTTGACGTTCACCAGGTTCAAAGGCTGGTAGGAAGCATTGAGGACCAATACCCTGCGCATCGTTTCCTGATACCCGGCGGCACACCGCTTCTCTAGGTCACAACCTGTCGCCGCGCGCCCTCGGCCTCCTTTTCTCGTACCGAGTTATGAATACTTTGCCCATAATGATAAACCAAGACACCCAGGATTGCACAGGATATCCGTACCATCTCGAGATCCTCCCGCCTCATCCTCCCCATCGCCCCTGCCACTGAGCGGTCACCGCATGCTCTATTCTCGCTTGCCCAAAGACCGCATCAAGTGCTCGACGGCCAGCTCCGCCAGTGCCGAGAGATCCTCGGTGGGCAGGTAGTTGGGTGCGGTGATGTCGAAGAGCACGCGGGCCGAGGCGGGAAACTCCTCGTCCGCTTCGTTGAAGATGATCAGCAAGGGTACGCGGGGCAGCACAGTCCATGCCGCCGTCACGTCGCCGGGCAGGTCCACCTCGCGCGCTTCATCCCGTACCCACGTACGCAGCTCCTCCAGGCGCCCTGCCAGCCCGACCGAGAGAGGCCCTTCCACATCCGCCTTGAACGCAGGCTCGTGATAGCGGGCTCCAGGCAGGTCGCGATACGCTACCCACTCCCCGGTATTGGCCATGCCGTCCGCATGCACCAGGTAATGGAGGATCAGGATCTCCTCCATGCCACCTGCCGGGCTGCCGTCGGCATGTTTCACCGCTCCTTGCGGGTAAGAGACGGAGTAATCCTCCCCCAGTAAAGATACCGTGAAAGAACGCTCTAAAAACGAGTACTCCGTGCCGGAGCGGGAGGCTGCCCATGAAGGATCCAGGATGCGCAGCTCGCTGCGCACCTTCTCCCTGGCTTCCTTCAATTGATCGGGTCCGTACTCCGTCGTCATCACGCTTTCTCCGCATATGGCTTAGTCCCGCCTAAGCTGGTGTGGCTCAGGTCCACGGATATGAACATACCACAGGGGGAACTGACGTCCATGATGCGTATTAGATCGCCGGCCCCCGTTACCTTGCGTGTCCTTTCCATCGCCACTCCCCCACCGCTACCTGACCCCCCAGGCACGGTGTGACTGGGGGATAACCCGTACGTCATCGAAGAACCCCGATGCTATACGGTACAGCTCCGCCATCCGGTCCGCCGCGACCCCCTCCTCACCTCTCCGGGGCGTTACGGGCTGCAGGACCAGCGGCATGCCGCCACCCAGCCCTCCCAGGATGCTGCATGTTCTCTCCAGCTCCTCCGCCCCCGTCCCAGCGGTTATCACTACCTTCAGGATCACCTTCGTACCGCTTGCACGGGCAAGGAAGTCGCCGTGCCTGCCGCTTATGTCCTCCCCACCCTGGCTCGAAGGAAGCTTGATGTCCATGGCTATCCAGTCGATCCAGGGCAATACCAGTTCCAGCTCCTCGCCCAGTGTCCCGTTGGTCTCCAGGTATATGGGCATACCTTTACCCTCAAGGGCCTGCAGTAGATGCGTTAGCGCTTCCGCCTGCAGCAGCGGCTCGCCGCCGGTCAGGCTGACGGAATGCATCCCCCGCTCCCACAATGAAGATATGATGCCGGCAGCCATGCCTGCCCGCAGTGGATTCCCTACCGCCTCCCACTCCCCCCGCCATCCATACACTGAGCACGCCTGCACGCGTTCCCATGCTTCCGGCGTGTCGCAATAGGAACAGCGCAGGTTACACCCTGAGAGCCTTATGAAGACCTGGGGGACGCCAACCAGTAGGCCTTCGCCCTGGAAGGAGGGGAATATCTCGTGTACGTACAGGAACCGTTCCATGCAGCGGGCTTCAGTCCACGCCCTTGACCTTGCAGCGCGCCTGCTCGATGCCCTTCATCTCGTTGATGTATCCCTGCAGCACCTTGAGGATGAACTCGTCAACCGGAACGCCAAGGTCCTCCAGGCCCAGGGTGGGTACGGGCGTGTTTTCGCTGGAAACGTTGATGCCCATGTGGATCATGGTGGATACCGGGCTGGCCGTGGCCACGCATACGGTCAGCTTGCGGTTCTCCTCCTCGCCCTCCTCGGCCTCGACCTCGATGAACAGGTCGTCGCCTATCCTGCTGATAAACAGCTCGGGCTTCAACCCTTCGATCACGTCCTTGACCACGCACAGAAAAAGCCTCTGGACGACTACGGTGCGGTCGAGGTCGCTGTCGAACAGCTCAATGATGAAGTGAGCCATCTCCTCGCTGATTATCTCGTCTCTGTTCTTGCGGTCCTCCATGTCTACCAGGTTCTCCACCTCCACCCGGCAAGGGCCTCGAAAGGCGACGATGGAGTTGCCCTGCACATCGTGCTCGTAGTAGGCATAGAGGGAATGGAGTTGTGTGCCGTCATAGGTGATCTTCTTACCCTTGATGTACTTGCCTTTCATGGCTCCTCCCAGATCTTTACTCCGTCCTAAAAGTCAAGGTCCACGCTGGAAGAGTCCCTCCATCCGGCTCGAACAGCGCAAGGTCTCGGCGGCCGCGAGCAGGCGGGCACATGATTCACAGCAGCCGCACATCAGCTCCTCACCATTATAGCACGACCATACGTTGCGAAAGTCCAGCTCACGTGCTATTGCTTCGCGTAGTATTTCCATTTTATCCCATGACAAGGTAAAGCTGCGCAGACGCACTCGCGACAGGGTGGAATAGCCCAGGGCCCGGTTGACCTCGCGCACGAAACCAGCGGTGTTGTCGGGAAAGGTCGAACCCTCCTCGGCATTCAAGCCCATTATCACCCACTTCAAGCCCAGGGCCTCCGCTACGCAGGCACCCATGTTGGCAAGGAGACCGTTGCGGTTCGGTACCCATACCGCTCGCATTGATTCCTTCGCCCGCGCCGCATCCTCTAGCGTATCCGGCTCGACCTCCGGCATGCGGGTTTGAGACGTGGTCAGAGCATCACCGGACAGCGCGCCCAGCCAGGAGGCCTCCAGCACCATGTGCCTCACGCCATACAGCCTGCACAGAGCACCTGCCTTTTCCGACTCCCGTGCAGCCGCTCGCTGCCCGTAATCGACGGTGACCGCAACCTCGACGCCGCCTCGCTCCAGGGCGATGAGGAAGTTCACCGCGGAATCCAATCCTGCCGACAGCAACACCAGGCTGGGGGCCTCGCTCACGTCTCCTCCCGGTAGACCACCCTGGTATCCTGCGATTCCGATACGCTCACCCATGCAAGGCGTACCCCGTCCGGGAGACGTGGCGCCATCGCTGCGAGGGACTCGAATATAAAACGGGCGATGTTCTCTGAGGTCGGCGACTGTTCGACAAAGGGTGGCACCTCGTTCAGGAAACGATGATCGAAGGGCTCGATCACCTCCTCGAGCATACGCCTCAAGTCGTGGAAATCGACGAGCAATTGCGATGTCCCCAGGCGGGAACCCGTAAGTGCCGCCTCCACACGGAAGCTGTGTCCGTGCACGCGCGCGCAGGGTCCTTCGTAATCCCTGAGCGAGTGGGCGGCGTCGAAATGCGCGCTCGCTCTTATCTCGAAGACCCCGGACACTTGTTCCTCCCCTCAAGCGTGTAAAACGGCCCTTATATTCTACAAGTGTAGTATATCTGCTTCCTGCCCGGGGAGCAGGTATGCTGCCCGCATTATGACACTCCGGAGGGCCGAAGGGCGCTCAATCCTCGAGCATGGAGATGAAGCTCTCCAGCCGTGTCCCGGTCCTGGCGTCGATGCTGGTGCTGCGGTCCAGTTCCAGGGTCAAAACCGGAACATCCAGGTATTTTCGGAGTATGATGTCCTCCACCTGGCGGAAACAGAAGCTCTGCACGTAATGGATGACCCCCGCAAGGCGCCGGCGCTCCACCTCGCGCCTGATGTCCTCCAGGCGGTAGAAGACGGAATAGGGGTAGCTGTAGAGCCGGTATTTCTCCACCAGGTCCGTCGCGCCCGAGGGCAGGCTGAACTGGCGCTGCGTCTCGTTGTAGATGACCCGCGCGCCAAATTCCTCGAGGTAGTCATACAACCCCGGGGCGATGGGCGGCACGCCCAGGAATCCGAGGCGCACCATATCTTCAGCCGGGCGGAAGGAACTGTCGCCCTTCCGCCCCCGGGCCATGGCGATGAAGGCGCGCAGCTTCTCCCCGTAGGCATCGGGGTCTCCCTCCATATCGCTGCAGCTTACCAGGCAGAGGTGGTTCTCGAAACCGCTCACCAGGCCCTCGTCCCAGGTCAGGCGGTCGACCTCGTGGGCCTTCGCACGCACGCCGTCCAGTCTCTGCATGGTGGCTTCCACGCTGTCCCCATCCACCTCAAAGCGCCGCATGAAAACATCCATCTGCGCCCTCAACAGCTCGTGATCGCGCTCGTAAGGGTATGCGAAGGGTATCACCTCCATGCCCTCCGCCTGCAGGGTCTCCATGAGCGCGTGGGTATTGGAACAGTCCCCCTGGGTGACGGCTACCACCGCTGCCAGGTCCTGCATCTCCTTCACCACCCCGTATATACCCTTGGTCCAGGCGCAGAAAGAGCGCGGGAACCCCGCCCCCTCCGCCTCCTCTATCAGGCGCTCGTAATCGGGATGGGACACGAAGACGTTGTTGAGGTCCACCGGCACGTATCCAGCCGCGTAGATGACCTCGATGGGCACGGTGGTGGTTATACCTACTCTATCCATGCCAATAATGATAATACACACGCGATGCATACGTCTGAGCAACAACCTCCGACAGCCAGCATCGCGAAAGTGACAGCGGCATCCGGAGGATGACGCTGCGTTGCCAGTCGCCTCCACGTTTCCGAACGTGGGGGCCTGGCACGCGTGATCTGCGCTGCCACGTATGTTGGAAAACCCCCTACGTCTGAGTTACCACGCTCGACAGCCAGCATCGCGTAAGCGACACCGTCACCCTGATGATGACGCGGCGGTGTGGTTCGCATTGCCGCCGCGTTTTCGCTCACGTTAAAGACCTGGCACGCGTACGTACGAATAAAAATGGGGCGCCCGCAGGCGCCCCATTCTATCCTTTCGGGTTTAACCCCAGGGGTAAGCGTCGGTGACGCCCATGAGGTTGGCGCCGATGACCACGCGCTGGATCTGGTTGGTCCCCTCGTAGATCTGCATGATCTTGGCGTCGCGCATGAGCTTCTCCACCAGGTATTCCTTCATGTAGCCGTATCCGCCGTGGATCTGCACCGCATTGGTGGTGGTCCTCATGGCCATGTCCCCGCAGAAGGCCTTGGCGTAGGAGGACTCCAGAGAGCAGGGCAGTCCCTTGGAGGCCTTCCAGGCCGCCAGCTGATAGACGCGGCGTCCCGCCTCGATCTCCATGGCCATGTCGGTGAGCATGAAGTTGATGGCCTGCTGGGCGATGATGGGGCGGCCGAACTGTACCCTTTCCTTGGCATAGGCGAGGGCCTCCTCGAAGGCGGCACGTGCTATTCCGACAGCTCCTGCCGCAACACTGGCGCGGGTCATGTCCAGGGTTACCATGACGTTGTAGAAACCCTGTCCCATGGGCACGAACAGGTTTTCCTTGGGCACCTTGACGTTGTCGAAAATTACCTCCGCGGTGTTGGAAGCGCGGATCCCCATCTTGTCTTCCTTCTTGCCGATGGAGACGCCTTCGTAGCTGCGCTCGACGATGACAGCCGCTATTCCACCGTATCTCTTCTCCTTGTCAAAGGTGCAGAAGACAGAGTAGAAATCGGCGATACCACCGTTGGTGATAAAGCATTTCTGCCCGTTGAGGATATAATGGTCCCCGTCTTCCTTGATGATGGTGTTGATCGCTGCGGCGTCCGATCCCGCTCCCGGCTCCGTTAGGCAGAAACCGGCGAATTTCGGGTCGTCAGGATCGCAGAGGCGGGGGAAGTATTCCTTTTTTTGCTCTTCCGTTCCGGCGATGACCATGGGGGTGGTCGCCAGGCTGTTCGCTCCCAGCGTGGTTGCGATACCGGCGCATCCCCAGAACATCTCCTCGCTCACCATGGCGGCGGTTAACTGGTCCAGGCCTCCTCCGCCGTATTCATCGGGGATGCCCATGGCGGTGAGCCCGGCGGATGCTGCCTTCTTGATCAGATCATCCGGTATCTTGCCTTCCTTATCGCACTCGAGAGCGATGGGCCGCATCTCGTTGAGCGCGAACTCGTGGGCCATCTTACATGCTGCTTTTTGCTCTTCGTCGAGTTCGAAATCAACCATGAAAGAACCTCCTTACCTCTTCGAACTCCTCACTGGGTTCGTTACTTCCTGCTTTCGCGGGCCACATCTTATCGCCCATTTATGTTAACGACTTCGCGCATTACTTCCCGGTGAACTTCGCTTTTCCCGGGCCTTCTTCCAGGAAGGTCTTCATCCCTGTCGTCTGGTCCTCGGAGGCGAAGCATAGCGACATACTCTGGGCCTCGATGAGCAACCCCTCTTCAATGGAGCATTCCATGCCCTTGTTGATGGATTTCTTGGCCATGGCCAGGGCCACCGCGGGGCCCTTGGCGTACTTGGCCGCTATCTTCTGCGCGTATGCGATGACCGACTCCTCGCCTGATACCACCTTCTGCACCAGCCCCGCCTCGAAGCACTCCTGAGCGCTGTAGAAACGTCCGCTGTAGATCATCTCCTTGGCCTTTGCCGGCCCGATGAGGCGCGGCATCCTCTGGGTTCCCCCCGCGCCGGGGATGATGCCCAGCAGTATCTCCGGCTGGCCGATCTTGGCATCCTCGTGGGCGTAACGCCAGTCGGCACACATGGCCAGTTCGCAACCGCCCCCGAGGGCAAAGCCGTTGATGGCCGCGATCACCGGCTTGGGGATGTTCTCCACCGCCGAGAAGCTCTCCTGCAACCTGCCGACGAACTTGGTGACCACCACCGCACTCATCTCGACCATTTCCTTGATGTCGGCCCCGGCGGCGAAGTGTTTGTCTCCTCCCGTGAGCACTACCGCCCTCACGTCGTCGTCCATGGCGAGTTCGTTGGCGCAAAGGTGTATCTGGAGACCGAGTTCCGCGTTGAGGGGGTTGAGGGGGGGTCGGTTGAGGGTCATGGTCGCCACACCATCTACGATCTCGACTTTTACCAGCTCATAGTCGTACGCCATACTTCACCTCTCTTTTTTCGTGAATCAACAGCCCCTATCGATGATAAGAACCTGGGTTTTCGGTTCCCACCTCCTCCTATATTTCCGGGTCGTCCCGGTGTCTGCATCCTTGGGTGAGAATCACATCCCTCGGAGTCGATATGCTGGCGGAAGGGGTCTGCAAATATCCGCGACCCCTCCCCGCGGATTAACCTTTATCAGATTAACACCTACCCTATGCACAGTCAACAAACCGTCATAATCTGTCCGGCATATCGGCGCAGCTAGAGGAGGTTATTTTCCGCTTCATGGGTGCTGATCGCGTGTCGAGATGTCACTTGAGGCCAGCGGCTTATTTCTATATAATCTCGCGTGGGAAGGAACAGAGCCGAACAGAGCCAGACTTCGGAAATCAGGAGAAATTCGTCATGACGCTCGAGGCCACCTCGATCTGGTTCGGAATTATCGTCCTCTTCGGTGGTCTCGGAATGTTCATCTACGGCATGGTCCTCATGAACGAAGGGCTGCAGCTCGCCGCAGGAGACAGGCTGCGTAAGATGCTCGAGACCTTCACCAAGACGCGCTACCGGGGGCTGGCCGCCGGTACCGGCGTCACCGCGCTCATACAGAGCTCATCCGCCACCACGGTCATGCTGGTGGGCTTCGTCAACGCCGGCCTGATGACCTTTACTCAATCCCTCGGCGTCATCCTGGGAGCGGATATCGGTACCACCATCACCGCACAGATCGTCGCGTTCAACGTCATCCTCTACCTCTCCTTCCCCTGCATCGGCGCCGGCCTTCTCCTGTATATGGTCGGTAACCGCAGGGTGATCAAGTACAGCGGCGAGGTATTGCTGGGCTTCGGCCTGCTCTTCCTGGGCATGGAGATCATGAAGGGCGCCATGGCGCCCCTCAAGAGCTCCGGAACCTTTGAGAGCTGGATAACCACCCTGGGATCCAACTGGTTCCTGGGCCTGCTGCTGGGGGTGATCATAACCAGTATCGTCCAGAGTTCCTCGGCCACTACAGCGATGGTTGTAGCCATGGGCTCCACGGGCGTGCTCAGCCTCGGCGGCGCCGATCCCCTGCGTATCGCCATCCCCATCATCCTGGGCTGCAATATAGGGACCTGCATCACCGCGTGGATCGCCAGCATCGGGACCAGCCTCCCCGCAAAGCGCGTCGCCTGGGCGCATTATTTATTCAAGATTTCGGCCGTCGTCCTGGTCCTACCTTTCCTCGCCTGGTACCCGACCCTGGTGCGCTGGGTCAGCGACGCCCTGGGCGCGGGACCCGACAATATCGGCCGCCAGGTAGCCTGGGCCCATACCATATTCAACGTCCTTCTCGCCCTACTCTGGCTGCCCTTCGTGCCCCAGTTCGCGGCGCTGGTCAAGAAGATCAAGAAGGGCACGGAGCCTGAGATAATGCGCGATCCCCTCTTCCTCGACCCCCGTATCTTCCACAGCCCCGCCATAGCAATAGAGATGGCGCGCAAGGAGATAACCCGCATGGGCCACATCACCCTGGACATGCTCAAGATGAGCCTGGGCTTCCTGCAGAAACTCGAGCGGGGGGGAAAGAAACAGCTTATGGAGATGGAGTCCATCGTGGACGGCCTCGCCTTCTCCATCACCGAATACCTCTCCAAGCTCTCGCAGGAACCCCTGACCGACGAACAATCGGACCAGCTGGTGGGCTTCATGCACGCGGTCAACGACATCGAGCGTATCGGCGATCATGCGGAGAACATCATGTACCTGGCCGTGAACAAGATGGAGAGCGGAGGCGACTTTACTCCTTCCGCCAACCTAGAGCTGGAGGAGATCACCACCACGGTCACCGAGATGTATACGGGGATAATAGATGCCTTCGCCAATCTGGACCAGGAGGCCGCTCAGCATTTCCAGAACCTCGAACACATGGTCGACGAGTTGGCCTCGGATTTCCGCGGCAACCACCTGAAACGACTCAACCGGGGCGAATGCGATGGCACCGTAGGCGTCATCTACCTGGATACGCTGAGCAACCTTGAGCGCGTCGGCGACCTGGCCAACAACGTCGGGCACGTCACCACCGGCGAGCTCGAGAAGCTGTAAGCTCCTCCTCCGTCTTTTCCAGCCGATCCTTGCAGGGAAATGTGGCCTGGAGCGGGTATAATCTAGTGTAAGTCAGGAGATGGCACACGGTGGAGACAGGGATGGATCACCAGCGGGATTTTTATAAGGACCTTCTGGACAACCTCTACGACGGGGTCTATTTCGTTGACGCGGACCGCAGGATTACCTACTGGAACAAGGGCGCCGAGAGACTCACCGGTTATAAGGGCTCCGAGGTCATCGACTGCTACTGCCGGGACGATATCCTCATGCACGTCGACGAGAAGGGAAATAAACTCTGCGATACCTCTCTGTGTCCCGCGGTGAAGACGCTGCGGGACGGACGGTTGCGCGAAGAGGAGTTATACCTGCACCACAAGGGGGGACACCGCCTGCCGGTAGCCATACGCGTCGCGCCCATCCTGAGCCCAGACGGAAACATCGTGGGGGCGGTGGAGGTATTCAGCGACAACACGCCTCGCGTGATCTCCAAACAGGCCATCGAGGAACTGCAGAGGATCGCTCTCCTGGATCCGCTGACGGAGGTGGGCAACCGGCGTTACGCCGAGATGAACCTCAAGTTCAGACTGGCGGAGCAGGATAGGTACGGCTGGCCCTTCGGCATACTCTTCATCGATATCGACGATTTCAAGACGGTAAACGACTTCTTCGGCCACGAAGTCGGAGATGACGTGCTGCGCATGACCGCGAGGACCCTGTCCAACAGCTTGAGGTCATTCGACCTTGTAAGCAGGTGGGGCGGCGAGGAGTTCCTCGCCCTCATAATCAACGTGGACTCCGGCAGCCTGCTCTCCGTAGCCGAAAAGCTCCGCAGGATGGTGGAGCAATCCAGTATCACCTGGGATTCCCAGAACATACGCGTCACTGTTTCCATAGGCGGTACGCTGGCGCTGCAGTCAGACAGCGTGGAGAGCATCGTGAGAAGGGCGGATGAGCTCATGTACCGGAGCAAGCAAGAGGGGCGTAACCGTACGACTCTCGGCTGAATCCGGCATCCTTTCTCAAGCGAATATTCATGGCCGCCGTGCGGTCTCCATCGCTCGATTGGAAGGTGGAAAGTGGCTGGTGATATCAAGCCCGTGGTGGTAATAAGCAAGTGCCTCGGCTTCGAGCACTGCCGCTGGAACGGCGAGATAATAAACGACGAGTTCGTGGACAAACTGGCCCCCCATGTCGACTTCAAGGCGGTATGCCCCGAGAAGGAGATCGGCCTGGGGGTGCCTCGCGACCCCATACATATCGAATCCTCGCGGGGGGAACTGAGCCTGGTGCAACCCGCCACGGGAAGGGACGTAACCCGCGAGATGCTCTCGTTCTGCGAGACCTTCCTGGGTGCTCTGGGTACGGTCGACGGCTTTCTTCTCAAGGCCCGTTCCCCCTCGTGTGGACCCGGCGATGTAAAGATCTACCCCGCGGGAGGTAAATCCGGGGCCATGGACAAGGGGCCCGGGTTCTTCGGAGGCGCGGTGCTCGCCGCATTTCCGGACCTCGCCGTGGAATCGGAGGGCCGGCTCAAGAACTTCCGCATCAGGGAACACTTCCTCACGCGCCTCTTCGCCATGGCTCGCTTCCGCGCCGCGGCGAGATCCGGTGCCATGCGGGACCTCGTAGACTTCCAAGCCAGCAACAAGTTGCTGCTCATGGCCTACAATCAGTCCGAGTTGAAGCTGCTGGGACGGATAGTCGCAAACAGCGAGCGCTTGAAGGTGAAGGAGCTCATCCCACTCTACCGCGACCATCTCGCCAGGGCTCTCTCGAAGACCCCGCGCTATACCTCGAATATCAACGTACTCATGCATGCCCTGGGCTACTTCTCCAAGGACATCGCCCCGCGCGAGAAAGGCTATTTCCTGGAGGCCCTGGAGAGATACCGGGCAGGAAACATACCGCTCAGCGCCGTCATCAGCATCGTCAATTCCTGGATCGTCCGTTTCGACCAGTCCTACCTCCGGCAGCAGTCTTATTTCTACCCTTATCCCGAGGAGCTCGCTTTCATAAGCGATTCGGGCAAGGGCAGGGACCTGTAGAATCCCCACGAAAAAGGGGTGACGCCATGGTCGAAGACGAAAGGGTCAAGGCCCTCAACCGCAAGGCACCCCGGCGGGGAGCATACGTACTCTACTGGATGCAGGCCTCGCAGAGGGCTTTCAGCAACCATGCCCTGGCCTACGCCGCGACCGCAGCGAACGAGCGCGGTCAACCCCTCGTGGTCTTCTTCGGCCTCACCACATCCTATCCCTCGGCCAACCAGCGCCATTACCGTTTCATGCTGGAGGGGCTGGCCGAAACCCAGGCGGGGCTGGCCGACATGGGCATCAGGCTCGTAGCGCGTGTAAAATCGCCGCAGAAGGGCGCCCTGGAGCTCTCCCGCGATGCTTCCCTCGTCGTTGTGGACCGCGGTTACCTGAGGCACCAGCGGCAGTGGAGAGAGGCGGCGGCTTCGCGCATGGATTGCCCGCTGGTCCAGGTAGAAAGCGATGTCGTGGTCCCCCTGGAGGTGGCCTCACCGAAAGAGGAGTACGCCGCGTCTACCTTCAGGCCTAAGATAGCCCGCCAGCTCGAGCGCTATCTCGCACCCTTGCCTGAGATCCAGCCTGTCAAGAGCTCTCTGGGTATGGACATAGAGGGTATCGACCTCTCATATCCCGAGGAAGTCCTGGACAGCTTGGACATAGACAGGGGGGTACCGCAGGCCGAGGGAGCGCGCGGTGGTCTATCCCATGCCGAGGCCAGGCTGCAGGCCTTCCTGCAGGATGGGCTTGAACTCTACGCGCATAAACGGAACGATCCCGGCCTGGACCTGGGTTCGGGCCTGAGCCCCTATCTTCACTTCGGACAGATATCACCCCTGCACGTAGCCCTGGAGGCAAGGGCAGCCGGGGGGCCGGGCGTGGAATCCTTCCTCGAGGAGCTGATCGTACGCAGGGAGCTGAGCGTCAATTTCGTCTATTACAATCCCGCCTACGATTCCCTGGATGGGCTCCCGGCCTGGGCCCTGACCACGCTGCGGGAGCACGCCGGGGACCGGCGCGAGTTCCATTACTCCCTGCGGGAACTGGAGGGGGCACGTACCCACGACCCCTACTGGAACGCGGCGCAGAAGGAGATGGTGGCCACGGGCAGGATGCACAACTATATGCGCATGTACTGGGGCAAGAAGTTCATCGCATGGAGCCGGAGCCCGCATGAAGCATACAAGGCGGCTATTCATCTCAACGACAGGTACGAGCTGGACGGGAGGGACCCCAACGGTTATACCGGCGTTCTCTGGTGTTTCGGCAAGCACGACCGCGCCTGGAAGGAGCGAGAGGTCCTGGGCAAACTGCGCTACCTGAGCCGGGAAGGGCTGCGCAGGAAGTTCGACATGGAAAGCTACGTCAACAGGAGCGAAAGCCTGTACGAAGATTACCGGCGCGCTTGATCCGTGCTCGTTCCTTTTCTCCTGCTGCTTCGCTTAATATCCCCTGGTCATCACGAAATACATGGTACGCTCCGCCATGATGGGCACGTCGGATACGACCGTAGTGGAGAAAGAGGCGCGGTCCAGCCCGGGAAGCGAATCCACGCTGACGGTGACTCGCCGCTGCGCCGGAACCAGGTAACCCTGGCCGAAGACCGACCCGTCCTCACGCTGGAAGACCACCTCCACGTGGGCTGGTTGGAAGGAAGGATTGGACAGGAGTAAATAAGTATCAAAGGCGTTGTCCGTGTACCCTTCCGCGAAATACCAGCCAGGTGAAGCCACGGGAGAACCCAGGGCCGCGTGCCCTCCCCGGTGGCTGTCCAGGTCGTAATACACCGACCTCTCGGCCACCACGGGGTGGTCGGCATAGACGGAGAACGCCATCTCGGTATCGTCCAGGCCTCCCTGGGAGGAGATGGGCACGGTCGCGCGGCTGTGCGCCGCCACCAGGTACTCGTGCCTCAAGCTCCCCTCGTTGAGGTAGAAGTCCATGGTTACAAAGGCGTCCTCATCGCCGGGATTGCACACCATCACATAACTCTCGAAAAAACGGCGCGTGCAACCCTCGGCGAAATACCAGCTCTGGGAGGTCTGTGCAGCTCCAACGCTGGCATGCCCTCCCTTGATATATCCCTTGTCGAAATACATGGCCCTCTCCGCCACGATGGGTCCGTCTGCATGCGCCTGCATGGAAAAGGAGGCGGCTCCGACCACCGGGAAGGCGTCCACGGGCATGGTGAAACGTGAGTGCGGACCCACCCAGAACACGTAGTCCACCATCCCCCCACCCTCCAGGAAGAAATACACCCATGCGTTTACCGGGTCATCCCCGGGATTGGCCAGGAGCAGGTAGGTGTCGAAGTTCTCGGCCGTGTACCCCTCGGCGAAATACCAATCGGCAGAGGCCCGGGTAGCACCCAGCGAGACCGTCCCGTCCGTCCTGTTCCCGGCGGAGAAGTACATGGCCCGTTCGGCCACGATGGGCCCGCTGGCCTTGACACGTATGGAGAAGGCCGTCGCATCCATTCCCGTGACGTCGTCCACCGTGAGCGTATAGCGCGAATGCGGTGCGATGCCGCAGATCTGTTCCACGACCTCTCCGCTTTCCTTGTAGAAGTAGACCATGGCGTCTACGCCGTTCTCGCCCGGGTTGCTGAGAAGGAGGTAGGTATCGTAGGCCTCCGCAGTGTAGCCTTCGGCGAAGTACCATTCCTCGGACAGACCGGGCGCGCCCGCGGAAGAGTGGCACCCGGATATTATCCTGCGCGAGAGAGAGGCGTAGGTGATGGCGAGGGGAGTGCCGTCGGGAGCCCAGTAATAAGGCCAGTAAGCCTCCATCGGATGCTGGCGGATACAGCCGTGGGACGCCGGGGAGCCCAGCCCCGTCTCATAGCTGCGCGAGCCACGAGGCCAGGAGTGCATGCCGTGTGCCGAGGTGAAAGACATCCAGTAATCGCATACGGCACCCCCCAGTCCCACGTTGGTGCCGTAGTGCCCCAGGATACGGAAGCTACCCGCGGGAGTGCGGTTATTGAGGCCCGTCGAGCAGCGCGTTACGTTGACCAGCTGATCCCCCGCAAAGAAATACAGGCGCTGATCGGTGAGGGAACATACGATCTTCTTGGCGCCGCTTGCCGCCCTTGCGGCGGGCTCTAGATACGCGAAAACGCGTTCCGTAGCGGGGCTCTCATTGAGTTCTGCGTCCACGGTTGTAACCGCGTAATAATACGCCCTTCCAGGCTCGACGTCGTAGTCAATAAAAACCGGGTAATAGAGGAAGGAATCGGCCGCCTTGCCCCCGACCTGCGTGAGAGGCCCGCCCTCCGTATCTGAGCGGTAAACGTTGTATCCGAAGGCTTTCTCCACCGTGTCCCAGGTCAAGGAGATCTGTCTGCCGGCATCCTCAGGCCTCGCGAGGACGCGCAGGCCTGCCGGTTCCCGCAGCTCGTTCCCGCCTCCGGCGATAGCAACAGCTGGAGCCATGACCGCCACCAGCAACGCCAGCAGTGACGGCAGCAACGCCTTCCTTATCATTCTCCCTCCTTTGTGTGCCTTTGTGTTCATATCATTTCTTTCGGATGTTGAAATGCGAAGATTAACGCGGCATCGCGAAATACATCGCCCGCTCTGCCACCACGGGTACGTCCGAGCTGATGCGGGCGGAGAACGCGGCCCTTGCCAGGCCGGGCAGATCGTCCGCGTGGATCGTGATGCGACGCTGGGCCGGGATTTCGTATGCGTAAACGGAGGTGGAGCCGTCCTCGCATGCGACGCTCAGCTCCGCTCGCGCAAGAGTGAAACCGGGATTGGAGAGCAGGAAGTAGGTATCGAAAGCGCCGTCGCAATAACCCTCGGCGAAATACCAGTACCGGGACGGCGCCGTTGCACCACAGGCGGCATGGCCTCCCCTGCGGCTGTCCAGGTCGTAATAGACAACCCTCTCGGCGAACAGAGGGTGGTCGGCGCGCAGCGTGCAGGATACGTCCTTGCCATCCAGTCCGGGCTGTGCGTTGATGCTGATGGTGGTCCTTGCGCGTGCTTTCACCAGGTACCTGCAGTTGATGCTGCTGTCCGGCATATAGTAGTCGATATCGACCAGGGCGTCCTCGTCTCCCGCGTTGCCGATAAGCAGATATGTCTCGAAGAGATCTCCGGTACATCCCTCGGAGAAATACCATCGAGAAGACAACTCGCTTATACCCATGCCCGCATGACCGCCGTTGATGTATCCCTTGCCGAAATATACCGCCCTCTCCGCCACGATGGGGCCTCCCGCGTGGACGTA
>JAFGDU010000104.1 GCA_016931915.1 Actinomycetota bacterium
CCGTTCATCCCCGGAAGCCCGAGCTTGATGTAGTACTTGAGGCACGTTGCCTTGTCCGTCCCGCGCCCGTCCTCGCTCAGCGCTCCCACCGGGCATGCCTTGACGCAGGCGTATCCGCAGCGCTCGGGCCGGCACAGGACCGCCTCGCGCGGCTCTCCCGCCGGGAGTTCGGCGTCGGTGAGCAGGGCCACGAAACGCACCCGGGCGCCGTACTCGGGGTGGAGCAGGAGGTTGTTGACGCCGATCTCCCCCAGGCCGGCCTCCACGGCCATGTGCCGGAAGGAGAGGTTCTCCCACAGCACCCTGGCGTTGAGCAGATCGTGCACCCTGGGGACAGTGGTGAGATGGCGCAGCAGCCTGATGAGCCAGGCCGGCCGCTTTTCCAGGTTCCATCCCGGCATCTCCAGGTAGGGTACGGGAAATACCCTGTGTCCCCGGTCCTGCAGGAGTCCCGCCGCGTCGAAGAGCGCGTGATTGAGCCTGGTGTTGGCCATGTGGAAGTTGACGGTATATTCCTTGCGCGTGGCGGGAAGCTCGTCCAGGGGAAGGTCCAGCATGCGCATGCCCAGGAGCACTACGGAACGGGCATCCTGCAAGTACTCGGCCGGACGGTGCCCGGGCGGAGCTTTATCCCCGTAGGCCCTGGCGTCCGCCACCCCGAACAATTCCGTTCCCGCCGCGTTCCTGATCTCATCCACGAGGCCCATGCCGTTCCTCCGTTCCCGCCGCCCGTCTCACATGACTTTATATCAAAGCCAAGGAGACGGCCACCCCTCATGGTCACCGGGGTGGGCGTCTCCTTATCCTCTCTACGTTCGGCCACTGCGGCTTCGGGCGTCGCCGGCGGGTGAACCTTCTCTTGCGCCGCCCTCAAGCGCTGAAAGTGAATTCGGACTCCCAGTCGAAGCTTGCCGAATCCTCATACCACTCGGGCCAGTGTTCGCACCAGTCCGGCACGGATACATCCCTGACCCTGTCGATGGACGGCTGGTACGGTTTCAAGTCCATCACGGGAGTGCCTTCTTCCGCATCTATATAGGGGATGAAGATGATCCCGTTTTCGTGGTCTATATGTAATACGGATACCGTGGTAAGGGCTATCGGATTGGGCCTGAACTCGGAGCGGGTGGCGAACACCCCTATCTCCGGCGGGCCTTTCCTGTAGGGCTGTTTGCATATGAGGTTCTTTCTGTCGTTTTCGCCGTCGTGCAGGTGGCACCACCAGAACACGTTTATATGGCTGAACGTGTCCAGCTCTTTAAGGGCAGGCAGATACTCGCCTGCGATCTCTATGCGAAAGGCACCGTCCTTTGATCGCACGTACCCTATCGGCCTCATGGTATATTCCATCACCGCCATGTTGTCGTCCTCCTCCGTCCCGGGATCCGGCTTCAGGCCTTGGCGACGGGGATGGAGATCTCGGTGAGCAGCTCTGACTCCGGCACCTGGCTGGGATCGTTCATATACGTCTCGCGGGCGGGACCGGCGTACTGGTAGCCGTTCTCCTTGATCCAGGCGTCTAGGTCGTTGTAGGCCGGCTCTACACCGTCATAAGGACCCTTGTAAATGGTCACCGCCGCCAGGCCTCCGGGGACCTCCCTGGCTGCGACATCGCCCTTTCCCTCCAGCATGCGGCTCACGGGGACGCAGACCTCCATCTCGAAATCCTCGAGGTTGAATTCCTCCATGTCGCCAAAGTAGAGAACGAAGGGCATGCCGGCGGGTGGTTCACCCAACTCGCCCAGGTAGCCGAAGATGGCTCCGTAGCCGGCTCCGATGTCATCCGCGATCTTGGCCATGGAGGTGCGATACCACTTTCCCAGCACTATCTGTGCGGGTCGCTCCTGCAGCTCTATCTTCCTTTCCACGTCACTCTCCTTTCATCCGCGCTCTGGCCTTCACCCCGAGCATCAGGCCTCCCCCAGGGGGAGAGTCAACCCCCATTTTCTCTGACTTCCAACCACTTCAGACTTCAGGCCTCAGACTTAAGACTTGTGTGACTTACTAAGAGGGAACATTACCTCGGTGCGCAGGTCCGCCTCGTCGTCCACCTGGTCCGGTCCAACCAGGTATACCTCCCGCGGAGGGCCCGTGTAAACGTACCCCTGCTCCTTTGCCCACAGCTCCAGGGCCTGGTAGGCTTCCGCGATCTCGTGGTATGGGCCCATGTGCAGGGTCGATACCACGAGGCCGCCGGGAAGCTCCCTGCCGTTGACACGGTCCCTTCCACCTATGGGGCGGATCACCGGCACGCAGAGCTCCATCTCGATGTTGCTCTCGTCCCACTCCTCGCCGTAGTAGATGGATAGGGGAGGGCCCGCCGGGAATTCTCCCTTCTCCCCCAGCAGGGCGAAGATCTCGCCGAAGGCGAGGCCGATGGCATCATCCAGCTTCTCGTAGGTGGTGTTGAAACGCACGCCCATGATGAACTGGGCGGCGAGTTCCTTGAGGCCCACCTGCCTGCTCAGCTCGTGTCCTCCGGCTGCGACCAGGCGCTCGATGGAGGAGACGATGGAGCGGTATTCCTCCAGCCGCCTCTCCAGCCCCTCGCGGTGTGACTCCAGCAGGGCACGCTGTGCCTCCGGATCGCGCTCTCTGAGGAAGAGCTGGATGTCCTCCAGCGGCAGTTCGAGGGAGCGCAGAAGGCGGATGAGGTTGGCCTCGGCAAGCTGGGCCGAGCTGTAATAGCGGTAGCCGCTCTTAGAGTCTATATGGCCGGGTTTGAACAATCCGCGCTCGTCGTAGAAGCGCAGCGTCTTCACGCTCATCTTGCTTACCCGAGAGAACTCCCCGATGCTGAAGAGGTCGCTTCTTGCAGGCGGCATCACCACCCCCTCGTCTATCCAGTCCCCCTCGATCTCTCATCGGCCCACAGGCGCGCACCTCTATATTACCCGCCTGCCGTGTCAATTACACCGGCCTTGTGAGGAAGGGCGGAGGCTAGACGGGCTGGCTCTTCCATGCATGTCACCGCCACCGTTCATACTGACAATGGGCAAGTGTGTAGTGAAACGGAGGCGCAAGTAGAGCGTGGACATCGAGGAGAAGCTGAGGATTCTGGGGGGCGCGGCGCGCTACGATGTCTCCTGTGCTTCCAGCGGGGTCCGCAGGCCGGGCCGCGGCGGGAAGCTGGGCGACTGCTCCAGTTTCGGTGTCTGCCACAGCTGGTCAGACGACGGGCGATGCATATCTCTCCTCAAGATCCTCTTCTCCAACCACTGCGTTTACGATTGCGCCTATTGCGCCAACCGCGCCTCCGTCTCGCGGCCGCGAGCGTCCTTCACGCCGCAGGAACTGGCCGACCTGACCATGGACTTCTACCGGCGCAACTACATCGAGGGCCTTTTTCTGAGTTCCGCGGTATGGGTAAGCCCGGACTACACCATGGAGCGCCTCCTGCTCACGGCCAGCAAGCTGAGGGAGGAGGAAGGCTTCAGGGGCTATATCCACATCAAGGCCATCCCCGGCGCGAGCCCGGAACTCATCAGGCGGGCGGGGGCCTACGCCGACCGCATGAGCGTAAATATCGAGCTGCCCACCGAGAGGAGCCTGCGCCTCTTGGCGCCGGATAAAAAGAAGGAGGATATCCTGGGCCCCATGGGGGACGTGGCGGAGAACATCTCCTGTAACCGGGAGGAGCGGAAGCGCTTCAGGAAGGCGCCGGCCTTCGTGCCGGCGGGCCAGAGCACCCAGCTCATCGTGGGAGCCACGCCCGAGAGCGATCTGCGCATCGTCAGGCTGGCGGAGGGGCTGTATGGCAGGTATGGGCTGAAGAGGGTATATTACTCCGCCTTCGTGCCGGTGTCCGACGACCCGCGCCTGCCCGGCCTGGAGGATCCGCCCCTCCTGCGCGAACACCGCCTCTACCAGGCCGACTGGCTTATCCGCCATTACAATTTCACCTCTGGGGAGATCCTGGACGAAGACCATCCCCAGCTGGACGAGGAGCTCGATCCCAAGTCGGGCTGGGCCCTGCGCAACCCGCAGTTCTTCCCCGTGGAGGTGAACCGGGCAGACTACGATACACTGCTGCGCGTGCCCGGCCTGGGGGTGAAGTCGGCGAAGAGGATCGTCTACGCCCGCCGCGTCCATTCCCTTGATTTCGGCGATCTGAAGAAAATCGGGGTGGTGCTCAAGCGCGCCCGCTACTTCATCACCTGCCGCGGCAGGTACTACTCCGGCAACAGGGTGAAGGATGAGGAGATCAGGCGCAATATCAGCAGCCTGTACCGGCCCGCTGCCGGGAAGGCCAGGCAGTCGGACCAGCTGTCCCTCTTTGCTGGAAGCGGCGTGCTGCCGGGCGTGGAGGATGCCCTCACCAGTGCGAGTGGGGAGCTCTGATCATGCCGTGCATCTTCGTCTACGACGGCAGCTTCCAGGGGCTGCTCACCACCCTTCACATGCTGCGGGAGGTGCGGGAGGATCCCGAGGATATCAGGGCGGAAGGCAGTGCGCTGCAGGAAAGCCTTCTTGCTGAGACCGTATACGTGCATACGGATATAGAGCGGGCGGAGTCGCTCTCAGCCGATATCTATGAGCGCATATCGCCCCGTGCCCTGCGCAACGTCTTCAACGCCTTTCTGTCGGAGATGGATGGGGCCGAGTACCATGTCTACCGTTACCTGCACCTGGGGTGGGAGCAGGGGACCGACGTCGATGCCCGCCTGGGCGACGAGCACGTGCACGCCGTGCACAGGATGAGCAGGTGCACGGGGCGGGAGGCCCACCGCATGCGTGGGTTCCTCCGCTTCCGCCAGCTGGACAGCGGTGCGTACTATGCTCCCTTACAGTCGCGTTGCAATGTGCTCTACAAGGTTGCCCGGTATTTCGTAGGCCGCTTGGGTGACCAGGACTGGATAATCCACGACCTGGACCGGGAGCAGGCCGCTTTCTGTGTGGGTGGAGAGCTGGCGTTTTGCGATCTGCCGGGATTCGATCCGCGCTTCAGCGGGGAGGAGGAACTCTGCCAGGAGCTGTGGAGGATGTATTTCAAGACCATCGCCGTATCCGAAAGGCGCAACTCCCGCCTGCAGAAGAGCTGCATGCCCAAGAAATACTGGCACATCCTAATTGAAGAACCTGGGGTCAGCCGTTCAATCGACACATAGGGTCAGGTGTACACATGTTTCGTTCACCACTAGGCTGAAGATAGTATACGCTATTGACTATGTTATATAAGTTATTATAATTATATAGTATTATGGTCAGACCATTAAGGATTCTGTTTAAAGATGCAGTATATCATGTTATTTCCAAAGGTAATCTGGGCGATTATATTCTGGCCAAGGATCAAGACAAGGAATACTTCCTCGGACAACTGATAAAGGGAGCCGAGAAATATAATGTCGGAGTCTTCGCGTATTGCCTGATGGGCAATCACTACCATCTTCTTGTCCAGACTCGGGAAAAGAACTTGCCGCAGTTCATGCACTTTCTCCTTTCGTCATATGCAAGCTATCTATTCAGGGAGAAAGAGAAGAGAGGGCATATATTCGCAGGTAGGTATAAGGCTATTCTGGTCAGTACGGAGGAATACCTGTTAACCGTCAGCAAGTACATACACCGCAATCCAATAAAAGCAGCATTGGTTTCATCACCTTCAGAATATAAATGGTCGAGTTATATGTACTTCTGCGATGTCAGGGGCACTCCAAAGTGGATGAGTGTTGACTGGGTTAAGGATTTTTTTGGAGCAGACTCGAGAGACGCGATGACGGCATACAGGGAATTTGTCGAACAAGACCTTGATAAGGAATACGAATATCCATACGAAAAAGTCGTTGCCCAATCGATACTGGGGAACGATGACTTCGTCAAGGAAGCGGTCTCAAAACACGAGGCATCAATCGCAGAAAGTGGTATCACTTCCAGAGGCATGCTTTTAAAGGATGTCTCTTTAAAGGAGTTATTCCAGGCTGTATGTGATCATTATGGAGTTTCTAATCTCAAGATAACGACAATAGAAGAGAAGACAACCCATAGAGAGGCTCGAAATGCCTTCGTTTATCTGGCACGTTGCCATACATACTCTTCAAATGCCAAAATCGCGGGATTCCTAGGTGATATCGGCCGGACCGGGGTTTCGGAAAGCTATAGACGGATAATAAAGGGGATGCAAGGGAACAGCAAATCGAATGAAGATTTAAGCAGAGCAATAGAGGAAATCCTTATTGCATTGAATGGTAATGCCACTGTTGATTTCTGACATAATGCGGTTTGTGAGCACCTGACACTTGGTTTCGATTGAACGGCATACCCTATGGAATGAGGGGGCCCGCAGGCCCCCTCAATGCTCGGGCGTGCTAGCCGCAGCTCTTATTGCACTTGCAAGTGCCGCCCTTGCGCCTGGGGATCTTCGTGATCCTCATCTCACCACCTCCTTGGTAGTGTAGTACTTAATATTATTATACACAGCCGTAAAGACCGATAAACAACAACCGTCAACCGGTATTCACGAGCGTTATCCGTACTTCAGTGTATGTATATTCTGGATGTAAGTGATGTGGACACCTGGCCCTATGTGTCGATTGAACGGCTGACCCCAGGCTAGCGCCAGGGTTTGCCCATGCGGGCGCACATGAGGGGGTCGGGCCCGTTCGCGGAGCCGGTCATCAGCTCGGCCCGGAAGCGGCACCCGCCACCGCACTCGGCCAGCGCATCGCAGCCGGCGCACACCCCCTCCATCCTCATCTTGGGCAGCCCGAGCCAGGCCTGCCGCAGACCCCCTTCCGCACCTACGTGACCGCCGCTCTCCCCCCGGTAGTAGCCGCACTTCACCAGCCGTCCCCCCGGCTCCACGTTGGCGAGATGGGCGCCGCAGGCATATCCCTCGGCGCCCTCGTGTGCGCCCCAACCCCATTCCATCTCGAAGAGGGGTGCCGCGGCCTCGGGAGCGGGCACCAGCTCGCGGTGCTCCTCCATGCGTCCCGCTTCCACCGGATATTCCAGGGTCCAGGATGCCACGTCCATGGCGAGGAGCGTCTCTCCCAGCCGCGGCAGTTCGCCCAGGTTATAGGAGTGGATGACCGTGGCCACCGAGACGTCTATGCCCGCGGCCAGCGTTTTTTCCACCGCCCCCATGACCTTGCGGTAGGAGCCCCTTCCACGCAGGTAGTCGTGCCCCTCCTCCAGCCCGTCGATGGAGAACTGGATCTCGCGGAAGTTCAGTCCCCGTAGGTCCCGCTCGTCCAGGAGGGTGCCGTTGGTGATGAGCACGCTGCGGTAGGTCCGGTCCGCGAGCTCACGGTTCAGCGACTCGAAGTGGGGGTAGAGCAGGGGCTCTCCCCCGGTGATCATGAGGCGCAGGCCTCCCATGCCGTCGAAATCATCAAGCACACCCCTGGCCGTATCCCATTCCATGTCCGCGGAGCCGGCATCGCCCAGGTAGCAGTGGAGGCAGCGCAGGTTGCAGCGGTCGGTCACCTCCATCATCAGGTAGCGCAGGGAAGGCTCCTCGTTGCTGCCCACCCGCACGGTCCGCGGCCGCGGCTCGTCCAGGGCCGCGAGCACTCCTTCCTCCAGGCAGTACGTGAGGAACTCCTCCTCGGGACCAAGCTCGGCCACGCTGTGGGTACCGTCGCAGCGGACGAGCAACGCGAACGCCTCAGGGGAGAGTTCGTAGAGTTCATCGTCGTAGGCGTTATAGACACAAGGTTCCTCGAGCTGTTTGAGGAAAAAACCCTCGCCCAGCCCCAGGTAACGTTTGCTGGCAGCGTCGCCGTTATTCGAGCTCACGCAGGGCTCTCTCCAGGTCGAATGCGTCCCGCTCCAGCAGCGCCTTGAGCAGCAGGAAGCTGCCGCATTCCTCGTTCTCCTCCTCGCCGTGGTGATAGAAAGCACAGTCCTCGCACAGGAGCGCCCGGTAATCCTCGATGTCATCCAGTCCGGAGCGCCCTTCCAGTATCTCCCTTGCCTTCTTGATAAATCCTGCGTGCCCATTGCTCATGTTCGTTCCTCCATGTTTCATCTTGTTGTGTCGACATCATTACCTACATTACAGCCAGCGGGGGATCATCGCCACCGTGGCCGTTTACGCCCGACCTTATCATCCGGCGTGTCAGCGCCTGGACGTTTCCTGATGTCCCGGCCTGATACCCGTAGAGTACATCTCGATTGAACGGCTGACCCTATAACGGCCGCAAAGAGATTATCGCCAACCATGGCTGTGTACACCTGACCCTTTGTGTCGATTGAACGGCTGACCCCATTCCTTGCCATATATGTACCCCGCCTCATCTTTCCCATACCACTACATCCTCGTTATCCATGCAGAGTAGACGAATGACGGTTAATATATATAGGGGGAAGAAAGGCAACTGGCACATCAGGGGAAAAAGGATGAAAAAACGCAAGGACATTCCGTTCGAGGCCATTTTCAACAGCACCGATCTGCTGCTGATAGGGGTGAACGGGGAGGGGCGCATTATCTTTTTAAACCCGGCCTGCGAAAGGGTGAGCGGCTTTCGCGAGGAAGAGGTCGTCGGCAGGTACTTCTGGGATTTCTTCAACCCCGACGAGGAGCGCGACTCCGTCATGGGGATGCTGGAGGATTTCTGGGAGGGCGAGCCCGTAGGCCCCATGGATTATTTCATGAACACCAAGGATGGGGGCAAGAGGCTTATATCGTGGTGCGTGGGCAGCGTCGATGTCGGGAAGGGAAAGCCCGGCATAGCCATCGGCGTCGGCGTTGACATCACCGAGCGCCGCCGGGCACGGGAGGCGCTGGCCATCAGCGAGGGCTTCTTCCGCATGCTCATCGAGAACGCCCTGGACCTGGTGACGGTGCTGGGGCCTGATTCCAGGATCGTCTATGTCGGACCTTCCGTGGAACGCCTGCTCGGGTTCAGGCAGCAGGAGCTGATCGGGAAGAGCATCATGGACTTCATCCACCCGGATGACGCCGCAGGTGCGCGCAGGGCCATCGATTATGCCATGGCGCGCCCCGGGATAAACAGGTATGCAGAGGTAAGGATCAGGCACGCTAACGGGTCATGGCGCCTGCACGAGGCGAGCGCCTATAACCTCCTCAACGACCCCGACGTCGAGGGTATGGTCATCAACTCGCGTGA
The DNA here is from genome assembly GCA_016931915.1 of Actinomycetota bacterium. GTDB lineage: Bacteria > Actinomycetota > Geothermincolia > Geothermincolales > RBG-13-55-18 > SURF-21. The sequence goes on from JAFGDU010000104.1 coordinate 9,069, forward strand.
TATCACCGAACGCAGGATCGTGGAGGAGGAGCTGCGCCAGAGAAACTACGATATGGAATCGATCCTGGAAGCCCTCCCCGACCTCTATTTCCGTTTCAGCGCGGACGGCACCGTCCTCGATTATCGGGCTGGCGGTTCGACTTTCCTCTACGCGCCACCTGAGGTATTTATGGGCAAGAAGGTGCAGGACACGCTTCCGCCGGAGCTGGGAGAGAGGACGGGGGAAGCAATAAAAGAGGTGAGCCGTGACAAAACGACGCTGAGCTTTGAATACTCGCTGCAGACACCCGAAGGCGAGAGGATGTACGAGGCGAGGATACTGCCTGCCCTCGAGGAAGAGGTAATCGCCGTCATCCGCGATATAACCGAGCGAAAACGGGGGCAGAGGCTGACCGAGGTACAGCGGGACATGGCCATCAGACTGGGCGCAGCGGGCAGCCTGGAGGAGGCGCTGGAAATATCACTGGGGGCAGTCCTCGACATCTCCGGCATGGAAAGCGGGGGAATATATCTGGTGAACTCGAAAAGCGGTGGTTTTGACCTCGTTCACCATGGGGGGGTTTCGGAGGAATTCGCTGCGGTGGCTCTCCATATAGAGGCGGATTCCGACAATGCCAGGCTGATCGCAGCGGGAGAGCCGATCTTTTCCACAGGCTATAAGTCGGACTCCGCCGGAGTCGAACTGGATAAAGAGGGCTTGCAAGCGCACGCCGCGTTTCCCATCAAGTCCGAGGGGCGCGTGATCGGCTGCATCATCACGGCATCGCATTCCTTACACGATCTGCCTGTATATACGATGGACGCTCTCGAGATACTCTCCAGCCAGATAGGCCAGGCGATAGAGCGCGCGATGCTGGTCTCCTCGCTGCAGGAGAGTGAGGAAGATTACCGCATTACCTTCGAATCGACCGGCACCGCCATGGTCATCATCGGGCTGGACGGCACCATCGTCGATGCCAACCAGGAGATACAGAAGCTGTTGGGATACAAGCGCGACGAAGTGGTGGGCAAGAAGAAATATATGGAATTCGTCCATCCCGAGGACTGGGAGTTGGTCAGGCGCCACTCGCTGCTGCTCCTCGAGGGGGAGATGCGGGGGCCGGCGAGATACGAAGCCCGCACCGTTCGCCGCGACGGGCGCGTCCTCAACACCATCATCAACGTAAGCGTTCTGCCCGGCATCGGTAAGAGCGTCGCCTCCATCGTGGATATCAGCGACAAGAAGAGCTACGAACTGGAGTTGGAGGCGAGGGCGGCCCAGCTCAGGGATTTCCTTGATATCGCGGCCCACGAGCTGCGCCATCCCGCCACACTGATGCAGGGATATGCCGTAACCCTGGAGGAATATGGCGAGGAGATGGATAAAGGGGAGCTGATAAGCTCACTCGGGGCTATCGTCAGGGGCGCCGCAAAGCTGACCGGTGTGGTCGACGATCTGCTGGACGTATCCCGTATCGAGCGCGGACCGCTGGCCCTGGAAAAGAGGGAGGAGGAGCTGTCCCCCCTCATCCACGCGGCGGTGGCTGAGATGGAGGCCAGGCTGGGGGAGGCCCGCTTCGAGGTGAGCGTAGAGGAGGCATTGGGCAGGGTTATGGTGGACCCCGATCAGTTCGCCCGCCTGCTCATCATCCTCCTGGACAACGCGGTCAAGTTTTCGCCGCCGCATGCTTCTATAGAGGTTAGGGGTGAGGCCAGAAACGAGGACATACTGGTCTCGGTTCTCGATCGTGGGGCCGGGATACCCCATGAGAAAAGGCGCAAGATCTTCGACCGTTTCTTCCAGAGCGAGGAAGTGCTTCACCACTCCGGCCCGGGCCTCGGACTGGGGCTCTATATCGGTAAGCGTATCGTTGACGCACACGGCGGACGCATCTGGTACGAACCTCGGGAAGGCGGGGGCTCCATCTTCCGCGTCTCCATCTCCTCATTCGCCTCCCGCAGAGACCTGTAACCTCCAACGCTTCTGGGCTGGGCCTGGCTTTCCGTCATCGCGAGCGCAGCGAAGAAATCACTTTAAAGAAGGTACCGCGTGCGGCTCCCTCCGTCATCGCGAGCGCAGCGAAGCGA
>JAFGDU010000105.1 GCA_016931915.1 Actinomycetota bacterium
ATCGTCGATTACGCCCGCGCCTCCATCGACCTGGCCAACCTCAAGCTGGTGCTCCGGGGGCGCCTGCTCGCCAAGGAGAGGGATTTCGTCGCGGCGGCACTGGTCGCAGGGGGTTTCGTTTCCGCAGCTGACCTTGTCGACCTGTACGAAGATGCCCCCGAAGTGATGATGAAGAAACTGGAGGCGAACCTGTACTACTCCAAGCTGCTGGAGATGGTCGAGGATGCGGACGAGGTAGTGAGGCTGACCGATTTCGACCGCAGGAGTGACGACAGGCTGATGGAGATGGTCAAGGGAACGAAGAGGATATCGGTGGGGGCGGAGCCGGTTTTCGCCTACCTGAGGGCGCGCGAGAACGAGGCGCTCATGGTGCGCATGATCCTCATCGCCAAGCTGCACAATATATCGCCCTCATCCATCGATAAAATGGTGAGGACGCTGTACATCGAGTAGATACGCTGGACGGGGGGGCAGCACGGATGCCCCGGAGACGGGAAGAGAGAATGGAGAAGCTCAAGATAGCGATGATCGGGGACTGGGACTCCGTGGTGGGTTTCAAGGCCATCGGGGCCGAGGCGTTCGTGGCCTCCTCTCCCGAGGAGGGACCTGAGCTGTGGGAATCGCTCCCGCTGGAGAGATATGCGGTGGTGATGGTCACCGAGCCCGTATACGACGTGCTGGTGGAGAGGATAACGGATTTTGCCGCCCACGAGGGCCTTCCGGTGGTGATGGCGATACCCACGGTGAGCGGTTCGTTGGGATTGGGTAAGAGCATGGTGAAGAAGAGAGTGGTAAAAGCCCTGGGGTCCGTCCTGGAAGGGTAAGGAGCCCCGGGATGAGTTTATACGTGCGAACGAGACCGTAGCAACGCGGCATGATGATGAAAACGAAGATGAGGAGTAAGGAATGAAAGAGGGGCGCATAGTCAAGGTAGCGGGTCCCCTGGTGATAGCCAGGGGCCTTCCTGACCCCAAGATGTACGACCTGGTAAAGGTAGGCAGGGACCGCCTGATGGGAGAGATCATCGAGCTGCGCGGTGACAATGCCTCCATACAGGTTTACGAGGAGACCGCCGGCCTGGGGCCGGGGGACGAGGTGATATCCACCGGAGAGCCCCTCAGCGTGGAGCTGGGGCCCGGCCTGCTGACATCCATCTACGACGGCGTGCAGAGACCCCTGGACGTTATCAGGGAGAAATACGGCAACTACGTCACGCGCGGGGTGGAGGAGCCCGGACTGCAGCGCGAGCGCAAGTGGCGCTTTCGGGCCATGGCCAGCGTGGGAGACGAGGTTGAACCGGGCGATGTCCTGGGCACGGTGCAGGAGACCAAGGTCATCACCCACCGCGTCATGGTGCCGGCTGGCGTGGAGGGCAAGATCACCCATATAGAGGAGGGCGAGTTCACGGTCGAGGACACCATCGCTGTGGTGGATACCACCGATGGCGAGCAGCAGGTGAGCATGATACAGAGGTGGCCGGTGAGGAAGGCCCGTCTTTACACCGAGAAGAGGCCTCCCTTCGAGCCCCTGGTGACGGGCCAGCGTATAGTGGACACCTTCTTCCCCATCACCAAGGGAGGCACCGCCTGCGTGCCCGGCCCCTTCGGCTCGGGAAAGACGGTGCTGCAGCATGCCATAGCCAAGTGGGCTAACTCCGAGATCGTCATCTTCGTGGGCTGCGGGGAGCGCGGCAACGAGATGACCGACGTGCTGCTGGAGTTCCCCGAGCTGCTGGACCCCTATTCCGGGGAGCCACTCATGCTGCGCACAGTGCTCATTGCCAACACCTCCAACATGCCGGTGGCCGCCCGCGAGGCCTCGGTATATACGGGCATCACCCTGGCGGAATACTACCGGGACATGGGCTACAACGTGGCGCTGCAGGCCGACTCCACTTCACGCTGGGCCGAGGCCCTGCGCGAGATATCGGGGCGCCTGGAGGAGATGCCCGGCGAGGAGGGCTATCCCGCCTACCTGGGGACGCGCCTGGCGGCCTTCTACGAGAGGTCGGGGCGCGTGGTGTGCCTGGGCAAGGAGCGCAGGGAGGGCTCTATCTGCGCCGTCGGCTCGGTCTCGCCGCCTGGCGGCGACCTCTCGGAGCCGGTGACCCAGGCCACGCTGCGCGTGGTCAAGGTATTCTGGTCGCTGGAGGACCGACTGGCTTTCGCCCGCCATTTCCCCGCTATCAGCTGGCTCAATAGTTACAGCCTCTACCTGGAGCAGAGCGAGCAATACTGGGACGAGAACGTCGATCCCGATTACGCCAGGCTGCGGGAGGAGGCCATGGGCATACTGCAGCGCGAGGCCGAACTGTTGGAGATAGTACGCCTCATCGGCGTCGAGGCCCTCTCGGACCAGGAGAGGCTGATCATGGAGACGGCGAAGATGCTCAGGGAGGATTTCCTGATGCAGAACGCCTTCGACGACGCCGACGCCTTCACGTCCCTGAAGAAGCAGTTCCTTCTCCTCAAGCTGATCATGAGGTTCTACGAGACGGCCAGGGGCGAGCTGGAGCTGGGTAAGGACGTGCAGGATCTGCTGGAGCTTCCCGTGCAGGAGGAGATCGCCAGGGCAAAGTTCATACCGGAGGAGGAACTGGACAGGTTCGCGGCGTTGGAGGAGGAGGTCGCGAGGCAGATGGCCGCGCGAGCTTCGGAGGTAATCTAAAGAGACGGCGGGACCCCGCTGCATATAGAGGTCTTTCGGAAGGAGCCCAGATATGGTCAAGGAGTACATCACGGTGAGGGAGATCGTGGGGCCGCTCATCCTCATGGAGGGTGTGGAGGGCGCCAAGTACAACGAGCTGGTCGAGGTGGAGTTCCCCGACGGCTCCATAGGACTGGGGAACGTGCTCGAGGTCGAGGAGGATGCGGTGCTCCTGCAGTCCTTCGAGACCACTAGCGGTCTTAACGTAGCCGAGACCCGCGTCCGCTTCACCGGCAAGAGCCTGGAGCTCCCCGTATGCAAGGACATCCTGGGCCGGGTATTCGACGGCCTGGGCAGGCCCATGGACAAAGGGCCGCGCGTCATACCCGAGAAGAAGCTGGACATCAACGGCTCCGCAATCAACCCCTATGCGAGGGAAAGCCCCAAGGAGTTCATCCAGACCGGCATATCCACCATAGACGGGACAAACACCCTTGTGAGGGGCCAGAAGCTGCCCATATTCTCCGGGAGCGGCCTTCCTCACAACGAGATCGCGCTCCAGATAGCGCGCCAGGCCAAGGTGCTGGGCACGGGCGAGGATTTCGCCGTGGTGTTCGCGGCCATGGGCATAACACATGAGGAAGCGGAGCATTTCATGGACGACTTCGAGAGGACCGGGGCGCTGAAGCGCGCGGTAGTCTTCCTGAACCTTGCGGACGACCCGGCCATCGAGAGGCTGATCACACCCAGGATGGCGCTCACCACAGCGGAATACCTCGCCTTCGAACTTGATATGCATGTTCTTGTGATACTCACCGACCTGACCAATTACTGCGAAGCCCTCAGGCAGATAGGCGCGGCCAGGGAGGAAGTCCCGGGCAGGCGCGGCTATCCGGGCTACATGTACACGGACCTTGCGACACTCTACGAGCGCGCCGGAAAGGTCAAGGGCAAGAAAGGCTCCATCACCCAGATACCCATCCTCTCCATGCCGGGCGACGACATCACTCACCCGATCCCGGACCTCACGGCCTACATCACCGAGGGCCAGATAGTGGCCTCGAGGGAGCTGCACATGGCAGGGATATATCCGCCCGTGAACGTGTCCGCGTCGCTGTCCAGGCTCATGAACGCCGGTATAGGGCCGAACATGACCAGGGAGGACCACAAGGTCGTGTCCGACCAGCTCTATGCGGCCTACGCGA